>DAHUYA010000184.1 GCA_027315445.1 Acidimicrobiaceae bacterium | reverse complement strand
AGGATTCAGGTTCCTGTGTCCGAAAGGATGTGGGGGTTCAAGTCCCCCCTCGCCCACCGACCCCAACCGCGGTGGTCTGACGAGGGACGACTCGTCAGGGACCGCCCGCTGCTCCGCATCAAGACACGAGCAGGACACGAGAGCGTCGAAGGGCGTGCGGCACGGCCTCGAACCGGTGCCAGGGTGCTGGGAAGGCATCGGCGGGTGACGTCGGAAACGCCTGCGTCACGCCGGGCCGCCGGTGCAGATGAAAGCAGTCCGTCCTCGCGACACGAGGGATTCAGACGATCCCTCGTGGGCTGTCGAGCAGGGGATGCGATTCTCAACCGGTGGATCGGCGTGACCCCGGCGAGCCGACCGGTGCCGGACGGATCCGGACGATGGACGTGTACCCCAGGTAGCCGTCCTTCTTGAACGGCGGCTCGAGCAGGTACAGCGAGCCGTCGAAGAACACCTCCTGTCCTTCGATGAGCCCGGTGCTCTCCGGACTGGGTGGGATCGGCACCCCAGGCACGGTGGCGGCCACAGACTCGGCTCCCGTCTCGGGGTCGACGGAGAGGACCTGCCGTTCCCAGGTCTCACCGGGGACGGCGGGGCGCATCGTCCACAGGCCGTCGACCGCGTCACCAACCACCGAGGGCGGCAGGTAGCCGGTGACCGGGCGAAAGAAGATCGCCGAAGTGCCCCCGTCGGTGTACTCCTCGATCGTCTGCATGGTGCAGCCACCCCGGGGGGTGCCGGCGCCGAGCCACGCCGTCGTCCCGGCGGCCACCAGCCGGCACGCCGGCTGCGTCGTGTCGGAGAAGGTGCCGTCGGTCATCACCACCAGACCCCGCCGTCGGAGCCGATGAGCCAGTAGCCCTTCTGGGCGGCGCTGGGTACGAGGGCCATCACCGGGCGGGGCGGGGTGACCTCCGAACCGGGCAGTGAGCCGACGTCGTTGGCGTCACCGAAGGCGAGCTTCCCGCCGCGCGCGGCGTGCCCCGATTTCCGCTGGCGACCGTGCCCTCAGGAGGTGACCGTGCCGGCGTCGGGCGGCCACGAAGGTGGGGGGGGATCCGACGGCACCGGCGGTGCTGCGGCTCCCGATGTGCGACGGACGGCGGCGTGCCGGCGCCAGGGCACCACGATGAACGCGGTCAGCGCCGCGGTCAGGTAGGCCAGGTACACGACCGCCTGCCCGATGGTCGGCCGGGCGGCGTAGCCGAAGAAGCTGTGGAAGACGTCGCCCAGCGCGCTGTCTTCGCTCAGCACGTGGGAGGTGTTCCACATCGGGTGTGTGAGCAGGGGGAGCCAGCCGAGCTGTTGCAGGTTCTCGACGGCGTCGACCAGCAGGCCGGCAGCGAACACCATGAGGAGGGCACCCACGACCTTGAAGAAGAGGGCCACGTTGATGCGCTTGCCGAAGTGGTATACGGCGAAGGCGATCCCGATGGCGACGGCAAGACCGGCGCCCGCTCCGGGAAGGACGCCGCGGGTCGAGGTGGCGAAAACGATGGCGAGCGTGAACACCATGGTCTCGAGCCCCTCACGGCCGACCGCCTGGAAGGCGAGGAGCCGGATCCCCCAGCGGGCCCTTCCGTCCAGGGCCTCCTGCGTGCGCTGTCGCAACTCGCTCGACAACCGGGGCGCGTGGTTGCGCATCCAGAAGGTCATGTACGTGAGGACGGCGGCCGCCAGCAGGTACGTGCACGTCTCGAAGATCGTCTGCACCCGGGAGCCGGCGTAGGTCCGGATCGTCAGGTACGCCGCCATCCCACCGGCCAGGACGAGCACCAAGGCCGCTGCCACCCCGACGATGACGTCACGGAAGTGCCGGCGCTGGCCCATCCGCTCGAGGGCCGCCAGCAGGATCGCGATGATCATGCTCGCCTCGATGCCCTCACGGAGGAAGATCACGAATGTGGCCAGCATGGGCTTCCTGCAGCTCGAGTCCCGGGTCAGCCGCAGCTCGAGTCCCGGGTTAGGAACGTCTTAACTCATATCTTAGGTGAACCTAATCTCGGCGTGTCAACCCCTCCCGGGTCCGACCGTCCTCGTCAGATCACCGGCTCTCCGATGGCCCGCCTGCGCCGGAAGTCCCACAGGAGGTAGTTGAAGGGGAACTGCCGGAGCGGGGAAGGGAGGCACCGGATCGCCAACGCACCCGCTCGGATCAGCACGTCGAACCCCAGTTGGCGCCCGCTGCTCCAGGGAAGGCCGAGCTCGCTGCGGAACGGCTCCGGAAGGAACCCCGTGGTGAGGAATTGCTGAAGCGGGCCGAGGGTGTGGCGGAGTGGCAAGGGCAGGAACCCGAGCTTGGCGAAGTCCCGAAGGTAGGCGCGGGTGACGTCGTCCATCTCCACGGCTTCGAGCCCTTGACGCCAGTACTCCTCGAATGCCGCCCGGTCCGGCGGCCACAGCGCGTCCGGGACCTGGAGCGTCGTTCCGAACCGACTGCATTCTCGGTAGAGCGCTTCCGCGGTCGACTCGTCCGGCGTGCCGTAGAGCAGTGTGTAGCCGAGCTCCACCCCCCGGTACAGACAGGCGGCCACCCAGAGTTGCTGCGCCGGGTCGAACGCGTCGTACTGCACCGCGTCAGCAGGGGTCGACCGAACGAGACGGTGGACGCGGTCCACTTCCCTGCGCAGAGCGAGCCGCTCTTCGTCGGATCCGGCTGCCGCCACGGCGATGTAGGTGAAGGTCGTGCGGATGCGCTCGAGAGGGTGCTCGTCCACCCGCCCTCTCTCCACCCGGCTCTCCGCGACGCCGCGCCCGATCGGAAGGTGGGCGAGCTGCATGATCACGTTCGCTCCGCCGACGGCGACGGCCAGACCCCCTGCCAGGACGTCCGGCAGTGAAACGCCGGCACCCGCCCGGCGAACGTCTCTTGCGCCTCGTGCCACATCAGGGACGGCGAACGTCATGGCGACCCCTCTACGTGACAATACTTTCGCCTCCCGGGGGCCCGGACTGGGACCACGTCCCTCTCGGACTGCCGTCGGTGTCCGCCGGCTGCGCGGTGAGGAGCACGGCGGTGCCGCTGCGTCCTCCCCAGGGAATCAGCGGGGGAAGCGGTAGGCGCGGGCAGCCAGGAGCAGCGTGCGCTGACTGATGGGCGGCTCGAAGGGCCCGGCCGACCAGCGAGCGCGCTCGATGACGGCGAGCACCAACGCCACAACGACGAGCCCGGCGGTGCAGAGACCCAACTCCTCGCCCATGGTCCTCAGCGCGTCGGTCTGGTCGGTGCCGAAGCTGGCGGAGAGGGTGGCCGGAGAAGTGACCGGGCCGTGGGCGGCGGCGCGTTCGAAGGCGGCGAGAAACCGGTTCTCCTCCTGGGCAGGGACGGGCGTGCGGAACCACTTTCCGGACGTGGTCTGGAAGTAGGCCACCGGCTGGTTGCGCTCGTAGGCGATCATGCCGCGGGCCAGCCCGTGGCTGATGAGCACCAGCTCGGTGGCTCGAGGTGACATGGTCTTGACCGGGGTGGGCGGAAACGTCCAGGGACGGGTCAGTCCGAGCTCGCCGCCCAGGGCCACTACCAGCACCTGCACGGCGAGGGCTGGAGCGCACAGGCGGCGGCCCCGGGTGATGGCCCGGGGATGGACGAGGCGGCAGAGAACGTACGCGAGGGCGCCGAGGCCGATCCCGACACCGAAGGCGGCGGCAGCCGTGGCGAGGACCAGGGTGCGGATGTCGGCCGCCACCACCAGCGGGATCCGCACGAGCAGGGCCCCGAGCAGCGCAGCCGTGCCCGCCAGTGCACCAAGACCTGCCAGGGCGGCCGCCGAGATCGAGCGCCACACGGACTGGTGGGCCAGGTCCCGTGCCCTTGCCTGCTGAGAGGCGGACAGATGGTGGCGCAGCGACGGGTCCAGGCCCTCCAGGGTGAGGGGAACCGACTCCAGGGTCGGGTCGGTGTCCTCGAGCGCTCCCGACCTTCCCCCAGTGGGGCTCGGGACGGCGGTGGGGAAGGTGCCCATGAACCTGATCTTCGGTTCCTTCGAGTCGGACATCGCTCGGTCCTCGCAGGAGATGGCTCGACCCGTCCGGTCGGCCCACCGTCCCAGTCTCCCTCCGATCGCCCCGCTCTTCCGTCACCTGTCACACGGCCCCTCCGACCCCCGACTCCGGGGGTTGTTGGGGGATCTCACGGGAGCGAAGACGTATCCTTGCTCGGCCCACCGACTTCAGACCGTATGAGGGGTCCCCGAGCCAACGGTCACCGTCTGGGGCCCGGAGGAGAGCCGATGACCTGCTCGAGTTACCGGGAGGTCCTGAACCTCATCTACCGATACCCGGAACTGATCGACGCCGGGGACTTCGAGGGAGTGGGCGAGCTCTTCGAAGAGGCCACGATCGTCTTCGAGGTCAAGGTCGCGGGAGACGTCGTGACCATGGAGCTCCATGGGAAGCAGGAGATCCAGCGCAACTTCGAAGCGACCACCCGGCGATTCCCCGACGACGGCACCCCTCATACGCGGCACGTGGTCACCAATCCGATCGTCGAGATCGACGAAGGGGCCGGCACGGCGGTCTGCCGCTATTACATCACCGTGTTCCAGAGGACCGACGACTTCCCGCTACAGCCGGTGTGGTCGAATCGTTACGAGGACCGGCTGCGGCGAGCGGAAGGAAGGTGGCACTTCGTCCATCGGAGAGGTTTCGACCACCTACCGGGCGACACGAGTCAGCACTTGCTCTGGCAACCGGAGGTCGGATAGGAGAGCGCGTGATCTCGCTGGCATCATCGGCGCCGGCGCCCTCGATGGTCACGGTGCCGGCGACTCGGCTCGGCGGATAGCCGACGTTCGCCGAAACGACGTCGGGGTCCCCGATCACCCCGAGGGAAGCACCCGATTGGAAGTCCTCGAACACGCACACCGGATAATCGAACGTCGTCACGATGCTCGAGCAGCTTCCCGGTGCGATCGTGGCACCCGAGCCCTGCCGATCGGCCGACTGATGGAGCAGACCCGCGACGGGGCGGTAGGTGGCGTACTCGAGGACGCTCCCGCACGAGATCGGGGCGCCGCGGGCCCCGAACACCCACTGGGACGCGAGCGAGGGCGCGGCGAAGCGGTACGTGACGGTCACGCCGCCATCATCGAGAACGGTGCCCTGGTGGTTGGTGGTCAGCTCTCTTCCCTTCCCGGTGGTCATCTGGCCGGTGGAGAACAGGTCGTTGCCCGGCGCACGACCGGTGTCCTTCCATGACCCGTAGTAAGCGGCGAGATCACCCAACCAGCGAGCGGGTGGGGTCAGCGCCGGCTGGTCGATGACGTCGTACCCGTCCGCGTCGACGGCCGGTGCAGAGAGGATGACGGGGCCCGACGGACTGAAGAGGTCGATCGACTCAGCCAGACGCCATGTGGCCGATGGGCCTGAACGGCTGACGATCATCAGGTTCGTCTTCGAACCGAGCTGTTTCCACGGACGAGAGATGGTGGCAGCGAAGAAGGCCGGCCACCTCGTCTCACGGGGCACGAAGACGGTCGTGTCGCCGGACAAGGGCGCCTTGACCGCCTGGGGGGTGGTCAGCCCGTCGGCGAGCGAATCGAGGTATCCGACGAACGGCCCTCCTGAGCGGGACCTCGACGGCCGGGTCCGAGCCGATCAGACCTATCGTCTGCCGGGGCTGCCATCCGGTTGGCCCTGCCCGGCAACAATTGGAGGACCCAGGTGAAGATCTCGTGCGGCATCGTCCCCTCGCTCGCCTCGGTCGAGCAGGCGAAGCTGGCCGAGGAGCTCGGCTACGACCGAGCGTGGCTGTACGACTCGCCGGCCCTCTACGCCGACGTCTGGGTCACCATGGCCCGTGTCGCAGAGCGCACCGACCGCATCGGGCTCGGCACCGCCGTGCTCGTCCCGAGCCTGCGCCACGTGATGGTCACGGCCTCCGCCATCGCCACCATCGAGGGGATCGCACCGGGCCGGCTGGCCTGCGGCTTCGGCACGGGCGCGACCGCCCGATGGCTGTTCGGCAAGGACGCGCTCACGCTCGGCGAGACCGGCGAGTACCTGCGCCAGCTCCGAGGGCTGCTCCGGGGCGAGGTCGTCGAGGCCGACGGGGCGGCGGTACAGATGTGCCAGCTCCCAGCGTTCGCGCCGCCGCGACCGATCGAGGTGCCCATCCTGCTGAGCGCCCTGGGCCCCAGGGGCCGGGCGCTCACCCGCGAGGTGGCCGACGGGATCCTCACGGTCGGGTCCGGCATCGGGGGGTTCGACTGGAGCGCCCAACTGGTGGTCGGCACCGTGCTCGAGCAGGGAGAGGCGGTCACCTCCCAGCGGGTGCAGGACTCCGTCGGGCCGTGGTACGCGGTCCTGGCCCACGGAACCTGGGAGGGCAGCCCCGAGGCGGTCGACGTCTTCCCGGGGGGAGCCGAATGGCGAGCCGGGCTCGACTCGACCCGTCCCGAGGCCGAGCGGCACCTCGCGGTGCACGAAGGGCACGCCACCACCGTCACCGACCTCGACCGCATCCTCGTCGACGGGGCCGGTGAGGGCGTGGTCGGGATGGCGTGGGTCGCCGAAGCCGAGGGCATCCGGGCCAAGGTCGCCGAGGCCGAGGCACAGGGGACGACCGAGATCATCTACGCACCGAGCGGTCCCGACGTCGAGCGGGAGTTCCGGGCCTTCGCCGGGGCGGTCGGGCTGTGAACGCGACGTGAAGCAGACCCGCCGGCCGTCCCTCCGCGGTGGTCCCCCCGCCGCTCAGCCGCGGCCCGTGCCCCGGGCAGGGGGCCGGGGCAGGAGCGCCAGCGCCGCCCAACTGGCCACCGCGACCGGCCAGAGGGCCCACGCGCCAGCTGCCACCTGAACCACCACCGCCGCCAGCAGGGTGCACACGGCGAAGAGCTTGACGTCGCGCCGGACCCGCGCTCGGTGGTCGACGTCTCCTCGGAGGACGCCGGCCGCCGGGAGGTCGGCCACCAGGCGGGCCAACTGGTGGCGATGCCGGCTCGCGAGCGCCGCCTCGATCCGCTCGGTGGCCTCGGCGAGCGTCAACCGGCCTTCGCCGACGGCGTGGGAGAGGCGGGCGGCGACCTCGTCCCGCTCGCGGTCGCTGGCCAGTACCCGGGACGCCGGGCGGAGACGCGGCACCGCCGGCAGACCGTCCCCCCGCTGCCGGTGGACCAGGGCCGTCGCCCGCCGCAGGAGAGAGCGGACGGCGGCCAGCCCGGCGAGAAGCAGCCCGAACCCGAGGAGCGGGAGGAGCAGGACCAGGCCCTCTGCACCCCCGGTCCAATAGTGGTGCCAGGGATGGTCGGCCAGATCGCCGACGCCGAGCAGGAGCGCGCCGCCCACGCTTCCGAGCCTACGTCGCCGACCTCGAGCTCGTCACGCGGCCCGGCGTACCGGCGCCCTCTCGCCACCAGTCCCGGCGCCCCTGGGTGGGTGGCGGCGGTGGCCCGGACGGTCAGCGGAGAGCCACTTCGGCGGCCATGGCGGCGACGGCGGCCACGGCGGCCACGGTCAGGACGGTCGGCATCACCCGGAGACCGGTCAGCTGCCGACCCCGGGCCCTGGGCCGGAAGTCCCGTCGGGCCAGCTCCCGGCACAACGTGGCGGTGCTGCCTGCCTCGGCCGCCGCCCGCGAGAGCCCCCACCGCACTTCTTCCTCGAACTCCGCGCTCACGAGCCCTCGCCCCCCACGGGGTCGGTCCGTCGCAGCGGCATCCCGGGGTCCCGATAGCCGAGGATCCGGCGGAGCCGCACCAGCCCGCGTGAGGTGGAGCTCTTGACGGCGCCGACCGTCCATCCGAGGGCCTCGGCGGCCTCGGCCTCGGAGAGGTCCTCGAAGTAGCGGAGGATGAGCGCCGCCCGCTGATGGGACGGCAGGAGGGCCAGGGCCCAGCGGAACTCGGCGGCGTCGTCGACGCCGCGCAGCACCCGGAGAGAGGTCTCGTCCGGCGCGTCGTCGTCGGCACAGAGGCCCGCCCACGCCCCCTGCTGGCGGGCGATCCTGCGTCCCCGGTCCAGCACCAGGTTGACCAGGGTCCGCCGGGCGTAGGCGTGCGGGTGCTCGAGCGCCCGCACCTTGTCCCAGTGCCTGGCCAGACGCCAGAACGTCTCCTGCACCAGGTCCTCGGTGTCGGCGGCGTCGAAGGTCATCAGGTAGCCGACGCGGTAGAGGCGGTCGGTGGAGGACACCACGAACCGCTCGAACTCCTGCTGAGCGCCACCGCGCCGTCGCCGCGTCCGGTGGGTCGGGTCCTCGTCGGCCGCCATGCCTGTTCCGACGATTCCCGGGCCACAGTGTGACGCCGGTGGGTCGGTCGGCTACGACGCGATCGGGGAGGACACGCTGAGGGAGAAGGCCTGGCTCCTGATCCGCCCTATCCCGTTGTCCGCCAGGACCCCGAGCTCGTAGGTACCGGCGGTCGACGGCGTGCCCGAGATGGTGGCCCTACCGTTCCCCAGGTCCGTGAAGCTGAGACCGGCCGGGAGGGCGCCCACCTCGGAGAGGACGACCGGCAGCCTCGAGGCGGTCTGGACCGTGGAGCTGAACGACTGGCCGGCGGTGGCCGTGACGGTGTCGGCGCTGGTGAACCGGGGCACGGGGGCGCCGGAGCTCGAGATCATCGGGTACGTGGCGGCCTCGGGGAACGTCCCACTCGACGGCTCCCGGGGGGGTACCCGGCGACGGTGCACCGACGTTTGGTGGTGCAGGCGGTGGGGACAGGGGGGCGGCGGTCGACCGACAGGGCGACGAGGGCCGCCGAGGCGGCGCCCGACGGGAGGGCGAGGAGGATCGGGGTCCACGTCGAACGGACGAGCCCGTCGACCATGCCCGCACCGTCGGCCGAGCCGACCGCGGTGCGGCGGCGGGCCGACACGCAGGACATCCCGAGCAGTGCGGCGCTCGTGGTGCCCGGCGGGTCGATGCCCGTGGTGGCGGCCCGGCGGGTCCCGTCGAACCGCTCGACCAGGGCGTGCGACTGCCCGCCGGTGTACTGGCCGACCGCCACGCAGGTGCCGGCGACCGGGCAGCTCACTGCGTCGTAGCTGCCCTGGATGGTCATGACCCTCCCCCCCGCGGCCCGCCGGCGCCTGTTCCCGGGACGCTCGCAGGGAAATGGTGGCCGCGGGACCTCCACAGTCGCTCGGGTCGGACGGGCCGGTATTCGGGAGATGTGGGCGTACGAACCTGTCGGTATTTCGCCCGAGCTCGCCCCCAAATCGAAGTCGGACAACCTCGTGGATTCTGCAATGGACGGAGACGGCGCACCGGGGTCTGGGCTCGATGGTCTGGGCTCGATGGTCGAAAGAATTGCCGTGTGGAAGTGGCACTGCCGGTATCCCCGTCGGGGTGCGCCCCCACAGTAGAATCCGCTTTCACATGGTGCAGTTCCTCGTGGGCCGACAGCCGATATTCGACGCCCGGCTCGAGGTCTACGGCTACGAGCTTCTCTTCCGTGACGGTCTCGAATCGTCGGTCGACGCGGACAGCAAGACCGCCGACATCCTGGTCCACGCCGGGCTCGACATCGGTCTGGAGCAGCTGGTCGGCAACAAGTTCGCCTTCGTCAACGTGCCCCGGTCCTTCATCGTGGGGGACCTGCCGGTCAGCCTCCCGCCCGAGCAGACCGTGATCGAGGTCCTCGAGGACGTGGCCCACGACGAAGAGGTCCTGGCCGGGTGCAGGCGCCTGGCGGAGGAGGGTTACCACCTGGCCCTCGACGACTACGTCTACGCAGACGGTGACCAGCCGCTCCTCGAGCTGGCGTCGTTCGTCAAGATCGACGTCCAGAACGTGCCGGACGGGGACATCCGCCGGCAGGTCGAGCGCTGCTCCGGCTTCGCCGCCCGGCTGGTGGCGGAGAAGGTCGAGACGCACGACCAGTTGGCCACCTGCGAGGGCCTTGCGTTCGACCTCTTCCAGGGCTATCTCCTGTCCCGGCCCCTGTCGGTGACCGGGCGCTCGCTGGACCCGGCCCAGGTGACCTGCCTCCACCTGATCGAGCAGCTGCAGGACCCGGACGTCTCGGCCCAGGAGCTGGCCGGCATCATCGAGACCGACCCGAGCCTCAGCTACCGGTTCCTCCACGCCGCCCCGGTCCGGGCCGAGCGGGGGATCCACCGCAAGCTCAGCTCCATCCGGGAGGGCGTCGTCCTGCTCGGAACCCGACGGCTGCGGGACTGGGTCGCCCTCATGCTGCTGGCCGGCACCCACATCGGCCCCGAGGAGACGATCGCCATCGCCATGACCAGGGCCCGGATGTGCGAGCTGGTGGCCAACACCGAACAATCGGCCATGCGGGACTCGGCCTTCACCGTCGGGCTCGTGTCGGCCCTCGACCTCGTCCTCGGCGTGCCCATCGACGACGTGGTCGCCAACCTGGCGATCACCGACGAGCTGGTCGACGCCCTGCTGCAGCGGACGGGTCCCCTCGGGCACATCCTGGCGGACGTGTTGGCCTGGGAGGTCGGTGCCGAAGGGGTGCGCAGCCGGCCCGGGCAGGACCTCATGGTCCTGGCCCGGAGCTACGTGGATGCTCTCGCCTGGGCCAACGAGATCTGCAAAGCACTCGAGCCGGTGCCCGGCTGACACCCCACCCGCCCCCCGACCAGCCGACGGGCCGAAGAGACGCCGCCCGCTTGTGGGGCGTCACGTCTGGAAGGCCCCGATCGAGACGAGGCCGTGGTAGCCGGAGCTCGACTGGTACCCGAAGTTGATCAGGGTCGACGACGAGTAGGTGTACTTCCCCCCCACCGGAAGGGTCACCGAGAGGTTCCCGCCGGTCCTCGGGTTCACGTGCAGCAGCACGAGCCGGACAGGCTTCGAGCTGAGGTTCGTCCAGGTGACCGTCTGCTTGAGCGCCGCCAGGGAGCGGTACGGGAGGAAGCCCTTGTCGGTGAGCACGATCTGACCGGCGGTCGACTCGTAGGGGTCGATCGGCTTCCCGCCCGCCGTCGGCACCCGGTACGCGTGCCCGTTGATGGTCACCGTGGCCGACGTGATCGGAGGCGTCGGGATCGAGGTGGTGGTCGCACCGGCCGGCGAGGCGGCCGGGGTCGTGGTCGTGGCGGCCTGTGGCGAATCCGAGCACGCCGTCAGCAGCACCCCGAGCGAGAGCAACGCCGCCGCGAGCACCGCCCATCGTCCGCGACCCAAGGGCCCATTCATTGCACGTGTCATCACATCGTCCCCGGGAGTAGGCGGATCAGGTTCTCGTACCAGAGGAAGGCCAGCGCCAGCAGCACCGGTGTCGAGAGCAGGTACACCGACCACTGGCGGCCTCGGTACCGCCAGTAGGCGACGAAGGTGGTGGCGAAGCCGGCCAGGAGCACCAGCCCCCAGAGCACCGACGGCAGCACCGCCGCGGCGTCGCCGCTCACGCCGCGTTGCGCCACGGTCGGTGGACGGCGCGGCACCCGGTCGCGGTTCGGACGTGAGACCAACGCCGCCCGGACGAACAACCGATCACAACCCGCCGACGTCACGAGGGTCAGCGTGGGGCGGCGGGTCGGGCTGGTCGGGTCGACGCCACCGGGATGGGCGATCCCGACGGCGGTCGTGCGGTAGCGGTAGGCACCGACGTCGGTGGCGACCTCGATGACGTCACCGGTCCGCACGTGGCCGAGGTTGGCGAAGGGCGAGCCGGCGATCGTCCGGTGCCCGGCGATGACCGAGTTGCCGAGCGACCCCGGTCGGGCCGTGCCCGGCATCACGCCGGGACCCTTCAGGAGATCGGAGGTCGTCGTCCCCTGCACAACCACCTGGGTGAGGCCGATCGCCCGGATGGTCAGGATGCCGGCAGGGTCGCCCTCGGGTGGCACGCCGCCCGAGAGGATCGCCGCACGCGACGGCAAGGTGAACTCGTTCAGCAACAGCCGCTGGTCGCGGTGCTCCTGCAGTGTGCTGAACCCGTAGACGTAGAGCCCGAACAGCAGCACGCAGAGCCCGACCGTCGAAGCCACCATCCCCGCCCGGACGAGCCGGCGGGGACCCCGCCGTCGAGGTTCGGGGCTGCCGGCAGATCCGTGCGCCTCCGAGGTCGCCGGGGCTGAGGTGGCGCCGGGCATCACCGGTCCGACGGTGTCGGCCGTCCCGGGGTCGACGTACCGAGTCGACAGACCTGATGTCGACGCCGCAGTGCCCTCGGGGACCGCCTCGACACCTTCGTCCACCGGCGGCTGGCTACCGGAACGATCAGTCGTCACGAAGGTCGCTCTCGTCCGGGCCGGGGGGGGCCGAGTGCGCTCCGACCCCGCGTTCGGGTGGTGGTCCGTGGGCCCTACGACCCGGCTCGCCGGATTCGCCCGTCGCCTCACCGTCTCCGTCTCCGTCGCCGTCAGCCGCCACGACCGGTCGTCGTCGGCGCGTGGCCAACCCCCCTCCCATCGCCAACATGCCGAGAGCGACCACCAGCAACCCGGCGCCCAGAAGCGTGGTGACGAGGGTGCTGCCCTTGCTGGCCACCAGCGCATACCCGGGGAGCTCAGGTCCGAGGAGCGGTCCCGACGGACCGGCGCGCCGCTTCGGACCTTTGCCGGTCCTGCTCGGGATCGCGGTTGCGCCAGTCCGCGTGAACGTCGGCAGCGACACCCCGAGGACGTTCGACCCGGTGGCGACGGTGCTGCCGTTGGCAGTGGCCAAGGCGGTGCCGTACGGGTTGGGAGCGGACCCTGGTGACCCGCCGCCGGTCGACGTCGGCTGGCCACCCGAAGAGGTCGGCGAGCCCCCGCCGGGGTTCGACGAGGTCGGGCTGGTCGACGGCGACACCGGCAGGTACGTCGCGAGGTCGTTTTGGGCCTGCGTGGTGAGCGACTGGGGCAGCGGCACGAAGCCCTGCGGGAGGGAGCTGTTGCCCGGCGCGCCGGCTCCGGTCATGGAGAGGATGGCGTCGAGGACGATCCCCATGGCATCGGTGGCCGGGCCGGGTGTCAGGTTCTTGGGGATGGCGGCGTAGATGATGCTCGGCATGGGGTAGGCGGCCGGATCGGAGGCCAGGTTGTGGAAGGTGAGCGAGCCGTCAGGGTTGTGAGTGGCGTCGCTGACCGCGGCGTCGAGCGATTGGGCATCAGGTGCCACGAACGTGCCGGCGGCGTTCTGCAGGGCGGCGGCGCTCATGCCGTAGTAGCGGGCCTCGGCCCAGTTCATGTCGGCGAAGCCGGCCGCCGCGCCGGGGTTGAGGCCGGTCATCTCCTTGACCACGTCCGACCACTGCACGTTCGGGACGTGCGCCGTCTGGAACTGGGGAGAGGCGTGGGCCGGCACCGGCACCTGGTCCACCCCGCTCGGGCAGGTCGTCACCGGCGGCGAGTTGGGCGCGCTGAGCCCCACCTCGAGCTCCTGGGCGGCTGACATCTTCTCGGTCGGATTCGTGCCGAAGTCGAGGGGGACGATGGGTGCGTTGCACAGCCAGGTGAACAGCTGGTCGGTGGCCCCGGTGTTGTCCGAACGCTGGGCGGCGGTGAACTGGACGAACTGGTTGAAGCCCGACAGGTAGTTGAGTTGGAGGTAGAGGGAGCAACCACCGCCATACGCGCCCCCCAGGCACGGCGAGGGGCTCGCGCAGCCGCCCCCGGGTGCCTCGCTCGGACCGCTACAGGGGTCGTTGTCGTCGACCGAGAACGAGGTGCCCCCGTAATTGCTGGCGTTGGTCAGAAGCCCGGCCGCCATGGTGGGCGTCAGCTCCATCTGCGTCAGCGGATAGTACAAACCGCCCTGGTAGAGCTGCGCGTCGAAGGCCACCGCATTGGCGGTGAGGGCCAGCGGGATCAGCGCCAGGTTGCCCTTGGCCAATGCCGCTTGCTGGTCGGGCGACTCCGGGTCGTCGGTGAAGGCCATCTGCACCGCCCCGTTGGCCAGGTCGGCGACCGCGCTCGGCCCGTCGGTGGCGGTGTCATTGGCGACCACCGGCGCGCCGGCGACCCCGCAGGTGAGCACCGACACCTGGGGCATGAGCAGCTCGATGCCGAACTCGCTCTCCGTGGTGACCGAAGCGGCGCTGAGCGGGCAGTTCGGTGGCGGGGCGAAGGACACCGGGATGACCACGCTGTTGGCCGCGGTGGAGATCTGGCTGTGGTTGATCGTGGTGTCCGTCACCACGATGGCGCAGGGGTTGGTGAAGGAGCCGTCGCAGGAGAAGGAATCGGTCGGCGTCCCAACGTTGAACTGCTCGCCGGTGAACGTGTTGGGAGGTGAGAGCTCGCCGGCCTGCACGCTGGTCTGCATCGTCCCGGGCACAAAGACCGTCGACGACGACGCCGGGAAGGCGGGGTCGTGCTGGGGACCGTCCTCGTTGCCGACGGTGTTCGAGGCGACGCAGTACGGGGCGGTCGTGCTGCTCAGGGTGGTGGCCGCCCCGGGATCGGCGCAGTAGTAGACCAAGATGCCCTGGTCACCGGGTGCGACGCCGCTGAGCGCCAGGTAGACGTACTGGTTGGACCCGAGCCCGACGGTCGGACTGGCGACGACCGATCCGCAGGACTGGCCGGTGGGGCACGGCAGGTCGGCGCAGGTGTCGTTGACGTCTCCGGCCGGGCACGGCACGATCCCGCCGGCGACCGGCGGTCCGGCCGGCTGGGTGGTCGTGGTGGTCGTGGTGGTCGGCGGCACGGTGGTGGTGGTTGTCTTGGTCGCCGGTACCTGTGTCGCCGCGACCCCGGCCGGCGGCGGCAGCACCGGCGCGGCCGAGGCCGGGATCCGGGTCAGGACGGCCAGCCCCAAGAGGAGCGGTGCGGTGCCGAGCACCAGCCATGTACGAGCCTCACGCCACCGCATCCGCCGGGTCGTCGGTCTCGGCCGCCTCATGCCCCCGCGCCTCCGATAGGGTCGTCGATCACGACCGCCTCCGCGTGGCGGCGCCGACGGCGACGGGTCGCCAGCGCCAACGCGAGGGGGACGACGGCGAAGAGGGCCAGGGCCACGCCGCTCCAGGCCAGGATCTCCCGGGTGGGCAGCGGGGCGCGGTAGAGGGTGTCGGCCGCACTGAGCTCGGCGGCACCGGGGGATTGCCCGGCTTCCTGAGCCGCCTTCTTCTTCAGCTTCTGCGCCACCTGGCGTTGCTTGGCCGCCGCCGCCGCCACCGCCGCCTGGACAGACACGCCGCTCGGCAGGACCTTCGACGCTCCCGCCGCCGTCGTCCCGGTCGTCCGGTTGGCCGCGCTCCCCCCGGACGTCCCACCGGAGTCGCCGCCGCTGGAGCTCCCGCCACCCGACCCCCCGCCGGAGCTCCCGGCGCCGCTGCCACCGGAGCCGCCGGAGCTCCCGGCGCCGCCGCCACCGGAGCCGCCCCCGCCACCGGAGCCGCCGGGTGTCCCCCCGAGCTGGATCGGCTCACCGGGCAGCGGCAGTGCGCCGGTCAAGTAGGGATTCGGGCAATTCGAGGCGTCCGGCGTGGGAAGGGTCGCCGCACCGTTCAGCCGGTTCACGGCGGCGAAGTCGTCGGCCACCAGGTTGGGCGGTATCGGCGAGTACCCGATGGCCTCGGCCCCAGTCTGGCCCTGACAGGCGAAGTAGTGGATGTACTCCCCGAGTGCGGCACCGATTGACGGTGCCGGCTGCCCGTTCTCCTGGGTGATCAGGTAGCTGTAGGCGGAGATCGGATAGGCCACCGGGTTCGGGTTCAAGAACACCCCGGTCAGGATCTGCTCGAGGTCGGGCTCCAGCTGGTCCTGGGTGAGGGCGACCGCGTCGGCGGTCACGCTGGGCTGGACGAAGTCGCCGGCGGCGTTCTCGATGGAGGCGCACGGCTCGTGGTTGGTGATCGCGTAGCCGGTCTCGACGTAGGTGATCGAGTTGGGATTGCCGGCCACGTACTCCGAGGCGTTGTCCGACCCGGACTGGCTCTGGAAGTTGCTGATGTCGTAGGGCCCGTGCTGGCCGCCGACGCCGTTCGACGGTTGCGGGTAGATGGCCTGTGCACCGTCGGGGGTGCCCATGGCGGCGTTGAACGCGTTCCAGTCGGACGGGTAGAGGGTCGAGAAGTAGTCGGTGAAGATGTAGTTGTCACCCGACGGGTCGCTTCGGTACACCTTGGTGATCGACGTCGCCGGCAGGTTGAGGCCGGGGTTGAGGCCGGCGATGGCCGGGTCGTTCCACTGGGAGATCTCGCCGTCGAACATCTGCATCAGCACCTGGGCGTCGAGGTGCAGCGTCGTGATGTGGGTGCCCGACGGGCTGTCGAGGTTGTACATCAGGCACTCGGCTCCGGCGACGTCCGGCAGGTACTGGTACGGCGAGTACGGCGGCGAGGGCGTGTAGGCCGCCTGGCCGGTCGAGTAGCCGATCTCGCTGGCGGCGAAGTTGACCTGGCCCTGGGCGTACTCGTTGAGGCCGAGGACCGACGACGAGCTCTGGTAATTGATGTCGATCCCGTAGCTGGCGATCTGCTGCTGCCACTGCTGGAGGGCGAGGGCGGCATAGCTCGAGCCGGTACCGAGGACGGTCGGACCGGCCGCCGACGCCGGACCGGCGGTCACCATCCCAACGGCGCCGACCACCGTCGCCAGGACCCCGAGCAACAGTCCCAGCACGGCGACGAGGCGGGCCGCCGCCCGCCGACGCTCCCTAGCCGAACTGGCCATTGACGTAGTCCCTCGTGCGCGGATCATCGGGGTTGCCGAACATCTGCTCGGTCGGACCTTCCTCCACCACCCGGCCCGGCTCGTCCTCGCCGGCCAGGAAGAATGCGCAGCGGTCGGAGACCCGCTGGGCCTGCTGCATGTTGTGGGTCACGATCACCACCGTGACCTCGTGGGAGATATCGCCGATGGTCTGCTCGATCCGCCGGGTCGACGTCGGGTCGAGGGCGGAGCACGGCTCGTCCATCAGCAGCACGCTCGGTCGCAGCGCCAGCGCCCGGGCGATGCAGAGCCGCTGCTGCTGGCCGCCGGAGAGGTCACCACCGAGCGCCTTCAGCCGGTTGCGGACCTCGTTCCAGAGCCCGGCCTTGACGAGCGCCTCCTCGACCACCTCGTCGGGGTTGGCCACCCGCAACCGGTTGAACCGGAGGCCCGACAGCACGTTCTGGGCGATCGTCATGGCGGGGAACGGGTTCGGCCGTTGGAAGACCATGCCGATGTGCCGCCGCACCTCGACAGCCCGCTGCTCGAGGCCGTAGATGTCTGTGCCGTTCAACGACACCGTCCCCGCCAACTGTGCCCCGTCGATGGTCTCGTGCATCCGGTTCAGGATCCGCAGGAAGGTCGACTTGCCGCACCCCGACGGCCCGATGAGGGCGGTGACCTCGTTGCGGGCCATGGTCAAGGTGACGTCCTCGAGCACGAGCCGCTTGCCGAACCAGGCGCAGACCCCCTCGGCCACCATCTCACCGGCTTCGCGACCCGCGGTGATCGGGCGGGCCGGGGGGACACCGACCGCTCTCCTCCCGAGTGACATGGTCACCGGTCTGCAACCTCCTCCAAGGCCACCCGGCGGCGGGCCGATCGACGGTTCGCCAGGCTCCGCACGGCCGATCCGAGCCACGGACTGCCGAGGATCCTCCCCGACAGGAAGACGACGAAGACGAGCAGGAAGAGCACCAGCGCGGCCGTGTAGGCGAGGTCGATCGTGCTCTTCGACGCCAGCTTCACCATCTCCCAGATGAGGAAGGGCAGAGAGGCCTGCGGGCCGCCGAACAGGTTCCAGTTCGTGGTGGTCGAGCCGAAGACGGTGAAGAGCAGCGGCGCCGTCTCGCCGATGGTGACGGCGATGCCGAGCATGACGGCGGTCAGGATGCCCGAGCGGGCGGTGGGCAACACCACCGACCAGACCGTCCGCCACTGCGGGGCGCCCAAGGCCGCCGACGCCTCGCGCAGGTCGCCTGGCACGATCTTGAGCACCTCTTCGGTGCCGCGGGTGACCGTCGGCAGCAAGAGGATCGCCAGCGCCAGTGAGCCGGCGAACCCCGAGAAGTGGAACTTGAGCACCCAGATCGAGTAAATGAAGATGCCGGCCACGATCGCCGGCAGCCCGCTCATGGCGGTGACGATCACCCGGACCCAGTGCGCCAGGCGACCGCCGACCTCGTTCAGGTAGACGGCGGTCAGGATGCCGGCCGGCACGCCGAGCAACATGGCGAAGCCGACCTGCTCGGCCGTGCCCACGATGGCGTGGAACACGCCCGCCTGGGCGCAGTGCTGGTGGGGCACGCAGACCAGCGGCACGCCCTGCTGGGTGGTGGTCAAGACGTGCCAGCTCAACAGGTGGGCGCCCCGTTCGAAGAGGAACCCGACCATCAGCACCAGCGGCGTCATGATCGCCGCCATCGCCAGGGTGGCGACCGCACCCATGAGCCGGTCCGACGCCGCCCGGCGTCCGAGGAGCTGGCGGTTGAGCACGTAGTAGTAGAGGAGGAAGACAGCCGCGGTGACGACGACGAACCCGAGCATCCCGGACAACAGCGTCAACTGGTCGAACACGATCCAGGCGGTGCAGATCGCCGCCAGGAGGGTGAGTCCGGCCAGGACGATGTCGGTCGGTCCGAACTCACGAGGGCGCATCCGTCGGTGTGCCGGCCCCTGGCCCAGGTGGAAGCGGTGTTGCCCGGGCGTCGAGTTGACGCTCGTGGTGGTCATCGCGTCCGCGCCCTCGTCCGCCCGACCACCACCGACGCCAGCGTGTTCACCACCAAGGTGAACACGAACAGCACCAGACCGGCCGCCAGCATGCCCTCGCGGCCGAGCTTGCCGCCCGAACCGAAGAGGTCGGCGATCAGTGCCGGGATGCTGTTGGCGCCGGGCGAGACGATGTGCCAGTTGTGGACGAACGACAGGGAGATGACCGTCGCCACGGCGATGGCTTCGCCGAGGGCCCGTCCGAGCCCGAGCATCACCGCTCCGACGAGGCCACCTTTGCCGAAGGGCAGTACGACGTCACGGATCACCCGGGCCCGGCTGGCCCCGAGCGACAGCGCCGCCTCTCGCTCGGCGACCGGGGTCAGGGAGAAGATCTCGCGGCTGAGCGAGGTCACGATCGGGAGCAGCATGATCCCGACCAGCACGCCGCCGATGAAGAACGACCCGGTGTAGATGCTGTCACCCCGCGGCACCTTGAGGATGGGGATGAAGCCGAGGTGATCGGACATCCAGCGGGACAACCCGATCATGTGGGGCTCCAGCACCAGGAGCCCCCAGAGGCCGTAGATGATCGAGGGCACCGCCGCCATCAGGTCGACGACCGAGGTCAGGGCGCTCTTGAACGGCAGGACGCCGAGGAGGGTCCGCGGGGCGTACTCGCTGATGAAGAGAGCCGCCCCGAACGAGAACGGCACGGCGACCACCAGGGCGATCACGGCCACGATCACCGTGCCGATCCCGGCCACACCGATCCCGAACGATGCCGGGTGACCGTGCTGGGACTGCGGCACCCAGGCCGGCGTGGTGAGGAACCGCAGGCCCATGTAGTGAAGGGCCGGCCAGGACTGGAGTGCCAGGAAGAGGCCGATCAAGCCGAGGACGAGGAGCACCACCGTGCCGGCCGAGTAGGCGGTGCCCCGGAACCAGAGGTCGCTCCGGGTCCGCCGGGTGACGACGAGTCGCGGCTCAAGCGGCGTACCGTCGCCGGGGCGTATCTCGCTTGTGATCGTGCCGTAGGCCACCGAGCCCGCCCGCTCCATTCTTCATTCGAGACTTGTGAAATGCCCGCAGGCATGGGCCAGGGCCCAGCCGAAGCTGGACCCTGGCCCCCCTGCTCTTGTACTGGTGCTGCTTCCCGTACCCGGCCCGGGCTTCATCCACCCCGGGCCGGGAGTTCCCGCCGCCGACTAGGTGCCGGGGTTGCTGTCCGTGGTGTAGGTCAGGCAGTAGCCCATCGGGTCGCCCGTGCTGGTGTTGGTGGTGTACGCGTCGAACGGCTGGTAGTTCGAGTAGCCGTACAGGGACGGAGTCGTCCCGTTGTACCCACCGGTCCCGTTGTTGCCGTCGACTGTGCCCGCGCCCAGCATGGCCGACGCCGGGTGGGGCACGCTCCCCTCGTCGATCGGCGTCTGGTTCACCACGCCGCTCGAGGATCCCGCCGACAGCGGGTAGAACCCGAAGTTCAGCATCGTCGACTGCAGCTCCGAGAGGTAGCTGGCCCCGGTGTTCGGGTCCACGATGTTCGCCGACCCGCCCTTGTTGGGGTTGCAGATGAAGCCGAGCTCACTGACGTAGTTCAGGGTGGCGGCCGACGACGGCGGGATGTAGGTGGTCGACCCGTTCAGGTTGTAGTTGTAGCCGTTCGAGTACACGTTGTAGAGGTACCGGTCGATCGGCCACAGCCCCTCGAGGATGGTGGCCTCGCTGAGCGTCACCCCGTTGACGTTGGGGAGGGCGTTGGTCGTGCCCTTGCCGAGCGGGCTGCCACCGCACTCCGTCTTCTTGATGGCGCACTGGTGCTGGTAGCGGCCGTACGAGAAGAAGAACACGGCGTCACTCTCGATGTTGGCGTTGGTCGCCTTCTTGCCACCCCAGTCGGGGTTGGACTTCGAGACGAACGACGCCTGGCTCGTGCCGCCGCCCAGGGGCGAGGTGAACGCCGTCGTGCGGATCTGAGCGTCCTCGTTCTCGAAGACCACCGCCGGACCCACGCAGGTGTTCTTGCCCTTCGCGTTCGTGTAGCAGTTCACCGGGTTGCCGGCCGCCGAGGGGTCGTAGCCGAGGTAGGTCGCCCAGGTGCCCTGGGTGCCCGAACCCTCCTGGGCCGAGAACACCACGATGGGAGCGTTGTTGCCGCACACCGCGCCGGTGGACCCGGGCGCCGCGCCGCCGTTGCAGAGCTGGTCCCAGTTGGTGTAGGTCCCGTTCCAGATGCCCTGCAGCTGGGCCTTGGTGAGGTCGTTCACCTGGTTGGACGGGGTGGCGACGCCGCCCACCGTGAGGTAGTGGAACCAGCTCACGCCGTCCTGGGCGTAGCCCACGAAGTTCAGGCCCTCGAGGTCCGAGCTCTTGAGGGCCCGCGAGCTCCGGGCGTAGCTGATGTTGTCGGCCACGTTGATCGACGCCCCACCCGAGGTGGCGGTCGGCCCGTGGGAGCCCTGGTCCTCGAGCTGGGCGATGCCGCTGCTCGACCCCAGCGGGGCCTCCTGCACCGAGATGTCGTTGTACGGGTTCTCGGGGTTGGCCGCGCTGGTCGGTGGCTGCGAGCAGCTGTAGTCGAGGTTCTGCGGCGTCGTGGCCGACGGGAACGGCACGAACTGCTGGCAGCCGGGCGCGTCGTTGAACAGGGTGTCGATCCCCTGCATCATGTAGTAGGTCGTGCTCGACCCGCTACCGATCAGCGTGCTGTTGGCCGGGCCGGTGACGGTGGCGCCGGCCGGCAGCGAGAACGCCAGCATGATGGCGCCCGCCCCGGCGAGCGAGCCGCCGACGCCCAGTGCGCGCCGCAAGGCCCGCAGACCGAGCACGCGTCGCTTGCCGGCGCGTGAGGAGAGAAGTCCCATTGACACTCCGCCTTTCCTTGGGTATGTCGCCGGGACCCTCCGCCCCGACCGAGGCGTACGCTAGGAAGACCAGGTGAACCGGCCCCGGACAGAACGTGACGGCCGACTTAAATCTCGGTTACCGGCGAAACCGGGGCTCGCCAGGACGCCGCCTTCCTGGCGGACACGGTCGACCGGAGGCACGTAGATCCCCGAGCAGCCGTTGCCACCGTGCCGCCACCCAGCTGCTCTCGAACCGGATCCACGATCCGGCCACGTCAAGGCGACAGGTAGGTGAACAGCATCATCTGCGTGGCGTAGGCCACCAGCGTCCCGTCCTCGCTCCAGAGCGTCGTCTCGGCCGATGCCCATCCGTCGTCCGCCCAGCGGGCGCGGTCGTGGGCCAGCAGCCACCGGGTCCGGGCGGGCTCGAAGAAGTGCACGGTCAGGTCGGCGCTCGGGGCGAACCACGGCTCGCCGTCGTGCCCCAGCCGCTCGCTCACCGAGCCGGGCATCCGGTCGGCCAGGGTCAGCACCCCCAGGGGGTCGAGGCTCCCGTCGGCCGACCGCGGCGGGTCGTCGAAACGCACCCACGCCGCCACGTCCGAGGTGGTCGGCTGGTGCCGTTCCCACGGTGGGTGGCCGAGGGCGGCCCTACCCTCCACCCTGGTCCAGAAGGGCAGCGGGTCCGGCCGTCCCACCTCCGGTGGGGGCGGGTCGCGGAACGAGCGGCACTCCGCCGGGGGCTTCACCGCCGGGGGCGCCACGTCCACGAAGGACGGCCCCCGGCGCGGACCGCCGAACACCGCGACGGTCGTCGTGCCCGAGTCGGTCCCCCGGTTGCGGACCTCGGCCACCACCTGGCTGGCCGAGCGGCCCCGGCGCAGCACCCGCGCGTCGATCTCGAGCTCGCCCGCCGCCACCTGTCCGGCGAAGACGGCCGTGCACGTCCGGAGCTGCTGGGTGGGGTCCCCCACCTCGGCCGCAGCCGCCCGGAGGGCGAACGACGCCACCACCCCGCCCTGCGGCAGGGATGCCAGGTCCCACTCGTGCCCGAGCGCCGCCCGGTACCGCCCCGCACCGGTTCGCTCGACCACCACGTCCTCCCCGAAGGTCCCTCCCACGGTCCGCGTCGGAGGGAGCTCAGCCTGGGCTCGGGGCGTCACGCCGGCGCACCGCCAAGCGGAGGCGGAACGCCAGCTGCCGGCAGCGGAGCGAGAGCCTGCCGCCGGGCGGCGCCGGCACCGGTCGGGGCAGGGGTCGCCCAGGGACCCCGTCCGGCTCGTGTCGGGTGCCGTCACCCGACGCCTGCCCGTCGCCGGCCGCCCCCACCGGCTCGGGCGCCTGAATCAGCTGGCTGCGGCTGAGCAGCACCACGCTGGCGCCGAGCACCACCGCCGCCGCCGCCTCCCCGGCCAGCGCCCACGGGCCGTGGCGGATGTGGTCGCCGAAGATGGTCACCCCGAGCAGGCTGGCCACCAGCGGGTCGCAGATGGTGAGACCGGGCTGCGAGGCGGCGAGCGGCCCGGCCTGGAAGGCGATGGTCACGAGGTACATGGCCACCGCCCCGCCCCCCACCAGCGCGTAGGGCGACCAGTTGGTGAAGACGGCGGCCGCCCCCTGGTTCACGTGGACGCTCAGCTCCTTGATGACGGCCGCCATGAAGCCCCAGGCGGTGCCGGCGGCGATCGACAGCAGGGCCGCCTTGCGCGCCGGGTTGGCGTGCGCACCCGGGCGGTACCGGACGAAGGCGGCACCCACGACGAGCGCGACCGCGCCGAAGGTGGCGAGGGCCGCCAGCAGCCAGGTCTCCGTGGTGGCGTTGCCCGCCTGACCGCCCGAGGGGTCGGCGAGGAAGAGGAAGCCGCCGAGCCCGACCGCCATGCCGGCAGCAGCCACCCAGTCGCGGAAGTGGACCCGGTTGCGGCTACGCAGCGCCAGGTAGGCGAAGACGAAGAGAAGCTCGGTGGCGATGACCGGCTGCACCAGCGTCAGCTGGCCGAAGTGCAACGCCGCCAGTTGGAAGAGGAACCCGGCGATCATGCAGACGACGCCCAGGAACCAGATCGGCCGCTTGAGAAGGAAGGCGAGCAGCCGCCAGCTGAAGGTGAGCTCGCCCGGTGCGGGGGCGGCGGCCACCCGCTGTGCCACCGACGAGGTGGCGGTGAAGAGACTGGCCACCAGCGCCAGCAGGATCTCGAGGATCATCGGCTGAGCTCTCTCCCCACCCTTCCGGGCTCTCTCCCCACCCTTCCGGCCGACGGCTCGACAACCGTCCTCATACCCCGATCATCGGGGCTGCCGCCGACGGGCGCAACCGCTCGTCGTGGGTTCCTATTCCCGGGGTGACGACCGGTTCTGAAACTCCCAGGTCGGAGCCGAGATCTCCGCAGCCCGGCGTGCCCTGGGCACCCCGGGACGGCGGTCGGTCACCCCTGCGGTACGCCAACCACCTTCTGGGTGGAGCCGGCCGGGCCGGTGCCGTTCTGATGGAGGCGGAAGAAGCCGCCGCCGCCGAGACCAGCCAGGCCGCCGAACGTGTTGCTCGACGACGGCACCGGTTCCGCCAGGGCAGCCAGCACGACCGTCTGGCCGCGCTGGAGGCCAGAGGTCACCTGGGTGTCGACGGGGCCGCTCACGCCCACGGTCACCGATTGGCGCACCTCCTGGCCGTGCTGCAGCACGTCGACATAGACGATGCCCGGCCGCAGCGTGTGGACGGCGGAAGTGGGCACCACCAGGGTGTGGCGAACGCGGCGGACCACGACCTCGATCTGGGCGTTGGCCCCGGCGGCGATACCGGTCGGGTCGGAACGCAGGGCGACCACCATCGGGTAGGTGTCGCTGGTGCTGGCGACCTGCAATGGTCCGGTCGAGGCGACGCTGCCGACGATGCCGTCCTGCACCCCGTCGACCTCCACCACCGCCGGATCGCCGATCTTCACCTCGGCGTACTGGGTGGTGCCGAGCGATGCCGTCGCCTCGAAGTTCCCCGGGCTCACGACCACGATGTCGTCGCTGCTCGACCCGGCGGCCACCGACTGGCCGGTTGTCAGGTTCACCGCCGCCACCGTCCCGCTCATCGGGCTCACGAGCTGTGCCCCGCTGAGCGATTGCTCGGCGGTGGTCAACGTAGCCTGGTCACGGTCGATCGTCGCCTGGTCGCTCGCCAGCTGTGCCGGGCTCCCGGGGGCGCTGCTCCCACCGTTGCCGGTCGGAGAACCGCCCGTGGCGTTGGCGCCGGTCGGCGAGCTCCCGGTTCCGACGCCCGCTCCCGCCGACCCGCCCGACTCGGTGGAACGCAACACCTGGGCCAGCGCCGACTCGGCTGTCGCCAGCGCCTTCTGGTCGGCCGCCACCTTCTGCTGCGCCGACAGGGCGCCGTCGAGCGCGTCGGAGCAACCGGACCCGGCGCCCGAGCCGGCGCCCGAGCCGGCGCCAGTCGTGGTGGTGGTGGTCGGTGGCGCACCGGCCGATCCGATGCCGCCGGACCCGGCGCCGGTTGACCCGTTGCCGGTCGGTGCGCCGCCGGTCGCCGTCGTCGTGGTCGACTGGCCGCAGGCGGACTCGGCGGTGGCGAGGGCGCTCGCCGCAGTGGCCGAGTCGGCGTCCGCCGTCTGTTGGTCACTGACCACCGCCTGCTGGTCGCCCGGCAGCGAGCCGCCGCCGGCCGGCGGGGTCGTCGTGGTCGTCGTGGTCGTGGTCGTGCTGGCGGCCTGTGCAGCCTCGTCCTGGGAGAGCTGCGCCTCGGCGGTGGAGAGGCTCGACTGGTCGTTCGTGACCTGCTGCTGGAGGGTGGTGGTGTCGAGGGAGGCCAACGTCTGGCCGGCCTGCACCGCCTGCCCGAGGGTGACGTCGACGGCGGCGACCGTGCCACCCACCTGGACGTCGGCGGTGGCCTGGTGGACCGGCGTCGCCGAACCGGTCACCGTCAGCAGCTGCCGCGCCGAGCCGACGGTGGCGGCGGCAGTGCGGTAGCCGGCAGCGCCCGACACCTGGCTGATACCGAGCCCGAGGCCCACGCCGACCGCGGCGAGCACGACGGCCACCGTCACTCCGAGCCGGCCGTGCTGGCGCAGCGCCGCGGCCACGAGCCCCTCAGCCACCGGCGGTCACCGTGCCCGGGCCGCCGGCTCCGCCGCCCTGGAAGAGGAAACCGCCCGTGCAGCCGTTCGGACCGGAGGTGGCGATGTGGACGCTGGTGGCCACGATGGCGCCGGTGCTGTCACTCGATCCAGTGGCAGTGACGCAGTCACCGATCGCCAGATCGATAGCCGCGGCCGGCTGGGTCTCCTCGACGGCGGTCGACGAACCCAGCCGGACCCGGACGGTGGTCGTCTTCGGCCGGACCCGGGGCCGGGAGCTCTTCTTCTTGGCACCGTGCGGCTGTCGTGCGGCCGGCGGCTTGGACCCGATGGACGAGAAGCCCGACACCACGAGCTGGTCGGCGCTGACCGACGTCACCTTCCCGGAGGCGAACCCGACGTCCGAGGCGCGGCGCGGGAAGGCACCCCCTCTGGCCCCCGGCCTCCCCCGGAAGCCGCTCGGCGGCGGCCGGCCGTTGCCGGAGAAGCGGAACCCTGGGGTGGGTCCGCTGCTCGCGGTCCGGCCGACCTCGCATTTCCCGCCGGTCGCTGCCGCCCCGATGCTGATCGTCTGGGCGGTCAGCACCTTCTTGGCGGACGTGCCGTTCACGGTCACGCAGGCACCCGGGGCGAGGACGTCCCGGCCGACGGTCACGGTGCGAGAGAAGTCGGTGGTCGCTGTCCAGCTGACGGTCGTCTGGCCGGACTGCGGGTTCTGGACCTCCATCGAGCTCGGGGCCAACGCGGCCACCGTGCCCGAGGTGAACGGTGGTGGCGTCGCGGGGCTGCCGGTCGCGGCCGCGGCCAGGCCGGCCGTCGCAGCGACGGTCCCCAGGGCGAGCAGGGTGCCGGCGACGGTGCGCCGGGCGGGAAGGGACATCATTCGCTCCTCAGTGCGTCGATCGGGGGGAGGTGGGCGGCCCGGGAGGCCGGGTAGACGCCGAAGACCAGCCCGATGGTGAGGGCGATCGCCAGGGCCCCGCCGGCCGCCACCCCGGAGAGGCTGACCGGGTAGCCGGTGGCGTGCGGCAGCACCACCGAGCCGACCACCGCCAGGACCGCCCCGAGTGCGCCGCCGGCCAGGCCGAGCACCGAGGCCTCGACGAGGAACTGCCGCCTGATCAGCGACGGGGTGGCGCCGAGCGCCTTGCGGAGGCCGATCTCGCGGATCCGCTCGGTCACCGAGACGAGCATGATGTTCATCACCCCGATCCCGCCGACGAGCAGCGAGATGCCGGCGATCCCCCCGAGCAGGACGGTGAGGGTCCGGTCGACCGACGTGGCGGTCGAGACCAGCGACGACTCCGAGGTGATGGTGAAGTCGGCCTGCGTCGGCGAGGTGATCTGGTGCATGGCCAACAGCTCGGTGTCGGCTTCCTGGTAGGCCGCTGACAGCGTGCCGCTCGACGTGGCCTGCACGAGGATGGAACTGAGCGACGACGTGCCGAAGAGCCGCTCGGTGGCGGTGGTGATCGGCACGACCACCTGGTCGTCCTGGTCGCTACCGGTGGACGAGGACGAGGACGACGATCCGACGGTGTTGAGGACCCCGATCACGCTGAGCGGGACGCCGTTCACCTGCACGGTCTGGCCGACCGGGTCGAGGGGACCGAACAGTTCGGCCGCCGTGTCCGAGCCGAGGACCGCCACCGCCGTGTGGTCGGTCACGTCCTGTCGGTCGATGAAGCGGCCCTGGGTGACACTGCGGCCACGCACCGTCGCCCACGCCGGCGTCGAACCGTTCACCGTCGTCGTCCACGTGTTGCTGTTGGCGGTGTCGGTCAGGCTGGCCCCCGAGCTGATCACCGGAGCGACGGCCTTGATGTCGGGGGCCACCACCTTCGACGCCAGCGCGGCGGCGTCGGCCTGGCTGAGGGTGGTGGCGGACCCGAGGCCCTGGCGGATCCCGGCCGACGAGGTGCTGCTCCCGGGCGAGATGGTAAGCAGGTTCGTGCCGAGGGCGGTGATCTCGCTGCTGACCTGGTTCTGTGCTCCCTGTCCCAGCCCGACGGTCAGGATCACCGCGGCGATCCCGATCATGATCCCGAGCACGGTCAGCGACGAGCGGAGCCGGTGGGTGCGCACCGACTCGAGGCCGGTCCGTAGGGTCTCGAACCAGCTCACACCAGCGCCTCTTCGGCCACGAGCAGGCCGTCGCGCAGCCGGACCGACCGCTGCGCCACGCCGGCCACGTCGGGGTCGTGGGTGATCAGCACGAGCGTCCTGCCGGCCTGGTGGAGCTCGTTCAGCAGGGCGATGACCTCAGCCGACGACTGCGAATCGAGGGCACCGGTCGGCTCGTCGGCCAGGATCAGCGCCGGGTCGGTCACGAGCGCCCGGGCGATCGCCACCCGTTGCTGCTGACCCCCCGACAGCTCACCGGGACGGTGCTGCACCCGGTCGCCGAGGCCGACCCGGCCGAGGGCCCGCAGCGCCCGCCGGCGCCGGTCCGCCCGGTCGACGCCGGCGTAGACCAACGGCAGCTCGACGTTGCGCAGGGCGGTCATGGTCGGCAGCAGGTTGAATTGCTGGAAGACGAAGCCGATCTGGCGGCTCCGCACCTCGGCCAGCTGGCGCACGGCCATCCCGCCGACGTCGGCGCCGGCCAGCCGGTAGCGGCCGGAGGTCGGCACGTCGAGGCAACCGACGATGTGCATCAGCGTCGACTTGCCCGAGCCCGACGGGCCCATCACGGCGACGTACTCGCCCTCGTCCACCCGCAGCGTGATGCCGCGCAGAGCGGCGACCGACAGCGAACCGGTCCGGTAGACCTTGGTGACCTCCTCGAGGTCGATCACCGGGCCCTTGGTCGCTGGCGTGCCGTCCGGCGGGGTCAGCGAGCTGGCAGGCGGTGGCACGACCGACGGCCGGTCAGCCACCGGACCCCCCGAAGACACTGTTGGCCTGCCCCTGGAAGCCACCCGGGCCGCCGAGACCGCCGCCGACGAAGGATCCGGCGCCGCCCGGGAACCGGCGCCCGCCGAACAGGCCCGGGCCGGAGCCGGCGGTCGCCTTGAACCTCACGACCTGCTCGAGCACCCGGTCGCCCGTCGAGAGCCCGGAGGTGATCTGGGTCTCGCCGTTGGCGCTGACCCCGGTGGTGACGTTCCGGGTGACGTGGCGCCCGTCGACCACCTCGGTCACGGTCGCCAGGCCGTTGTTGTAGGAGAGGGCGGCGGTGGGCACCTGCACGGCGTTGTCGATCTGTTCGACGATCATCGAGACTCTGGCGCTCGTCCCGGCGTAGAGGCCGCTCGGCGTCCCGGTGATGGCGATCGTGACCGGGAAGCTGGCCACACCCGAGCTCGACGAAGCGATCAGGCCGACCGAGGAGACGGTGCCGTAGACGTTGCTCGTCGAGCCGCTCGGCACCACCACCGCCTGGTCGCCCTTCTTGACCTGCCCGACCTGGGTGTCGTCGACGGTGGTGTTCACGACGAAGCTGTTCGACGACACCACGACCACTTGGGCCGACGACGCCCCGCTGCCGCCCGAGCCGCTGCCGCCCGCCCCGCTGCCGCCCGCCCCGCTGCCGCCGGGGCCGGTCACCTGTTGACCGACGCTGAGGGCGACCGAGGCCACGGTGCCGCTGATCGTCGAGGTGAGCGTGGCCTCGTCGAGCGCCGTCTGGGCGGTTGCAAGGTTGTTCTGGGCCGAGGTGACAGTCGCCTGGTCGGAGTCGAGCTGGCTCGTGGCCGCCCCGGCCGACTGGTCCTCCGACAGCCTGGCCTCGGCCGCGTCCAACGACTCCTGCGCCGCCGCCAGCTGGTCCTGGAGTGCCGTCGGGTCGACGGTGGCCAGCGCTTGCCCGGCGGTCACCTGCTGACCGGTCGTCACGTCGACGGCCGTGACGGCGCCGGAGACGGCGAAATCGAGATCGGCCGTCTGGGCCGGCTCGATGGTCCCGCTCGAGCTGACGGTCTGCTGCATCGTGCCGCTGGTCACCGAGACCACCTGTGTGGTCACGGTCGCTCCCGCCGACGGCGATCCGCTCCCCGACGAGAGCCAGAGGCCGAGCCCGGTCCCGCCGCCGGCGAGGACGACGACGACCGCCGCCTGCACCACGACGGCGCGCCGAAACGGTCGTCGGCGCGGCGGACCGGCCGGGGCCGCCACCGGCACCTCCTCGGTGTGCTCGGGACCGCGATCCACCAGGGTTCCGGCATCGGGCAGCGCCATACCGGCAGTGAAGGCCCCGAACCTGTGGCTTCGCTGTCGGCGATTTCAAAGGCCCATAAGAATCCTGAGCCGGTCGTCGGCGACCGTTCCCGGCGGCTGGTCAGTGGCCGCCCCGTTCACCCCGCGGGCGTGGTCGTGGGCGCCAGGACCGCGTCCGGCAGCCGCACGAAGAAGGAGGTCCCTCCCCCTTGGAGCGGCCGGACCCCCACCGAGCCCCCGTGGGCCTCCACGATGGCAGCCACGATGGCGAGGCCCAGCCCTGCCCCGCCGGTTGCCCGGTCCCGGGCGAAGTCCGCCCGGAAGAAGGGCTCGAAGATCCGCTCGGCGTCCTCCGGCGCCACCCCCGGGCCCCGGTCGGCCACCTCGATCACCGCCGCCGTACCCTCGGATCGCAGCCGCAGCACCACGGGCTCACCGGGGGGGGAGTGGCGGACCGCGTTCCCGAGCAGGTTGTCCACCACCTGGCGCATGCGTTCGGCGTCGCACGCCGCCACCAGCAGCGGCGGTGCTTCGAGGCGCAGCCGGTAGGACGGGGAGAGGACCTCGACCCCCGCCACCGCCCTGCGACCCAGGGTCACCAGGTCGACCGGGGCGGGCTCGAGCGGGCGCTGCTGGTCGAGCCGGGCCAGCAGGAGGAGGTCGTCGACCAGCACGTTCATCCGGCCGGCCTCCTCGCGGATGTGCCGCATGGAGGTGGCCAGGTCCTCGGGGTGCTGGGCGCTCCCGAGCTCGAAGAGCTCGGCGTGCCCCCGGATCGAGGTGAGCGGCGTCCGCAGCTCGTGGGAGGCGTCGGCCAGAAAGCGCCGGAGCCGGTCCTCGGAGGCGGCACGGGCCGCGAAGGCCTGCTCGATCTCCCCCAGCATGGCGTTGAGCGCCAGCCCGAGCCGGCCGACCTCCGTGTGCTCCTCGGCCGGGGCCACCCGGAGGCCGAGGTGGCCGCCGGCAATCGAGCCGGCCGTCGTGGCCATGTCCTGCAGCGGCCGCAGGCCCCGGCGGACGATCCACCAGGCGAGCACCCCCAGGCCGGCCAGCACCACGGCGCTGACCAGGACCTCGATCCAGAGCAGGTGGCCGGTGGTCTGGGTCACCTCGGTGAGGGGGATGCCGACCACCACCGTCAGTCCCCGGGCGCCCAGGGGCCGGGCCAGCACCTGGTAGGCGGTGTCCCCCGTGCTCTTCGCGCTGAAGAACACCGGACGGGACCGGGAGCCGGTGGGCAGCGGGTCCGGCAGGACGGGCGGCGGCGCGGGCTTGTCCCCGTTGTAGAAGGGGATGGCGTGACCGTAGACCCGGCCGTCGTGGCCCACCAGCTCGGCGACCGTGTACAGGGCGGGACCCGCAAAGGCGAACGACCCCGCCTCCTGGCGGTGGTCGGTACGGGGCGCCGGGCGCTTCGGCGGGAGGTTGCCGGTGCCCCCCCCGGCCACCCCGGTCGCTGTGGCGCCGGAGGTGACCCCCAGCACGTGGTGAACGGCCACCCCCGAGCGGAGCACGCCGCTGGGGAGGCGGAGCTGGTTGACCGCTGCCAGCTCACGCGAAGCGGGGAAGTAGGCGGCCTCCAGCTGCGGCTCGATCCGCTGCACCAGGAAGGACCGGAGCTGGGTGTAGGTCACCACGTCGGTGACCACCAGGCCGGCAGCCACGAGCCCCACCAGCACCAGCAGCAGGCGGGTGCGCAGGGTCACGGCTCGGCGGCGGCCCGCCGGAGGCGGTAGCCGACCCCGCGCAGGGTGTGGATGAGCCGGGGCCCGTGGGCCTCGAGCTTCCGGCGCAGGGAGCTGATGAAGATCTCGACCACGTTCTCGTTGCCACCGAAGTCGTACTGCCAGACCCGGTCGAGGATCTGCCCCTTGGAGACCACCCGGTCGGCGTTGAGCATGAGGTAGTGGAGCAGCTTGAACTCGGTGGGGGTCAGGTCGACCACCGTCCCGTCCCGGGCCACCTCGTGCTTCTCCTCGTCGAGCACGAGATCGTCGAACCGGAGCACGCCGCCCTCGAGGGCGAGTTCCCTCGTCCGCCGCAGGATCGCCCTCGAGCGGACGATCAGCTCCTCCACGCTGAAGGGCTTGGTCACGTAGTCGTCCCCGCCCAGGGTGAAGCCGCGCAGCTTGTCCTCGAGCTCCCCCCGGGCGGTCAGGAAAATCACCGGGACCCGGTCGTGGTCGGCCGAGAGCCGCCGGAGGACCTCGAAGCCGTCGAGGTCCGGGAGCATCACGTCGAGCACCACCAGGTGGGGCCGGAAGGCGGCGGCCGCCAACAGGGCCTCCCGGCCCCCGTGGGCCACCTCGACCTCGAGGCCCTCGTAGCGGAGGGCCATCGCCACCAGGTCGGTGATGGCGGGCTCGTCGTCGACCACCAGTACGCGGGCGTCCTGTGTCACCGGTGCCACCGCACGACATTGTCCACCGTGTTCCTGTGGGTCGGCTGTCGGTCCCCGAACCCGGGGAGTGGGGCGGGGGTGGGGCGACGACTGGCCGGCGCGTCCCGGGGGGGTCCGTTGTCCACCAGGGCCGGGTACCATCGGTCGAGGGAGACCCACGAAAGGGGCGGTGTGAGACGTCGCGACCGCTCGCCGAGCCGGAACGAGGGGGGAGCGCCCGCTTCGGCGACCGAGCTGGGGCGGATGCTCCGGCGCGTCCGGACCCGCCAGGGCCTCCGGCTGGAGGAGGTCGCGTTCCGCGCCGGCCTGCCCCTCGAGCACCTCAACGCCCTCGAGACGGCCGCCTTCGACCGGTCGATCGACCGGGTGGCCGTCCTCCGCTCGCTTCGCACCTACGCCAACTTCCTCGGGTTGCCCGGAGAGCGCATGGTCCTGACGATGATCGACCTCTGGCCGGGGACCCGGGCGGCGGCGGTGGTGGGCGCCACCCGGGCCGCCGAGGTGACGAAGGTCCCGGTGGCGTCCGGCGCCCCCACTGCCGCGACCACGGACCTGCTCCCGGCGGCCGCTTCGCAGGACACCGCCACCGTGCCGGTGGTCGGTCGCAGACCCCGCCAGACCCCGCCCGAGGACACCTCCCCGGTGGCGACGACCCGTCCGACCACCGCGGTGCCGGGGGCGGGCGGGCGTCCCGACGCCGACGAGCACACCATCGAGGTCCCCCGCGTGCTGGCCGACACGGGCCCGGTGCCGGCGGTCACCCCGCCCCCGTCCACCCGCACCCCCTTGCTCCTCCGGGCGGCGGTCGTGGTGGTGGCCCTGGCCGTCGTGGTCGGGGCGGCCGGGCTCGTGATCGACCACTACCAGCCGAGCTGGTTGCGCAGCCTCGGCATCACCCACACCACCACGCCTCCGGGCACCGGGTCCTCGGGCACGGGCACCGGGTCGACCCGCCACCGGTCGAGCGCCACCTCCACCACCGTCCCGCAGTTCACCGTGGGGACGGCGACGGCCACCGGAGTGACGCTGTCCGTGCGGGCGCCGACCTTCACCACCCAGCTGGTGGCGGTCGGTGGCGAGGCGTGGGCCCAGGTGGCCGCGGTGGCCGGCAGTCAGCCCCTCTTCGCCGGCATCATGACGGCCGGCCAGTCCCAGACCTTCACCGACCAGCACGACCTGGTGGTCAACATCGGGTCGAAGGCGGCCCACCTCTTCGTGTCGGTCCACGGCAAGACCGTGGGCTTCTACCTGCCCCAGGTGGCCCCGTTCACCATCCGGATCAGCGGCGGGGCCTGACCGCCGTCATTCCGAGCCCGAGACGGCGGCCACCGCCGCCACCGACTGGCCCTCGTCGAGGTTCATCACCCGCACGCCGGTGGCGTCCCGGCCCTGGGAGGCGATCTCCCGCACGGCTGTTCGGATCACCACCCCCCCGGTCGACACCAACAGGATCTCCTCGTCGAGTGCCACCATGAAGGCGGCCACCACCCGGCCGCGGCGCGCCGTCAGGCGGATGCCGCGCACGCCCTGGCCCCCGCGTGCCTGGCGGTTGAACCGCTCGACCTTGGTGCGCTTGCCGTAACCGGCGTCGGTCACCATCAGGATGTCGGACTCGTCACGGGCCACGTCGCACGACACGACTTCGTCGTCCTCGCGCAGGCGGATACCGCGCACGCCGGCTGCGTCCCGGCCCATCGGGCGGACGTCCTCCTCGGTGAACCGGATCGTCATCCCCTTGCGGGTCACCTCGAAGATGTCGTCGCTCCCCGACGTGGCCACCACCCTGACCAGCTCGTCGCCCTCCCGCAGGTTGATGGCGATGAACCCCTCGCGCCGGGACTTGTCGTACTCGCTGAAGGCGGTCTTCTTGACCTGCCCCTGGGCGGTGGCGAACAGCAGGAAGTGGTCGGCCGGGAAGTCCCGGGTGGGGACGATGGCCTGGATGGTCTCGCCTGGGGCCAGCGGGAGCAGGTTCACCAGCGCAGTGCCCCGGGCCGTCCGCTCCTTCATCGGGACCTCGTGGCCCCGGAGGCGGAAGACCCGGCCCTTGTTGGAGAAGAGCAGGAGGTAGGTGAGGGCCGACGTGTGCACCACGTGGGTGACGAGGTCCTCCTCCTTGAGGCGTGCCCCCTTCACCCCGCGCCCCCCCCGTCCCTGGGTCCGGAAGGCGGCGGCCGCCACCGACTTGACGTAGCCGGCGGCGGTCATGGTGTCCACGATCTCCTCGTCCTCGATCAGGTCCTCCACCCCGAGCTCGCCCGGGTCGTGGGTGATCAGGCTGCGCCGGTCCTCGGCGAACTTCTCCCTGATGGTGCCCAGCTCGCCCCTGATCACCGCCCGCAGTTTCACCGGGTCGGCCAGGATCGACTCGAGCTCGGCCATGGTCTCGCGCAGCTTGGCCATCTCCTCCTCGAGCTCGCGGCGGCCGAGCCGGGTCAGCCGGCCCAGGGTCATGTCGAGGATGTGGTTCGCCTGCTCCTCACTGAAGGAGAACGGGTCGGCCATCAGCGCCGTGCGGGCCGCCGGGCGGTCGTCGCTGGCCCGGATGGTGGCGATCACCGCGTCGAGCATGTCGATCGCCCGCAGCAGGCCCTCCACGAGGTGGGCCCGCTCGCGGGCCTTGCGGAGGCGGAACTCCGAGCGCCGGGTGACCACCTCGACCTGGTGCTCGATGTAGTGGCGCAGCACCTGGGCCAGGTTCAGGGTGCGGGGCACCCCGTCCACCAGGGCCAGCATGTTCACCCCGAAGCTGGTCTGCATGGGGGTGTGCTTGTAGAGCTTGTTCAGCACGACGTTGGCGTTGGCGTCGCGCTTGAGCCGGATGACCAGGCGGGTCTGCTTGCCGGCCGAGGAGTCGAGCACCTCGGCGATGCCGTCGAGCTCCCCCGACTTCACCAGGTCGTCGATCTTCTGGGCGATCACCCCGACCGAGGTCTGGTAGGGCAGCTCGGTGACGACGATCCGGGTGGCATCGCGGCTCTCCTCGATCTCCGCCACCGCCCGCATCCGGATGGAGCCGCGCCCGGTGCGGTAGGCGTCGAGGATGCCCTGGCGTCCCAGGATCTGGGCCCCGGTCGGGAAGTCCGGCCCCTTCACGAACTGCATGAGCTCGTCGGGCTCGGTCTCGGGGTGCTCGAGCATGTGCACGGTGGCGTCGATCACCTCGCCCAGGTTGTGGGGCGGGATGTTGGTCGCCATGCCCACGGCGATACCCTGCGACCCGTTGACCAGGAGGTTCGGGAATCGGGCCGGCAGGACCACCGGCTCCTCGGCGCTGTTGGAGTAGTTGGGGGCGAAGTCGACGGTCTCCTCGTCGATCCCGTCCATCAGGTCGAGCGCGAGGGACTGCAGACGGCACTCCGTGTAGCGCATGGCCGCCGGGCCCTCGTCGGGCCCCGGGCCGCCGAAGCTGCCGTGGCCGTCCACCAGCGGGTGGCGCATCGAGAAGTCCTGCACCATCCGCACCAGGGCGTCGTAGATGGCCATGTCGCCGTGCGGGTGGTAGGTCCCCATCACCTCGCCGACCACCGCCGCGCACTTCACGTGCGGGCGGTCCGGCCGGAGGTTCTGGTCGAACATCGAGTAGAGGATCCGCCGGTGCACGGGCTTCAAACCGTCCCGGACGTCGGGCAGGGCTCGGCTGACGATGACCGACATGGAGTACTCGAGGAAGGAGCGCTCCATCTCCTCTTGGATCTCGATCGGCTCGACGAAGCCGATCACCGGGGCGTCGCCGTTGGGCGAGCTCCCGTTGGTGCCACCGGTCGTGGCGGTCGTGGGGTTCCTTCGGCGGGGCGGCATCTCGGTCGCGTCCTCAGATGTCGAGGAAGCGGACGTCCTTGGCGTTGGTCTGGATGAAATGACGGCGCAGCTCCACGTCGTCACCCATCAGCACCGAGCACACGTCGTCGGCCAGCGCCGCCTGTTCGACGCTGATCTGCAGCAGCGAGCGCTTCGTGGGGTCGATGGTCGTGTCCCGCAGCTCGTGGAAGTCCATCTCGCCGAGACCCTTCAGGCGTTGGAAGTCGTGCTTGTGGTCCGGGTGCTCCGTCAGGAAGGCGTCCTTGGCGTTGTCGTCCTTCAGGTAGATCTTCTCCTTGCCGACCAGGGTCGAGTAGAGCGGCGGCTGGGCGACGTAGACGAAGCCGCCCTCCACCAGCGGCTTCATCTGCCGGAAGAAGAACGTGAGCAGCAGGGTACGGATGTGGCTGCCGTCCACGTCGGCGTCGGCCAGCACGATGACCTTGTGGTAACGGATCTTGCCGACGTCGAAGTCCTCGGCCAGCCCGCCTCCGATGGCGGCGATCAGTGCCTGGATCTCGGCGTTCTTGAGCATCTTGTCGATGCGGGCCCGCTCGACGTTGAGGATCTTCCCCCGGATGGGGAGGATGGCCTGGGTCCGGGGGTCACGGGCGTCCTTGGCCGAGCTGCCGGCCGAGTTCCCCTCCACGATGAACAGCTCGCACTCACGCGGGTCGCGCGACGAGCAGTCGATCAGCTTGCCCGGCAGCCCCGCGCCGTCCAGACCGGACTTGCGGCGGGTGAGGTCCCGGGCGTGCTGGGCCGCCATCCTCGCCCGCTGGGCCAGCAGCGCCTTCTTCACCGTCTGGTTCGCCTCGGTCGGGTTCTCCTCGAGCCACTCCGCCAGCTTCTCGTTGGTCGCCCGCTCGACCAGCGACCGGATGGGCACGTTGCCCAGCTTGGCCTTGGTCTGCCCCTCGAACTGGGGGTCCTTGAGCCGGACCGAGACGATGGCGGTGAGCCCCTCGCGGATGTCCTTGCCGTCGAGGTTCTCCTCCTTCTCCTTCAGCAGGTTCCGCGAGCGTGCGTAGCGGTTGACCACGTTGGTGAGGGCCTTCTTGAACCCTTCCTCGTGCATGCCGCCCTCGGTCGTGGAGATGCCGTTGGCGAAGGAGAAGATGCTCTCGTGGAACCCCGTGTTCCACTGGAGGGCGACCTCCACCTCGTGGGCGTCCTCGACCTGGCTGTAGGAGGCCACCTTGCGGAACAGGGACTCCTTGGACGCGTTGAGGTGCTTGACGTAGTCGACGATCCCGCCGTTGTAGCGGAACGTCTCCTTCTTGCCGCCGTCGCGCTCGTCGGTGAACCGGATCTCGAGGCCCTTGTTGAGGAACGCCATCACCTGCAGGCGCTCCGTCACGGTCTGGGCCCGGAATTCGACCTCCTCGAAGATGGTGGAGTCCGGCCAGAAGCTGACCGTGGTGCCGGTGCGGCCCCGCGGGGCCGGGCCGGTGACCTCGAGCGGGCCCCCGGGAACACCCCCGTCCTCGAACCTCAGGACATGGTGCTGCCCGCCCCGGTCGATCTCGAGCACCAGCTTGGTCGACAGTGCGTTCACCACCGAGACCCCGACCCCGTGCAGGCCACCCGACACCTTGTAACCGGCACCACCGAACTTGCCGCCGGCATGCAGGGTGGTCAGCACGATCTCGGCCGCCGAGCGGTCCGGGTACTGCGGGTGGGGGTCCACGGGGATGCCGCGGCCGTCGTCGACGACCCGGCAGCCGCCGTCGGCGGTCAGGGTGACGTCGATCCGGGTGCAGTACCCGGCCATGGCCTCGTCGACCGCGTTGTCGACGACTTCCCAGATCAGGTGGTGGAGCCCGGTAGGACCGGTGGAGCCGATGTACATGCCGGGGCGGATCCGGACCGGATCCAGCCCCTCGAGAACGGTGATGTCGCCGGCGTCGTACCCCGTGCCGTCACCTGCCAATGTGGATCTCCCGGTCCGGCCTCACGGGCGCGCCCTTTCGCATCAGAACAGTCCGTTGTGCGCTCCGGACCCCCGGCCCGACTTGGCCGTCCTATCCGGTGCGGACGACCCATTCTACCCGACAGGCGGCGGAATCCGTGCCTTCCCGGCCGGCCCCCCGGGGCGCCGGACGGTGACCTCGAGCCGGTCCGGGACCTCGCCGGCGATCTCCCCCACCCGCTCGAGCACCGAGGCCGAGAGGGCCCTCACCTCGGTCGCCCAGGCCGGGTGGTCGGCCGCCACCACCAGCACGCCGCCACTGATCCGCACCGGCCGCACGTGCCGGCCCAGCACCGGCCCGGCCACCTCCTCCCAGCGGCTGAACACGGCCGACAGTTGGGCCGGGCCGGCCTCGCTCAGGCGGGCCACCGCCTGGGAGACCGACTCGCCGATCGGTCTCGGACCGAGGTCACGTCGGGCCCCCCGCCGTCCGCCGGGCGGTGGCGTGCCGCTCATGGGACCCCCTCGGGCCGGGGGGCAGGGGCGGAGAGGCGCTCGTCGTGACCCGCCGTGGCCGGGGCGGTGGTCAGCGACGCGACCGGCACCACCCTGGCCACCTCCATCCCCTCAGGCAAGGGGACCGCCGTGGTGAGGAGGGCCTGTCCCGGGGGCAACGAGCAGACCAGGGCCCGGCTGCGGTCCGGGTCGAGCTCGGAGAAGACGTCGTCGAGCAGCAGGAGCGGCGCCGTGCCGGTCTCGGCGGCCACGAGCCGGTGGACCGCGAGCCGCAACGACAGCGCCAGGCAACGTTGCTGACCCTGCGAGGCCTGGGTTCGGGCATCGCGGCCGTCGAAGCCGAGCACGAGGTCGTCCCGGTGCGGACCGACGGTGGTGACGGCCCGTCGCAGATCGTCACGGCGGGCGGCCCGCAGGGCGTCGAGCAACGGCCCTTCCCACGAACGCTGATAGGCGAGGGTCACACCTTCGAGGTCGCGCCCGGCGGCCAGGGCGCGGTAGGCCTCGCCCACCAGCGGGCCGAGCCGGCCGGCCAAGCCCTGGCGGCCCGTTGCCAGGGTCTCGCCCCCCGCGGCCAGCCGGTCGTCCCACACCTCGAGGGTGTGCAGGACGTCGGGCCCAACCCGACCACCCGCCTGACGGAGAAGGGCGGCCCGCTGGCGGAGCACCCGATCGACCCGGTCGAGCAGCTCCCCCGCCGTGGGGTCGACGGCCACCAGGGCCTCGTCGAGCAGCTCGCGACGGCCGGACGGCCCTCCTTGGACCAGCGCCAGGTCCACCGGGGAGAAGACGGTGACCGCCACCACCCGGGCGAGCTGGTGGCGGGAACGGACGGGTTGGCGGTTGAGCTGGGCACGCGAGCGGCCGTTCGCCACGAGCTCGGCCTCGATCAGCGCCGGGCGACCTTCGCGCTCGAGGGTCGCCCGCACCAGGGCCCGATCCGCCCCGGCGCGCACCATGGCCTCGCGGGTCCCCCCACGGAACGACCGGAGGGTGGCTGCGTAGCCGACCGCCTCGAGCAACGTCGTCTTCCCGGTCCCGTTGGCCCCGGTGAGCACGGTGGTCCCCGCCGGGTCCGGCTCGAGGCACACCGAGCGCAGCGACCGGAAGTCGACCACCTCGAGCCGCCGGAGGCTGACGGTCGGTGCTCCCCCGCTCAGGACACCCGCACCGGCATGAGGAGGTACTGGAAGTCGTCGTGCTCGGCGCCGCGGACCGTAGCCGGGCGGGAGGGGTCGCCCGTCTCGATCACCACCTCGTCACCCACCACCGCGTCCACGCCGTCGAGGAGGTAGTTCGGATTGAAGGCGATCACCAGCTCCTCGCCCGTGTAATCCCCGTCCACCGATTCGGCGGCGTCCCCCACTTCCTGGGAGACGACCGTCAGGTCCACGCCCCCGGGCCGCATCGACAGCCGCACCGGAGTGGTGTTGTCGCGCACCAGGAGCCGGACCCGGCGCAACGCGGCCACCAGGGCCTCCTTGCCCAGGTGCAGTCGGTTGGGGTAGTGCTCGGGGATCAGCTGGCGGTAGTCCGGGTAGGTGCCGTCGAGGAGGCGTGTGCTGATGCGCACCGGGCCACGGCTGAAGGTGATCTCGTGGTCGCCGGTGCTCACCCGGATCTCGTCCCCGTCACCCTCCACCGCGGGGCCGCCGGTGCTCAGCCGCTGCAGCTCCACCAGGGCCCGCGCCGGGACCAGGATGTCGCCGGAATCGGTCAGCCCTTTGGTCCCCTCGAGATCACGCATCGCCAGCCGGTACGAGTCGGTGGCCACCAGCCGGATGGCGCCGTTCTCGTTGGCCATCAACACCCCGGTCAACAGGGGACGCGCGTCGTCGGTGGATGCCGCCCGCACCACCTGGCGGAGCCCCTCCGCCAGCACCGCCCCCGGGAACCCCACGCCGTCGCCCTCCCCCACCGACACCGTCGGGAACTCCACCACCGGGTACGCCCGGAGCCCGAAACGGGACCGGGCCGCGGCGATGTCCACCTTCTCCCTCTGGTCGCCGCCCTCCACGGTCACCGCGCCCGGCTCCACCGAGCGGACGATGTCCACGAGCAGGCGGGCGGGGACCACCGCCGTCCCGTCCTCGAGCCCGATCACCTCGATCTCCACCCGGATGGTGAGATCGAGATCCGTCCCGGTGGCCACCAGCCGGTTCCCCTCGCACCGCAGGAGCAACCCCGAGAGGACGGCCGACGAGGCGCTGCGACCCCCGACAGCTCGGCCTGCCGTGGACAGAGCGTCGACCAGGGAGTCACGTTCGGAGCGGAACTTCACCGAGCTTCGTCCTTTCGCCAGGATGCATACCTGCGGTGCACAGAGAGCGTAATTCCCTTGGATAGAGGTAGTAGGGGCTGGGGATTGTGGACAGGGTGACAGAATGCCTGGTGGCGGGGGAAAGGTCTTTCCACCGCAGCGGAGCGCCCCGTGGACGTTTCGGCGGTGCTCCGGTGCGGGCTGGGGAAGGCTGGGGAAGACCGGGGGCACCGTCCCCAGATCGCACAATGACGGTCCACAGGGTGCAGCGGCACGCAGCGACGGTTCAATCGTCAGGCGCCGTTCTTGAGCTCGAGGCGCAACTCGGTGACCTGGTCGTAGATCTGCCGACGCTCCTTCATCTGCTTGGTGATCTTGTCGACGGCGTGGATGACGGTGGTGTGGTCCCGTCCACCGAACACCCGGGCGATGGCCGGGTAGCTGAACTCGGTCAGGTCCCGGACCAGGTACATGGCCACCTGGCGTGCGGTGACCAGGGGGCGAGTCCGACTCGGGCCGCAGATGGCGTCGACGGTGAAGCCGTAGCTGTTGGCCGTCGCCTCGCGGATCATCTGGGGGGTGATCCGGCGAGGTTCCCCGGCCCAGACGATGTCGGAGAGCACGCGTTCGGCCTGGGTGAGCGAGATCGACTCCCGGTTGAGGCTGGCGAAGGCGGTCACCCGGATGAGGGCGCCCTCGAGCTCCCGGATGTTGTTCTTGACGTGGGTGGCGATGAACTCGAGGACGTCGTCGGGCATGTTGTCGTGGTCGGCTTCGGCCTTGGAGCGCAGGATGGCGAGCCGGGTCTCGAAGTCCGGCGGGTCGATCTCGGTGATGAGACCGGAGAGGAAGCGGCTCCTGAGCCGGTCCTCGAGCGTTTCGATCGACTTGGGGGGCCGGTCGGCGGTCAGCACGATCTGCTTCCCGGCGCCGTGAAGATCGTTGTAGGTGTGGAAGAACTCCTCCTGCAGGCCCTCGCGGTTCTCCATGAACTGGACGTCGTCGATCAGCAGGACGTCACATTCCCGATAGCGCCGCTTGAAGGCGATGGTTGTGGACATGCGCAGCGAGTCCACGAAGTCGTTCAGAAAGGTCTCGGTGGTGACGTAGAGCACCTTGCGCATCGGGAAGTTCTCGTGCACGTAGTTCCCGATCGCGTGCAGGAGGTGGGTCTTGCCGAGGCCGGAGTCGCCGTAGATGAACAGCGGGTTGTAGGAGCGTCCCGGCGTCTCGGCCACGGCCTGGGCGGCCGCATGGGCCAGCCGGTTCGACGAGGCGGCGACGAAGGTGTCGAACAGGAAACGGGGGTCGAGCATGACCGTCGGCTCGGGTTCGGCCGACCGCGGCATGCCGCGGGCCCCGTTCGGTCGGGAAAGGGTTGGATCGGCCGTCGGGCCGGGGTCCCCCCTGCGGACGCGGCCGGTGTGGGCCGCACCGGCCCGGGGAAGCTCGGTTTCGACGGTGTCGGGGATCGCGAGCGGCTGCTCCACCACCCGCAACCTGGCCCGCATCGGCTCGCCGGCGATCGCGGCCAGGGTCTCCTCGATCAGGGGCAGGAAACGGGTGGCCACCCGATCGCGCACGAGGACGTTCGGGACCGACAGGATGAGGGTGTCGTCGTCCACCGACAGGGGCGCGACGCTCGAGAGCCACATCTGCCAGGTGGTCTCCGAGACCTGTTCGCGAAGGGACGCCACACACCGCGTCCACAGCCCGTTCGCTCCGTTCACCTGCTCCTCCGCGAGCCCGCCCGGCCGACCGTCCACAACCTGGTCCACAGGTGTGGACCACCGCTGCGGCCGCGGTCGTTCGAAGGTACACCGTGCCGGCGCACCGGACTAGTGGCCGCGGGATGGAGCCCGACTAGTGGGCAACGGCGATCGCGCCTAGCATGGTGGGTCGGCATCGCGCCCGGCGCCTGACAGGCGTCGCGGGCGACGGTCGACCCTCTTCCTGCCGGGGCCGGGGCATCCGGCACCCGGGGCAGCGGCGAAAGGCGTGCCGGACGTGAAGCGAACCTACCAACCCAACACGCGCAAGCGGGCGAAGACGCACGGCTTCCGCCGGCGCATGGCGACGCGGGGTGGACGAGCGATCCTGCGGGCGAGACGGCTCAAGGGGCGCCATCGGCTGACCGTGTGAGGGCGGGGATGAGCACCGCCGTCCGCCCGATCCACCGTCGCGCCACTTTTTCCCAGCTCAGAAGGCCCAGTGGGCGCGCCTCGGCCGGCCCGGTGCAGGTCCGCTACCTCCGACCGGCACCGGAGTGCGCCGACCCGCGCCCGGCGGTGGCCTTTACGGTGGGACGTCGGGCGGGCAAGGCGGTGACCAGGAACAGGATCCGCCGCCGCCTCCGGGCCGCCATCGGTCAGGTCCCCACGGGCACCCTCCGACCCGGGTGCTACCTGGTGGGAGCCGCCGCCCCGGCGGCCACGCTCTCCTACCAGGCTCTGGTCGGCTGTCTCGAGCAGGCGCTCACCGGTGCTACCCGGGTGGCCGCCGCCGCCTCAGCGCACCCCGCCCGATGAGCACCGGCACCCGTTCCCTCGGGACCCGGATGGTGATGGCCGTCGTCCGGGCGTACCAGGCGGCGCGCACCGGGCATCCCTCCCCGTGCCGGTTCTGGCCGTCGTGCTCGAACTACGCCGTGGAGGCGGTCGAGCGGCACGGTGCGTGGCGGGGTGGACGGCTGGCCCTCCGGCGGGTCCTCCGCTGCCATCCCTTCGGCGCCCATGGGATCGACCTGGTCCCCGCCGAGATCACCACCTCCCGGAGGCACCGGTGAGCCCGCTCCCCCACCTTTCCCACATGGCGCCGCTCCTCGCCGAGAACTCCCTGTTCAAGGCGGTCGGCCAGATCTTCCACCCGTTGTTCATCGCCATCGCGGCCGTGCTGGCGTTCATCTACGGGATCGTGCCGGACTACGCCGCCGCCATCGTCATCCTGACGATCCTCATCATGGCCCTGCTCACGCCGCTGACCATCAAGAGCACGCGGTCGATGCTGGCCATGCAGGCGCTCCAGCCGGAGATCCAGAAGCTCCGTCAGAAGTACAAAGGCGCCGAGAACCGCGAGCAGTTGAACCAGGAGATGATGCGGCTCTACCGCGAGCAGGGCGTCAGTCCGACCGGCGGCTGCCTGCCGATGTTTCTTCAAATGCCGGCGCTCATCGTCCTGTACGACGTCCTGAGAGGTCTCACAAATACCGTATCTCGGGGTACGAAATACCCCGTCGGTACGGTGCTGGCGAACGGTGCGGTGAGCCACGCCGGGCAGAAGTGCCTTGCGGCAGTGTGCGCCGTGCCGCGCTACATTCCCAGCGGCTCGAAGATGTACCACAACCTGGTGGCGAGCCCGGGCGTCATGCACTCTCTCGGGCTGAACCTCGCCCTCCGGCCCTTCTCTCACCACGCTTTCTGGTACGACTACATCCCCTACTTTGTATTTGTCGCCATAGCCGTCGCGCTTCAATACGTTCAGATGAGCCAGATGACGAAGCGAAACAAGGCCGCTTCTCAGATGAACTCTCAGATGCAGGCGATGCAGAAGGTCATGCCGTTGATCTTCGCGTATATATACTTTTTGATCCCAGTTGGTGTTGTCCTTTATATGATTGTGTCGACCATCGTCCGGATCGCCACCCAGGACGTCATCTTCCGTACCGGGCTGGTCCAACGCCCGGGCGAACGGCAGATCGGCGGCTCGCCGCGCCCGGCGGGGGGTGTGTTGAACGCACTGCTCGGCGGACGAGACGGCGCCACCCGTCCTGCGCCGCAGGAGCTGCCGGCCGGGGTGACGCCGGTGGTCGAAGCCGGCAAGACGGAAGCCGGCAAGGTCGAAGCCGGCAAGGCACCGGCGGCCCAGAGACCGCGGGCCGCAGGGGGAGCTCCCCGCAAGGGGGCCCCCGGCGGTCGGCAGCAGGGCCGGGTGGGCACCAACGGAGCTGGCTCGGAGGGTCAGGGGAGCAAGTCACATCCCCGGTCGAAGGCGAAGCGAACGAGAAAGGCGCGCTGAGGCGTGGAGTGGGTAGAAGTCACGGGTAGGACGGTCGACGAGGCGAAGGAGGCGGCCCTCGAGCAGCTGGGGGTCGCGGAGGCCGACGCAGAGCTCGTGGTGATGGCCGAGCCACGGACGGGGTTGTTCGGAAGGGTCCGGGGCGAGGCGCGGGTGCGGGCCAGGGTGCGCCCCGTCCGGCCCCGCCCCAAGAGGTCGCATCGCCCTGGGGAGCGTGGAAGGGGTGGCCAGGAGCGGCAACCCGGCCAGCGTGCGTCGGGCGGTACGAAGACGAGGGCAGGCGAGGGCCGGGCGACCACAGAGGGCGCCGAACCTGCCACCGGAGCTGGCACCAGCCGGTCCGCTCGCCGCCGCCGGAACCGGGCTGCCAGGACGGGCGGCGTGGGGGGTCCACGTTCGGGTGCTGCGGAGGGCTCGGGTCTCGGGGAAGGCGGCCCGGTGGAGGAGAGGCCGACGACCGGCAGGTCGGCGAGACGGAACGGGTCCGAAGGCGGCCGACGACAGGAGTCGGCCGCTGTTGCGAAGGAGGTCGGCATGGCCGAGGGCATGACCCTGCAGGAGCAGGCAGAGGTGGCTCGGGAGTTCCTGCAGGGACTGCTGGACGAGCTCGGGTTGACCGCGTCGGTCGACACCCGGGTGATCGACGAGGAGACGGTGGAGGTCGCCGCATCCGGTGACGAGCTGGGCCTCCTGATCGGACCCCGGGGGAGCACACTGGCTGCTCTGCAGGACGTCACCCGAACGGCCGTGCAACGGCGGTTCCCCACCCGCACCGACCGGATCCTGGTCGACGTGGCCGGCTACCGGGAGCGGCGTGCTGCCGCCCTCCGGCGGTTCAGCGAACAGGTCGCCCAGGAGGTGATCGAGTCCGGGGCCGAGCGGGCGCTCGAGCCGATGTCGCCGGCCGACCGGAAGGTGGTCCACGACAGCATCAACGAGTTCGAGGGTGTGGTCACCCGCTCCGAGGGCGAGGACCCCACCAGGTACATCGTCATCGCACCGGCCAACTGAGGCCGGTCCCCGCTCCGGTCGGCGTTCCTGTTCCGCGGGAAATCGGCCTCCGGACCGTCCACCCCGGAATCGAGACCCGTTGACCGGGTGGACGGGGGAGCCCGAAGGTACGCCGCCGCCGAGACTGTCGGTTGGGGACGAATCCTCGATCAAGAAGGTCCTGCTCGAGGCCCGTCGGCACGGGTTCCTCGGACCTGGCCCGGTGGAATCTCACATCGAGCAGGCCTTGGGATTCGCGGCTGTCACCGCACAGGTGAACGGAGCCTCCCAGGGTTCCTCCGGTTCGGACTGGACCGGGCGGGTCCTCGATCTGGGGACCGGTGGCGGGATCCCTGGGCTGGTGGTGGCAATGGCGCTCCCCCGGGCGTCCTTGGTGCTGCTCGACGCCAATCAGCGCCGGATCGAGTTCGTGGTCACTGCGGTCGCCCGACTCGGATTGGGGAACCATGTGACGGTGGTCCGTCGTCGAGCAGAGGAGGCCGGCCGCGACTCGACGTTTCGCAGCATGTTCGACCGGGTTCTGGCCCGGTCGTTCGCTCCCCCGGCGGTGACCGCGGAATGTGCCGCACCGTTCCTCCAGGTGGGTGGGTTTCTGCTTGTCTCGGAGCCACCGGACCACGAGGCCGATCCCGAGGATCGTTGGCCGGCAGCTGGGCTTGCGAGGCTCGGGATGTCGCCGGCCGAGCTCGTGCTCCAGGGCGTCCGATTCGTCCGGATCCCCCAAGAGAAGCTCTGCCAGACGGGCTTCCCACGGCGGGTCGGGATAGCTGCGAAGCGGCCACTCTTCTGACCTTCCCTGTCGCGGTCGGGGTTCATGGTTTCGGGTTCCACGTGGAACACCCGTGTGAGGTGTGTCAGGGTCTGGTCGGAGGACCCGCTGCCCCGTTCGCATGGCTCTCTCTGACGCACGCTGGCTTCGTCGTCGGTGACGCCGGTACGGGCGCTGGCGGCGTGGACGCCCGGTGGCACGATCGACGGCCCGGGGCCATAACGCCCTGGGAGGCGTGGGAGGTGACGCAGGTGGTCACCACCGGGGCTGTGTCGATCGGCCAGTGGCGGGGGGTCCGATCGAACCTCCAGCCTCGTTCTGTCGCCTTCTTACGGGTACTTCAGGGTTGGAAAGGGTCATGTTTCACGTGAAACATGGGCCACAAAGCTTGACCTCCATGCCGCCTCGCGGCGAGGATGGGGCGGTGCGAAAGCCTGCCGACCGGACGCGTCGGTGCGGCTGAGGCGTAGGGACCGGGGTCAGCCCGGCGGACGGAACCGTGGTGGCCGAGCCGAACCTTTCCCAACCGAGGAGGTGGGGTCGGCACCGTCCTTCGACGCAGTTTCCTCAGCCGACCGAATAGGGGAGGTTCGCGCCCCCACCCCCACCCCCGTCTCGACGCCGCTCTCCCCCGCGCCTCTCGACGATCATGTTCGCCTGCTCGAAGCGGAGGAGCCGTTCGAAGCGGAGGAGCCGTTCGAAGCGGGGGACACGGTGGAGGCGTGGGAGTCCCTCGCAGAGGGAATCGTGGCGATCCATCCCCGCCATGCAGTCACCGACGATCTCGAGTGGTCGGACGGCGCCGATCTCGGGGAGCCGCGGGAACCGCTGGGTTGGGAACTTGCGGGGTCCGACTCCTGGTCCGGGGAAGGCGACTCGGACACTCCAAGGACAGCCGCCGACTGGGGAACCGAAGACTCCGGCCTCTTCGAGCCGGAGGGTTCTCCCGGAGTGGAGCCGGCGGGTTCTCCCCCGGACGCCGACCCGGTCCCCGCTGGCGATCTGCGAGACGATCCCCTCCCCTCGGCACAGGCAAGCGCCTCCTGGTCGTTCGCCCCGGGGGGACATTCCAGCGTGGAGGACGTTGTGCCCCCGCTGGGCCCATATCCCCCACCACCCTCCGAGGTCCCCACTCCCCCGCTGTCCGCCGACACCCTGGTCGACGCGGCGCTGGCCGACATCGAGACTTCTCGCGGGACCAACGAGGAGAGGGGAGAAGGCGTCGCGCCGAGCGACTGGGCGGTGACGGGAAACGAGGTTCCTCTGGTGCAGGAGGGGCTGGGTCCCCTCGGGCAGGACAGCGGGCTGTCGGTCGGGACCGAGCTCGTCGGGTTGGCCGGGTCCGACGACCTCGGCTTGTCACCGAAGGTCCGCGATCTCCCGCGAGTGATCGCAGTGGCCAACCAGAAGGGAGGGGTCGGAAAGACCACCACGACGGTCAACCTCGGTGCGGCTCTGGCCGAGATGGGGTACCGGGTCCTGGTGATCGATCTCGATCCCCAGGGGAACGCCACCACCGGCCTTGGGATCGATGCCAGGAACTTCGAGGTGTCGATGTACGACGTCATCATGCGGGACCTCCCGATGGAGGACTGCATCGAGCCGACCAGCGTCCGGAACCTCTTCGTGGCCCCTGCCACCATCGACCTGGCCGGGGTCGAGATCGAGCTGGTCCCGGCGTTCAGCAGGGAGCTGAAGCTTCGCAAGGCGATCGAGCCGGTGGTCGATGACTTCGATTATGTGATCATCGACTGTCCACCCTCGCTCGGGTTGATCACGGTCAACGGGTTGGCCGCAGCCGGAGAGGTGCTGGTTCCGATCCAGTGCGAGTACTACGCACTAGAGGGTCTCAGCCAACTCCTTCGGAACGTCCACCTGGTCGCGACCAACCTCAATGAGGATCTGGAGGTGAGCACCATCGTGCTCACGATGTACGACCGGCGGACGCGACTGGCTGTCGACGTGGCGGAGGAGGTCAGGAATCACTTCAAGGAACGGGTTTGCCGAAGTGTCATCCCGAGGACGGTCCGGCTGTCGGAGGCCCCGTCGTTCGGCCAGCCGATCACGGTGTTCGATCCCACCTCGCGGGGCGCCGTCGCCTATCGCGAGCTTGCGAAGGAGGTGAGCAGTGGCGCGCCGAAGCGGGTTGGGTAAGGGTTTGGGAGCGCTGATCCCGACCGAGGTGATGGGGGAGCGCGGTTCGGCGTTCCGGGAAGTCCCGATCACCAGTGTGCGGGCGAACCCCCACCAACCGAGGACCCACTTCGACGAGGAGTCGATGTCTACGCTGGCTGCCTCGATACGGGAGGTGGGGGTTTTGCAGCCGGTGTTGGTCCGCGAAGTCGACGGGGACGACGCCAGCTACGAACTGATCGCTGGGGAGCGCCGGTGGCGGGCCGCCCGCCGGGCCGGGCTGCAGACGGTGCCGGTGCTGGTCAAATCGGGGACGACAGATCTCCACAGCCTCGAGCAGGCACTGGTCGAGAACCTCCATCGGGAGGACCTCAACGCGCTGGAGGAGGCGGCGGCCTACCAGCAGCTGATCGACGAGTTCGGCCTGACCCACGAGAGGGTGGCCACCCGGGTGGGCAAGAGCCGGGTGGCCGTGACCAACACACTCCGGCTTCTGCAATTGCCGGCTGGCGCTCAGCGGGCCGTGGCCGACGGGACCATCTCGGCCGGTCATGCCCGTGCACTCCTCGGCACCCCCGATCGGACGCTGCAAGAGGGGCTGGTCTCGAGGATCGTCGACGAGGGGTTGAGTGTTCGGGCGGTGGAGGAGCTGGTTCGGGCGGAGGTGCCGCAGCCGCCGGACCCGCCACCCGTGGAAAGTACTACCAATGGTAATACTTCCCGTCAGGGGCCCCGGCGACTGCCGGAACCAGGGGTTCTCGAGCTCGAGGAGTTGCTCTCGGCCCATCTCGACACCCGGGTGAAGGTGGAGTTGCACAACCGCCGGGGGCGGGTGACCGTCGAGTTCGCCACCCTCGAGGATCTCGAGAGGATCTACCGGGCCATGTTGGGGGAGCGTCGTATCGCACCGGTCCCGGGCCCGCCGGACGGGCCGGTGCCGGACTGAGGGCCGACTGGGGGGCGACGGGCGGTCGTGCTCCGGCCCCGGTGCGAGCACCTGACGCGGGCGTGAACCATCTAGGCGATCTTGAGGTTTATCCACAACGTGATGCACAGGTTGTGGATTGTCGAAGAAGCCTCTTCGTCGAGCCCTTTGACGCGGATTCGTCACCTGAGGTGTTCGGCGGCACCCTGCCATCGGGGCAACCCGTTCCGGCCGCGGGGGGCCGAGCCTTCCCCCGGCCGAGCGCCCGGTTGTCCCGGAGGCCAGTTCAGTCCCAGGTGGAACCGGCCCACTCGAGCAACGCCCTGGTCAGCGCGTCGGTCATGACCGGTGCACCCTCCACCGCCACCGAGGCGGGACCGACTTCCACGAGCACGGCCGGCATGCGCGTCTCGCGTAGGAGCGGGAGGGACATCGGGTGGGCTCCGAGGTCGGGCACGTCGAGGGCGGCCGGCAGCTCCTGTTGGACGAGCTCGGCCAAGCGACGCCCGCCGGGGGACTCGGTGCGGTAGCCGCCGTAGTAGGCGGTGGCGCAGCCGGCCCGTTCCGGGTCGAGTCGAAGCCCGAGGTAGAGGTCGACGTCGGCGGCGTTCGCCTGCTGGGCCTGGGTGGAGTCGTCGGGATGGTGGAGCAGTGTGACCTGGGCGCCGGTACGCACCAGCCGCCGACGCAGGGCGGTGACGGAGGTGTCGAGCCCGCCGACCTCGCCGACCGCCACGTGACGGCCGGCCAGGGTGGGGGGCCGGCGGCGCAGCTCCTCTCGGGCCCGGACGTCGGACACCAGCTCGGGATGCTCGTGGCGGGCCTGCAGCCGCCGCAGGGCCTGTACGGTGGACCCCCCGGCGATGCCGTCCACCGCCAGTCCGGTGTTGCGCTGGAAGTCCCGCAGGGCCTTGGCGGTTGCGTCGCCGAAGATGCCGTCCACCCGACCGGTGTCGAAGCCCAGGGCACTCAGGCGTTGCTGGAGGTCGGCGACGTCGTCACCCCTCAGCATCGGGGTCCGGCGGTAGAGGAAGCGGTTGCCCAGACGGAAGCCGGCCTCGACCAGGGTGTCCCAGGTCTGCGTCCCGCAGACGCCGTCGATCCGCAGCCCCCGCTGGCGCTGGAAGGCCTCGACGGCGGCCCTGGTGGCCGGGCCGAAACGGCCGGCCGGGTCGGCGGAGGTCGGCAGCCCGAGCGCGTCGAGCCGGCGTTGGACGTCGGCGACCGCTTCGCCCTCCTGCCCTTCGTCCAGGGGCAGGAGGGCGGCGCCGGTCAGAGGTACGCGGCGAGCTCCTGCAGGAGCTGGCCCTTGGGCTTGGCCCCGACGAAGCGGGCCTTCGCCTCGCCGTCCTTGAAGAGGATCAGCGTCGGGATGCTCATCACGTCGAAGCGACGGGTCACGTCGAGGTTGTCGTCGATGTTGAGCTTGCCCACCACCAGCTTGCCCTCCTGCTCGGTGGCGATCTCCTCCAGCACCGGAGCGATCATCTTGCACGGCCCGCACCATTCGGCCCAGAAGTCGACGAGCACCGGCACCTCCGCGCTCTTGACACGTTCGTCAAACGTAGCGTCGTCGAGCGTGACGATCTTCCCGGTCATCTAGTCCCTCCTCGTGTCGGGGCCTGCCTGCCCTCGTGTCCCCATCCACAACGCCGTTGCCGGACGAGGTGTTCCCGGCCCGGTCGCGTCATTCGCCCCGTGACTCGAGCCAGCGCTCGGCGTCGATGGCCGCCATGCAGCCCGAACCGGCCGCGGTGATCGCCTGGCGGTAGACGTGGTCCTGGACGTCGCCGCAGGCGAAAACCCCCTCCACGCTGGTACGGGAGCCTTCGAACGTCCGGACGTAGCCCTGGTCGTCGAGCTCGAGCTGACCGCCCAGGGCGGCGGTGTTGGGTTCGTGACCGATGGCCACGAACAGACCGCTGAAGGTCAGCTCCTCCTCACCGCCCGAGAGCGTGTCACGGACTCGGAGCCGGTCGAGCTTGCCGTCCCCGAGCACCTCGGTGACCTGGGTGTTCCAACGGAATTCGATCTTCGGATGGGCAAAGGCCCGCTGCTGCATGATCCGCGACGCCCGCAGCTGGTCGCGCCGGTGGATCACCGTGACCCGCTCGGCGAACCGGGTGAGGAACAGCGCCTCCTCGAGGGCCGAGTCGCCCCCGCCCACCACCGCGATCGGAAGACCGCGGAAGAAGAAGCCGTCGCAGGTGGCGCAGGTGGACACGCCGTAGCCGAGCAGCCGGTCCTCACCGGGCACCCCCAGCATCAGGGCCTGGGCCCCGGTGGCGACGATGAGGGCATCGGCCAGGTAGGCGGGTTCCGGGGCATCGGGGTCAGCGGTCCAGACGCCGAAGGGCGAGGAGGAGAGCTCGAGCCGCGTGACCTTGGCGGTGACCATCTCCGCCCCGAACCGCGCCGCCTGGGCCCGCATGGCGGTCATGAGCTCCGGGCCCATCACCCCGTCGGGGAAGCCGGGGAAGTTCTCCACCTCGGTGGTCAGCATGAGCTGACCCCCCGGTTGGTCCGAGGTGGAGGACGGCTCGCCCTCGACGACCACCGGCCCGAGCTGCGCACGGGCGGCGTAGACGGCTGCGGTCAGGCCGGCAGGGCCGGATCCGGCGATGAGGACCTTCCTCCGGTCGGCCACGGGAGGCTCAGTGGGAGTCGGCGGCGGAGCGCCGGGTCCGCATCGACCAGGCCCCGAGGCCGGCCGCCGTGAAGACGAAGCCCAGCAAGGCGTCGGACGCCCAGACCCGGTGCCCGAAGGCGTAGACGTCGAGCAGCCGGACCAGGGCGATGGCGAGGACGACCGCCAGCAGCGTCCCCAGGGCGGCGATCAGCAGCCCGAACACCAGCGCCCGCCCGACCAGCATGAGTGGCCGGATGGCCTTGTCGTGGATGGTGTCGACCACCAGGTCGACGGTGTCCACCGCCTTGGCCGGCCACGCGGCGGCGGTCGAGGCGGAGGGGGTGCCGGCACCGCCCGCCGGCGGTGGAGCGCCGGGGGAGGGGGCGCCTGGCTCGACCATGTGGAGAGGTTAGCGGGCGCCGCCGGCGGCACCGACCGGGAGCTGGTAGCAGACCCCGATGGCGCCCGGCCCCGCGTGGGCGCCGACCACCGGACCGAGGTCACCGATCACGATCTCGTGGGCGACCTCCACCTCGCGCAGCTGGGCGATCACCTGGTCGATGTCCTCGGCCGCCCCGTTGGCCACCGCCAGGCGCTCGAGCGGGGCGTCGGCCTTGGCCTTGCCGACCAGGTACTCGAGCGAGCGGGCGCGTGTCCGTTGCTTGGACTCCTCGGCCACCAGCCCGTCCTTGACCTGGATGAAGGGCTTGATCGAGAGCAGGGAGCCGAAGAGGGCGGCGGTCCCGCCGATGCGGCCGCCCCGCTGCAGGTGGTCGAGGGTGGCGATCGCCCCGTACACCCGGGTGCGCCCGATCAGGTCGGCCGCCCGCCGGGTGACCTCGGTCAGGTCGGCACCCTCCTCCGCCGCCTCGGCAGCGGCCAGGCAGAGCAGCCCCTGGCCGAGGGTGAGGGACCGGGTGTCGATCACCTCGACCGGCACCCGGTCGAAGGACTCGGCGGCGGTGCGGGCCGCCTGGTAGGTGGCCGATACGCCGGCCGAGAGGGTGAGGCAGGCGATGCCGGCGGCACCGGCGTCGGCCGCCTCGGCGAAGGCGGTGACAAAGGCGCCCGGGGACGGGGCGGCCGTCTCGGGGAGCTTGGTGGAGGTTCGGCACCGGCGCCAGAACTCCTCGGTGCTGATCTCCCGCCGGTCGACCAGCACCTCGTCGCCGAACCGGATGGTGAGGGGCACGACGGCGATCTGGTGACGGTCGACGAGCTCGTCGGAGAGGTCGCACGCGCTATCGGTCACGATCCGGACGGCCATTGCCCCTCCGATCCATCGGGTGCCCCGGCGGGCACGAGCGGCAAACCTAGTGCCCCTGCTCGCGGCCGGTCCCTCCACCGGGTCGGGGTGGAGCGGGTGGCCAGAGCCGCCGCGGTCGTCCGGGGTCGCCGGGCCGCGACGGGGGCGGACGTTGCGGCGGGGGCGCCGGGGGGGATTGCGGGGGCTCCCGTCGCGGCGCCGGGGTCACCCGACGCCCCCCCGGGGATGCCCCCCCTTCGCGATGGCGGGCGACGAGTCGCCGCTCGCCCACGTCGAGCGGCGCGTCCCCCTCGAGGTCCTCGGGCCCCTCTTCGGGGAGGACCCCGCCGGGCGGCCCACCCTCGAGCCGCCCGCCACGGCCCACCGGCCCCTCGCGGTCACGGTCGTAGGGGACGTCGGCCGAGCGGGAGGGCGGCGGTAGCGGGAGGAGCACCACGTGGGGCGTGGTGGCGGGCTCCCAGGCCGTCGAGGCCTCGAGGTGCCGGGCCAGGAGCCGCCGGGCCCCGTCCTCGGGGCCCTCTGCACCCCACCCCTGGTCCACGTCCCTCGCGATGGTCCGGACCGGATCGCGGGGGAGCGCCCGGACATGGCGAGGCTGCACGTGGCGGGGGGGCGCCGGTGGGGGCGGGGCCAGTGAGGACGCGACGGGCCGGCCCGGCCCGGTGCGGGTGACCGAGGTGCGGGCCGCCGCCCGGTTGGCCAGCAGGGCCGCCAACCCGCCGTAGACCAGCACGCCCATCACGACCGCCGCGCCGACCCGAAGGAACAGCCCGAGCCCCTGGGCGGCGCTCGAGAGGTTGCTCACCACCAGCACCACCAGGCCCATGGCCACCGTCGCCACGGCAACCCGTCGCAACGGGCGCCAGGCGCCCGGGGCCGCCAGGCGTCCCAGCCACCGGCGCAGCACCACCAGGCCCAGGACGGCGGCCACCGAGTAGGCGACGGACAGCGAGAGGGCGAGTCCCCGGACGCCCAGCGGGTGCACGAGGGCCACCGCCAGTACCACGTTGAGGCCGTTCTCCACCAGGTAGAGCCAGAAGGCGACCTCGGTGCGCTGCATGGTCTGCAGCACCCGGACCACGTAGAGGTAGACGCAGAAGCCGGGCAGCCCGAGGGCGAACATGGCCAGGGCGGCCCCGGTGGGGGCGGTCTGGGCGGGAGTGGTCGACCCGTGGCCGAGCAGGAGGGCCACCGCGGGCCGGGCCAGGAGCAGCATGCCCACGGCCGCCGGCAGGATCACCGCCAGCACCGCCCTGAGGCCACCCGACATGCGCGTCCGGAAGCCGTCGGTGTCGGCGACCGCCCAGCGGACGGCCAGCGACGGTGTCACCGCGCTCATCACCGACACCGCCACCACCGCGTAGGGCATCTGCAGGAAGGTGTAGGCGTAGGTGTACGACGAGACCGGGTCGGCGCCGGGCGCCCCGACCGCCAGGGCCAGCACGACGAAGAGGGCGACCTGGTTGGCGATCACGAAGCCGAACGTCCATGCGCCGAGCCGCATCACGGTGCGCACCGCCTCGTTGGACGGCTCCCAGCGCAACCGGACCCGGCTCAACCCGATGCCGCGGAGGCTGGGCAGCAACAGGAGCGCCTGCACGGCGACCCCGATGGTGGTCCCGAGACCCAAGAGCAGCAGTTGGCCGGGGTGGAGCTGCGACCCGGCCAACGAGGGCTTGGACCCGGCCACCGCCCGGAACCACAGCAGCACCACGACGCAGACCAGGTTGTTGGCGATCGGCACCCAGGTGGGGGCGGCGAAGCGGCGGCGGGTGTTGAGCAGCGCGGTGACGAGCGAGATCACCCCGTAGAGGGCGATCTGGGGGACGAACCAGCGAAGCAGGGTGGTGGCGGCCGCCTTCTCCTGGGCCAGGGTCTGCCCGGCCGCCGCATGGGTGTGGCCGAGGAAGGTGAAGGCATCGATGATCAACGGGGTCGCCACCCAGAAGATCACGGTGGCGCACACCAGGACCACCAGCGACAGGGTGAGGACGGCCGAGATCGACCGCCAGGCCTCACGCTCGCGGCGGGTGGCGAGACGGTCGACGAACACCGGGATGAAGGTGGCCGTCAGCACCCCGCCCAGCACCACGTCGTAGAGCATGTTGGGGATGGTGTTGGCGAGGTTGTAGCTGTCGGCCAGGCGGGTGGGGCCCAGCGCGTAGGCGAGTGCCAGGATGCGGGCGACCCCGCTGACCCGGGACAGAGTCGTCCCGGCGGCCATGCCGACCGTGGCCCGGCGGAGGTTGGCCTCCTCCGCCCCGGCCTCCGCCCCCTCCGCCCCCTCCGGCGGCGGCCGGCGATCGGTCACGGGGCCGGGCGGGCCCGGCGGGCCCGACGCCCGGCCCGCCAGGTCCGACCCCACCAGGTCGGCAGGACGGCGGCGGCGGCCACGCTGAGGATGATGCCCACGATCGAGGTGGCAGTGGAGCGGACGGTCAGCTCCCCGTGGGCGATCACCAGCGGGGGGTCACCCTGCGGGGCCACGAGGGTGACCGTCAGGGGGAGGTCGCCCGAGGTGCGCGCCTCGGCGACCACCCGTTCGGGGGTGGTCGGGTGGTCGATGACCACGTTGGGCACCCCGGCGCCTCCGCGGCCGGGGAACAGGAATCGGTCGCTCGACACGTTCAGGCGGGCCACCACCGTGTACCGGGCGGAGGAGAGGATGGTGATCGGGATCGCCGCGGTCCGGGCGGTGAGGGTGATGGTGCGCTCGGTGGCCACCCGGATGAGGGACAGCTGGCCGCCGAGGGCCCGTTCGAAGGCCGCCACCCCGGCGAACTGCCCCCGCCGGCGGAGGGTGTCGGCTTCGGCCGCCAGCAGCAGGTCGTCGAGCTGGCTGAGCACCGTCTCGCTGCGGGGTCGCACCGCGCTGACGAAGGAGGTGAGCCGGAGTCGGGCGGTGGTGAGCCGCTGGGCGAGGCCGGGGGCCAGCGCGGTCCCCGAGCCCGAGGCCAGGCGGCGGCCGGTCACCCCGCGGGGTCCCCCGAGCGCCACCTGTGAGAAGAAGCCGTCGAGGGTCACCGGGGTGATGAGCGGGTTGTTCTGGAGCCCGGCCAGCAGCTGGTCGTCGAAGGCGGCCGACGGTGTCCAGCCGGCTGGCGGCACGGCGACGATCCCCCGGGCCGCGGGTTGCCCCTGGCCGTCGGTCAGGTTCGGCGCCTCGAAGTGGACGACGGCCAGATCGGCCAGCACCTGGGCCGCCTCGAGGGCGGGGTCAGAAGGGTCGTCGGAGAACTCGCCGGCGACGTGCCCGTCGGCCGCCGCCGCCAGCACCGGGTGGCCGTGCCCGAGGTCCAGGGTGAAGGGGTAGGTCCACGTGTGGTAGCCGGCCTGCCCCGAGATGGTCGCGCTCGGTGGGGCCAGCTGGCCGTCGGGAAGCACCAACCGGCTGGCGCGCACGTCGGACAGCCCCGAGCCGATGCTCGGACCGACCGTGCCCTGAGTCACCCAGGTGGTCTGGGCGGTGTCGGTGGCGACGTGGCTCGAACGCAGCACGGCCGCCCCCTTGGCCATCTGGGCGACTATCTCGGTGCGCTCACCGGACCCGGCGATGGCGCCCAGGTCGATGGGCACGTAGGGCTGGGCGGGGAACTGGTGGAGCTGCTGGTCGCCCGACAGCTGCACCAGCCCCTTGACCACCTCCTGGGCACTCTTGGAGGGCGAGGCGCCCAGCTGCTGGACGGTCTGCGGGGAGGCGGCGACGGTGACCGGCACGTCGGGCCGCCGCTCGAGGGATGCGACCAGCCCGCCCAGAGCGGCGACCCTGGCCCGCGACGGTGCGACCACCGCCTGCCCGAGGCGGTCCCCGCGGATGCGCACCGGTGCGTCGACCGGGATAACCCAGGCAAAGCGCAGGGGTGCGGCGGCCGGTCCCTCGGTGAAGGTGAGGTAGGTGGTGAAGCGGCCGAGCTCACCGCCACCCTGCCGCTCGAGGGTCACCACCACCGGGTAGACACCCGGGCAGGTCCCGGTGCCGAGTTGGCATTCGAGAGAGAGCGAGGGGCCGGTCACGCCGGCCGGCGCCGTGCCGGGGACGACGGTGACGGCCAGGGTCCGACCACCGCCGGCCGCAGCCGGCAGCCCGGCCACCGGGGCGGGCCCGGCGGATCCGATCTGGCCCAGCGGGGGGTTGGTCAGGGTGGCCTCGAAAGCGGAGCGGGTCGCCAGCGGTCGGTACAGGTCCACCACGACCCCGGCACCCGCCGGGACGCCTCCGCTCATCGACAGGGTGAGCTCGAAGGTGCCGACGCCGCCGGTCCCGGGAGAGACGTACGGGCTCTGACCCAGCAGGCCGAAGGCGGGCTTGGCGCCGAGGGTCCCCGCCGCGCCCGTGGCCCCGGCCGCGCCGGCCGGGGCAGGGTCGCACAGGGCGGCCGGGAGGAGTGCGGCGCCGAGCAGTCCCAGGGCCGCCAGCCCCCATCTCCCGAGGGACCGAGCACGCCGCGACGACACCGGCTCACGCTAATGCGTGCCGGGGACCATCCCCGAGCGAGGGCGTCGGAGCGGGCCCGTCGCCCGCACCCATTACCTTGGGCCCGTGACGACCCGCGCCGTCCCAGAGCGCTTCCGACCGCTGGTCGGGGCCACCGCCGACCTGGCCGAGCGCTTCGGCGCGGCCGGTTACGCCCTGTACCTGGTGGGCGGGTCGGTGCGCGACGCCCTCGTCGAGTCGCCCGCCGGGTCGGCTTCGACCGAGCCGGAGGGACGCAAGGACCTCGATCTGACCACCGACGCCCGCCCTGACGAGATCGAGCGCCTGCTGGCCGGGTGGGCCGACGCGGTGTGGACCCAGGGGAAGCGCTTCGGCACCATCGGGGCCCGGCGCCGGGGCTGCCAGTACGAGATCACCACCCACCGGGCGGAGGTGTACCGGCCCGAGTCCCGCAAGCCGGAGGTGACCTTCGGCGACCGCATCGAGGACGACCTGTCGCGTCGTGACTTCACGGTCAACGCCATGGCCCTCCGCCTGCCCGAGCTGGTGCTGGTGGACCCGTTCGACGGCATCGCCGACCTGGCTGCCCACCGCCTCCGCACGCCCCTCGCCCCCGACGTGTCCTTCGACGACGACCCGCTGCGGATGCTGCGGGCCGCCCGCTTCCTGGCCGGCTACGACCTCCAGCCCGACCGGGCGCTGGTGGAGGCGGTGCGGGGCGGGCACCACCGGCTGAAGATCGTGTCGGCGGAGCGGATCCGCGACGAGCTCGACAAGCTGATGGCGGTGGCGGTGCCCTCCAAGGGCCTGTGGTTCGTGGTGCGTACCCACCTGGCGGAGGAGTTCCTGCCCGAGCTGCCGGGACTGGCGCTCGAGCAGGACCCGATCCACCGGCACAAGGATGTGCTGGCGCACACCCTGGCGGTGGTCGACAAGACCTCGCCGGACCGCCTGCTCCGACTGGCCGCCCTCTTCCACGACGTCGGCAAGCCCCGCACCCGCTCCTTCGTCTCGGGCGGGGTCACCTTCCACCACCACGAGGTGGTCGGGGCCCGGATGACCCGCGAGCGCATGGAGGCCCTCCGCTACTCGAAGGACGACGTGGAGGTGGTGGTACGCCTGGTCGAGCTCCACCTGCGGTTCCACACCTACCGGCTGGGTTGGACCGACAAGGCGGTGCGCCGCTACGTGCGCGACGCCGGACCGCTCCTCGGCCGGCTGAACGAGCTGACGCGCTGCGACTGCACCACTCGCAACGCCGCCAAGGCCAAGGCGCTGTCCCGTCGGATGGACGAGCTCGAGTGACGCATCGCCGAGCTCGCGGAGCGCGAGTCCCTCGAGTCGATCCGCCCGGACCTCGACGGCAACCAGGTCATGGCCCTCCTCGGCCTCGGGCCCGGGCGGACGGTGGGGGAGGCCCTCGACTACCTGCTGGAGCTCCGGATGGACGAGGGGCCGCTCGGCGAGGAGGAGGCGACCCGCCGCCTCGAGGCGTGGTGGGCGGCGCGCCAGGGCGGCTGACTGCCCCGACCGGACCCGTCGCGACAGGTGTCCGTGAAGGAGCTGCCCCGCGTCAGTCGTCGGGCCAGGTCGGGCCAGCCTCCCCGCCGGCGAACCGCTCGACGAGCTGCTGGGCGACGTCGTCGTGGTACTGGACCGGCGGCGATTTCATGAAGTAGGCCGACGGCCCGAGCAACGGCCCCCCCACCCCGCGGTCGAGGGCCAGCTTGGCGCACCGCACGGCGTCGATGATGACCCCGGCCGAGTTGGGGGAGTCCCACACCTCGAGCTTGAGCTCGAGGTTCAGGGGCACGTTCCCGAAGTTCCGGCCCTCCATGCGCACGTAGGCCCACTTCCGGTCGGCGAGCCAGGGCACGTGGTCGGACGGGCCGATGTGCACGTCGTCCTCGGGCAGCGGTGCGCGCTCGATCTGGCTGGTCACCGCCTGGGTCTTCGAGATCTTCTTGGACTCGAGGCGGTCACGCTCGAGCATGTTGCGGAAGTCCATGTTCCCGCCGACATTGAGCTGGTAGGTACGGTCGAGCACGAGGCCGCGGTCCTCGAACAGGCGGGTCAGCACCCGGTGGACGATGGTCGACCCGACCTGGCTCTTGATGTCGTCGCCGACGATGGGCACCCCGGCGTCGCGGAAGCGCCGGGCCCACCCGGGGTCGGAGGCGATGAACACCGGGATGGCGTTGACGAAGGCGACCTTGGCCTCGAGGCAGGCCTGGGCGTAGTGGCGCTGCGCGTCCTCGGAGCCGACCGGCAGGTAGGCGACCAGCACGTCGGCCCGGCTGCGGCGCAGCTCCTCGGCCACGTCGACCGGCGGCTCGGGGGACTCCTCGACCACCTCGCGGTAGTACCGGCCCAGACCGTCGAGGGTCGGGCCCCGCTGCACCGTCACGCCGAGGTCTCCCACCTCGGCGAACCGGACGGTGTTGTTCTGCCCGGCGAAGATCGCCTTGCCGAGGTCGGTCCCGACCTTGGCCGCGTCGACGTCGAAGGCGGCCACCGGCTGCAGGTCGCGCACGTGGTAGCCGCCCAGCGCCACGTGCATCAGGCCGGGCACGACGTCGTCGGGTTCGGCGTCGCGGTAGTAGGTGATCCCCTGGATCAGCGAGCTGGCGCAGTTGCCCACGCCGGCGATGGCCAGTCGGACACCGCTCATCGATGTTCTCCTTCCGTGGTCGTCCCGATCGTGCCGGCGGTGCCGGGCCCGGTCAGTTCCGTTCGTTCCCCTTGCCCGCCATGGCCGGCCTCCCGGCCACCCTCCCCCCCGATTCGCGCCGCGACGCCGCCCGCCCCGCCGCACGCTGCCCGTCGGGCTTGCGTTCGGCTTCGATCAGGCGTTCGAGCCAGTGGATGTCGCGCGCCACCCCTTCGGCGGTGTGCTCCACCACGGACCGGGCGTAGACGTCGAGCGTGGCCTCCGACCGCGCCCCGTCCACCTCGGCCAGCCGCTCCACCAGCTGCGCCCGCCGACGCTCGAGCAGAGCGAGCCGGGCCGGCGGGGGCAGATGGCGGGCGAACGCCAACCGGAGCCCGAAGCTACGGGCGTCGTCGGCCCCGTCCCCCGCCAGCAGCCGGGCGAAGGTCCGCCTCCCCTGCCCGGTGATCCGGTACGCCTTGCGCGACCGGCGGCCCCGTGGCCGTGAATGGCGCCGGGCCCGCAGCACCGCCCGTTCGCCGCTGAGCGAGCCGGTGGGTGGCGCAGTGGGCGCCACTTCGTCGGCCCCATCGACCGCCTCGACGTCGCCGGCCGCCTCGAGCCGGGCCAGCGCCGGGTAGAGCGAGCCGAACGACACGTTGGCCAACAGGCCGAGGCTGTCGCGCAGCTGCCGCCGGATCTCGTAGCCGTGGAGCTCCTGCTCCTCGAGCAGGCCGAGGATGGCCAGGTCGAGCATGACGGTCCATCATATCGGGCCGATATAGCGACGCCACCAATCGGGCCGATCCGGGAGCCGGGCAGGCACGATGCGGTCGTGGTGGGGCGCGGTCGAAGGGGCGCGGGGGAGTCGGCCTCGGTCGGGGAGCGAAGGGGTAGCCTCGATCCCGTGACGATCACCTCCCGGCCCGGGGCATTGGGCGGGGCCACCGAGCAGCCCGGACAGGCGAGGGTCGAGTACCGCCTGGCCCGCAACGCCGTGGTGCGGGACGTCCGCAAGGGCCGTCTGGGACCGGTCGACGTCTGCGACGCCCACCCCGAGCTCCTCCGGGCCGCCCGCAACATCGGCCGACCGACCGGGGAGGACTGCCCGATCTGCCAGCAGGAGCCGACGGTCGAGGTGACCTACGTCTTCGGGGCGGGGCTTCCGCCGGGTGGCCGCTGCCCGGGCACGGTGAAGGAGCTCGACCGGCTGCGCCGCCGGGCGGACCCGGTGCTCTGCTACGACGTGGAGGTCTGCCCGGGCTGCGCCTGGCACCACCTGACCCGCAAGTACCCGGCCGGGGGTCGCCGCCCCCGGCCGGTCCGATGAGCGGGTCGTGACCGGCCCGGCGGCATCCGGCGAGGGGCGGGCCGACCGGCCTGCGGTGCGGGTGACCGACGTGCGGGGGCGCAAGCGGCGGCTGGGTGGCGAGCCCCTGGTGATGGTCACCGCCTATGACGAGCCGGGGGCGCGCATCGTCGACCAGGCGGGGATCGACGTCCTGCTGGTCGGCGACTCGGTGGCCGACAACGTGCTCGGCTACGAGGACACGCTCCACGTCACCGTCGACGACATGGCCAGGCACGTGGCGGCGGTCGCCCGTGCCCGTCCGCGCTGCCTGGTGGTGGGCGACCTGCCGTGGATGAGCTACCACCTCTCGGTGGACGAGGCCGTCCGCAACGCCGCCACCCTGGTGCGCGCCGGCGCGGAGGCGGTCAAGCTCGAGGGGGGTCGGGCGCGGCTCCCGGTGGTCGAGGCGATCATCCGGGCCGAGATCCCGGTGATGGGTCACCTCGGCCTGACCCCGCAGTCGGTGCTCGCCATGGGGGGCTACCGGGTGCAGGCCCGGAGCGCCGACGCCGCCCAGGCCCTGATGGACGCGGCCAAGGCGCTGGCCGCCGCCGGCTGCTTCGCCATCGTGCTCGAAGGGGTCCCCGACGTGGTGGCGGCCTCGGTCACCGAGTCGATCGACGTGCCGACCATCGGCATCGGGGCCGGACCCGCCTGCGACGGGCAGGTCCTCGTCTTCCACGACCTGCTCGGCCT
>DAHUYA010000176.1 GCA_027315445.1 Acidimicrobiaceae bacterium | reverse complement strand
ATATCAGCCCCGATGGGCACGGGCCGCAGCCTGCCCGTGACGGCTCACCCGGCGGCGACCGGGCAAGGTCGGCCCGCCGCCGGACACTACTGATCGTCGACCAGTTCGAGGACGTCCTCGCCCTCCCGCCCGACTCCGGGGAGCGGCGCCGGATCCTCGAGCACCTGGCCGGCCCGCCGGCCGGTGGGCGGTTGGTTGTGGCCGCGCTCCGGGCGGACTTCTATCAGTCCGCGTCGGCCGAGCCGGCCCTGCTGCCCGCCCTTCGCCACGCCCAGGTCCTGCTCGGCCCCATGACCGCCGACGAGCTGCGGGAGGCCATCGTGGAGCCGGCCCGCCAGGTCGGAGCGGTGGTGGAGGAGGCGCTGGTCGAGCTCGTCCTGGCCGACCTGGCGCCCGGCAGCCCGACGGGGTACGCCCACGACGCCGGCGCCCTGCCCCTCCTCTCCCACGTCCTGCTGGCCACCTGGGAGCGGGCCCCCCGCAACGAGTTGACCGTCGACGACTACCGGGCGACCAGCGGCATCAAGGGCGCGATCAGCCAAAGCGCCGAGGATCTCTACGGCAGCCTCACACCCGCCGAGCAGGATCTGACCAGGAGGATCTTCTCGCGCCTGGTCCGGGTCGAAGGCGAAGGCCCCGTGACCCGACGGCGGATCGACCGCCAGGAGCTCGACGGCCTGCAACTCGACGGCCTGCAAGACGGCGAGGAGCGGCCGGAGGTGGAGAAGGTGCTCGAGCGGTTCGTGTCCGCCCGCCTTCTGACCGCCGACGCCGCCAACATCACCATAAGCCACGACGCCCTGCTCTCCGCCTGGCCCCGCCTTGCGCAGTGGATCGACGCCGACCGGGCCGGGCTGCGCCTGCACCACCAGATCTCCGACGCGGCCAATGCCTGGCTCGACGCTGGGCGCGACGAGGCCCTGCTGTGGCGGGGCAGCCGCCTGGACCTGGCCTCGGAGTGGGTGACCGAGCCGGGCCGGGAGCAGCAGATGAACCGGGCCGAGCGGGACTTCCTGGCCGAGTCCTCCGCCCAGCGCGACGCCCAGCAGAGGGCGGCCCGCCGGCGGACCAGGCGCACCCACCAGCTCCTCGCCGCGGTGACCATCCTGGCGGTAGCGGCCGTCGTGTTCGCCGCGGTGGCGGTGAACGCACGCGACGCGGCCACCCAGGCCCGGGACCAGGCGCTCTCCCGCCAGATGGCCATCGAAGCACAGCAGCTCCAGCCCACCGACGCTTCGCTGGCCGCCCAGCTGGCCCTGGCCGCCTACCGCACCTCGCCGACCGTGCAGGCACGCTCTGCCCTGGTCGGGGTCACCTCCGGGGAGGTACCCACCCGGCTGCTCGGCCCGGTGGGGCCCGAGTACGTGGCCCTCTCCGGCGACGGCCGCCTGCTGGCGGTGGCCCAGGCCGCTACCGACACTGTCGCCCTCTACCGGCTCGGGAGCTCCGCTCCAGTGAAGGTCGCCCAGGTCCGAGCCGGGCCGGGGTCCAACCAGGACTTCGCCGTCGCCGTCAGCCCCGGCGGGCAGCTCCTCGCCTCCGGCGGCACCAACGACGCCGTCACGCTGTGGAACGTCTCCTCCCCCGCCCATCCCCGCCAGATAGCGACGCTCGGCGGCTTCAAGAGCACCGTCTACTCGGTGGCCTTCTCCCCCGGTGGTCGGCGGGTGGCCGTGGCCGACAACGACGGCACCGTCCGGCAATGGAACCTCACCGACCCGGCTCGGCCGTCGGGCCCGCGCGTCCTTGACGCCCCGGGCGGGGCGGCCATGAAGACCGTCGCCTACAGCCCCAACGGGAAGCTCCTGGCCGCTGGCGGAGACAACGGCACCCTGGCCGTGTGGTCCGGCACCGGCCCCTCCCCGTCGGTGGCGTCAGGCGCCGGCAGCGCCGCCATCGAGAGCGTGGCCTTCAACCCCGCCGGCACCACCTTGGCGAGCGTGGGCGACGACCTGAACCTGCGGGTCTGGAGCGTCGGGCCGGGCGGCCGTCTCCGGATGGCCCGCCCGCCGCTCACCGTGGCCACCTCGCAGCTGTTCAGCACGTCGTTCGGGCCACAGGGCAGCTCCCTCGCCGTCGCTTCGGCCGACGGGTCGATCCACCTCTACGACACCCGCAGCTGGGCCGTCGTCTCCTCCTTCCAGACCCCCAACCCGGTGACCACTGTCGCCTTCACGCCTGGCGGCTCCCTGGTGACAGCCGACTCCGGCGGCGTCACCCGCATCTGGTCCCTGCCGTCGCCCACCACCTACACCGAGTCGGGGCGGGTGTACTACCTCGGCTACGTCGACGGAAACGCTCGGCTGGTCGCCGGCAGCAGCGGCCCGCAGGGGGACGCGACGGTGTGGAAGGTGGCGGGACCGACCCGGCTGGCCGACCCGGCCCAGATCGTGCCGCCGGTAGGCTTCGGCCCGGTGGCGGGCGCGGTGGCGGCCAGCCCGAACGGGCGGGTCGTGGCCGTCGCTGACGCCCAGGCTCTCGTCCAGCTCTTCGACGTGTCGGACCCGTCGCGCCCGAAGGTGCTCGGCCCACCGCTCAGCGGCAACAAGCCCTACATCGAGCAGCTGGGCTTCAGCCCGAACGGGAAGCTCCTGGCGGCCAGCGACGACAGCGGGCAGGTACGCATATGGGACGTCACCGACCCCGCCCTCCCCAGGGCGCTTCCCACCCTGACCGGGACCAAAGGCGAGGTGCTGGCCTTCGCCTTCAGCAACGACAGCCGCCTCATCGCCACCGCCAGCACCGATGACCATGTTCGCCTCTACGACGTGGCCAACCCCGAGCACCCGGTGCTGACCGCCACCCTGGGTGGCTTCGCCGACTACGCCTACGGCACCGCCTTCACCCCCGACGGCCGGATCCTCATCGGCTGCAGCGCCGACGGCACCATCCGGCTCTGGGACATCTCGAACCTGTACCACCCGAAGCCGGTCGGCCCGCCGCTCACCGGGCCGACCGGGTACGTGTACGCCATCGCCGTGAGTCCGAGCGGGCACACCCTGGCCGCGGCCATCACGACCCACGCGGTATGGGTCTGGACCATCGCCGACCCTGCCCACCCAAAGCTGCAGGAGACCCTCGCCGCCGGCCAAGCGGAGGAGTTCTCGGTGACGTTCAGCAACCAAGGTCACACCCTGGCGGCCAGCGGCAGCGACCGCATCCTGCGGCTCTGGCAATACCGTGCAAGCCAGGCGGCGAAGACCGTCTGCGCCCTGTCCGGCAACTCCATCACCCCCGCCGAGTGGGCCCGCTACGTGCAGGGGGAGCGCTATAGCCCCCCGTGCCGAGGCTGACGATTTGCACTCCAGCGACCGTGGCGGCCGTCGGATGCCCGAGGAGTGGCCGATCCCACGGAGATCGACGGCTGCTCAGGATCAAGGCTTCCGGACCGAAGGGTCCCGACAGCCCGGTGCGTCGACGAACCATGCTTCTTTCGTGTGCTCCCCGATGCCGGGTGGCCGCCGCCGGATGGCCCATGGCGAACTGCCCATCGAGAACGGCGCCCCCGGATAGCGATAGCGGATGGACCGACCGAGCTCCTCGTGGTCCACCCCCACCGACATGGCGCGGGAGCCGAGGATGGCGTCCACGTGCTCGGCGGTGCGTACCAGCGCCGCTCGAGCCGCCCCAAGGATGCCCAGCACCTCGGCGTCGGTCGCTTCCTTCGCCAGGTCGACGCCGCCACGGACCACACCGGCCGCGGAGCCCAGTGACACCCGGTGCCCGGCAACACCTGACCCGGCACGACGGCTCAGCCGGCCGCGGACACCGCCCGGACCAGCTCGGCCGCCGCCCGGCCCACCCAGTCGTCACCGACCGCCGGCACCGGCACCTCGCCGGCCACCCCGTAGACCCGCCGGGCGTTGCCGCCGAGGATCATCTCCTTCACCTCGGGGGTGAGCGCCGGGTAGCCGAACCGCTCCTGCAAGGACTCGGGGATGGTGAAGGCCCGGAAGGCGTCGATCAACGGTTGGGGCGAGCCGTACCAGATCGAGTCGGTGCCCCACAGGATGCGCTCGGGGCCGAGGGCCACCAGCAGCTTGCCGAGCACGTGGGCGGCCTCGGCCGGGCGTCGCAGCATCAGGAACCAGGTGCTGCCCAGCTCGGCGTAGACGTTGCCGCCCGGCCCGATCCCCGACTGCTCGAGGGTGGCCACCAGCCGGTCCACCCCCCGGGCCCCCTCGGGCCCGGTGTAGGGGCCTTCCTGGCCGTGCGGGTCGCGCTCGTAGCCCGAGTGGTACACGACGAAATCGATGTCGGGGAAGGCGCGGGCGGCCGGTCCGATGTCGCGGGGGGAGGCGGCGGCCACCGAGGCGTCCGGCACCGGGCCGCCCAGGCCCTTGTGGGCGGCCACCACCCGCGGGCCGACCGCCCGTACCTGTTCGAGGAAGGGGAAGCCGACCTCGTCGTCGTCGAGGAACCAACCTCCGGTGGGCGAGGCGGCGGTGGGCGGCCCGTAGAGCGTGTACACCTTCCAGCCGGCGGGCGACAGCTCGGACCGCCATGTCGGCATCCGCTCGACCTCCTCCGGCCCGAGGTTGGGGTGGACGATGGTGTGGGTCAGCACCCGGCCGGTCCCGGCGTAACGGTCGACCACCTGACGGGCGGCGTCGATCTGCGGGTTGGTGAGCACGTTCTCCGCCGTGCCCCCGGGGGTGGAGGTCAGCAGCGCCACCGCCGTCTCGCTGGTGCCGAAGACCAGGCCCGCCCACCGGGCGCCGTCGATCTGGCGGGGGTCCACGCCGCCGGCCCACCGCTCAGCGTCCACCGTGGAGAGGAAGCCGGCGAGCGCCCCTGCGCTCGGGCGGTCCCAGCGGCCGGGGTCGACCAGGTGGGTCTGGACGTCGATCACCTGGCCCCGGCCGGCGAAGGTCTCGCCGGCCGCCTCGGCGTCCCACTCGGCCTCCTCGCCCACGTCGAAATAGCCCCCGCCGTGGGCGGCGTCGATGGCCCGCAGGGTGGTGGCGGTGCCCCGCCGGTCGTGCAGGTGGGCGACCAAGTCGGGACGGAGGCGCCGGGCGATCCCCGGAGCCCTGGCGGCCACCTCGGCCGCCGCCCGGCGGTCGGCCGGGCCGGGCGGCAGCGGCCGGTACTCGTCGCTCGAGCGGGGCGCGAGGAGCGGGGCGGGGTGGGCGGGGTTGCTCGGCGGGCGTGGCACAGCAGATCCTCGCCCACCACGCGCCGGAGGGCCAGCGCATAGCGTGGGGGGTCGCCGCCCGGCGCCCGGGCGGTCGGCCGGGGAGGGTGCAAGTTGAAGCTGCCGATCATCGACGCCGACGGCCACGTGATGGAGCCGTTCGACCTCTGGACGGCCCGTCTGCCCGAGCAGTACCGGGACCTGGCCTGGCAGCGCCACGTCGGCCCCGAGGGGGAGACGGTGACCTTCGGCGGCCGACCGACCAATTTCGAGTGGACCGTGGGGTCCCTCTGCACTCCCGGCAGCCTCAGCAGGGGCGGCCGCCTCGACGTCGACCTCGACACCGAGGTGGACCCCGGGGTACGCGACCCGCACCGCCGGCTCGAGCTGATGGACCACCAGGGCATCGCCGTCAGCGTCCTCTTCCCCACCATGACCTTGGGCCTCGACGACCTGCCCGACCAGGGGTTCGCCAACGCCTCGGCCCACGCCTACAACGAGTGGATCGGCGAGTTCTGCGCCGCCGACCCCCGGCGGTTGCGGTGGGCGGCCGTCCTGCCCCTCACCGACCTCGACTGGGCGTCGGCCGAGCTCGAGTGGGCGGTTGGCGCCGGGGCGACCACGGTCATGCTCTCTCCCATCCCCACCCCCGGCGGGCAGACCCTCGGCAATCCGGCGGTCGACCGCATCTGGGCGTCTCTCGTGGAGGCCGGCCTGCCGGCGGTGGTGCACGCCTCCAACCCGGCCAGCCCGACCCTCGGCATCGTCCGGCACCTCGTCAACCGGGCGCAGTGGCAGATGGGGGTCCCCTTCCAGTTGCAGCTGGCGGTCATGCACGTCATCGACGGTGGCGTGCTCGAACGCTTCCCGGCCCTCCGGATCGGCTTCTTCGAGGGCGACGTCGGGTGGCTGCCCCACTGGCTGGGACGGCTCGACGAGACCTACGACAAGATGGCCCTGGTCTCCCCGCCGCACCGGCGTGGCGCCCTCGAGCAGTTCCGCCAGCAGTGCGTGATCTCCGGGGAGCCGGCTGACACCGGCCTCCCGCTGACCGTCTCCACGGTCGGGGCGGAGCGGGTGCTGTGGGCCAGCGACTGGCCCCACCAGGACGGGGCCTGGCCCGACCCGATCGAGATCCTGCGCGACCGGGCGGACCTGACCTCGGCCGACAAGCGAGCCGTCTTCGTGGAGGGTGCCGCCCGCTTCTTCGGCGTCGACCTCGGCGAGCTGCTCGGGCACCTGGGTCCCGGCTGGTCTCTCGACGCGCCGGTCGAGGGCCTGGGCGGCATGCTGGCGGCCACCCGGCGAGCGGTCGTCGCCTGAGCCCGGCCGTGCCGACCCCGGAGTACGACCTCGTCCTCCGGGACGCCGTGGTGGTGGACGGCACCGGTGGGCCGCGCCGGCAGGCCGACGTCGCGGTCGCCGGTGGCCGGATCGCCGCCGTCGAACGCCGGCTGGCCGGCACCGGGGCCGAGGAGGTGGACTGCACGGACCTGGTGGTCTCGCCCGGCTTCATCGACCCCCACACCCACCTCGACGCCAACCTGTTCTGGGACCCCGAGCTGACCCCCTCCTCGAGCTTCGGGGTCACCACGGTGGTCACCGCCAACTGCGGCTACTCCCTGGCGCCCTTGGCCGGCGAGGACCAGCGGGCGTACGTGGTGGCCGCCCTCAGCACGGTCGAGCAGATCCCCGAGATCTCCATCCTCGCCGGCGTGCCCTTCGACTGGGACGACCTCGCCTCCTACGCCGGGCGGCTCGACCGGCTCCCGGTGGCGCTCAACCACGCCTTCCTGGTGGGCCACGCCCCGCTCCGCTCCGCCGTCATGGGCGTGCCCGACGCCTACCGCCGGCCGGCCACCGACGACGAGGTGGCGGTCATGGGCAAGCTGCTCGCCGAGGGGCTGGCGCTCGGGGCCCTGGGCTTCTCCACCGACCAGGTGATCGGCAACCCGGGGCCCGGCGGCACCGCGCTGCCCGGCCAGATCTGCGGCGAGGGGGAGCTGCTGGCCCTCGCCCGGGTCCTGGGCCGCGGTCCGGGCCCGGGGCTCTTCACCATGGCCAACGCCGCCATGCTGCAGGGGCGGGCCGAGCGCGAGGCCGACCTGGCCTGGCACGAGCAGCTGGCCACCGCCTCGGGACGACCTGTGGTGGTGGGACCGGTGTTCGACGCCCACGACGACCCCGGCGGGGGCCTGGCCGTCATGGACCTGACGCTCGAGAGTCGCCGGGCCGGGGTGACGGTGGTCCCGCAGGTCTCCACCCGCCCCTTCGAGCTGTGGACCCGGCTCGACAGCCCCGGGCTGCTGGTGCGGGCGCTCCCCACCTGGCACCGGGCAGTGAGGGAAGGCGGGGCAGAGGGGGTCCGCCGGCTGGCGGCCGACGACGCGGCCCGGCGCCTCCTCCGCCGGGAGGGCGCGACCATCACCCCCACCCCGGTCTTCTCCGGGCGTTGGGACCACGTCTTCGTCCGCTACTCGCCCACCACCGGCACGCCAGGGCGGCACCTGGCCGACCTGGCGGCCGAGCGCCGGGCCGATCCGGTGGACGTGCTGCTCGAGCTGGCGCTGGCCGACGGGTTCGAGACCCAGGTGGCCACGGTCATGCGCAACGGCGACGACGAGCAGGTCGGCCGGATGGTCGCCCACCCGGCGGCCATGATCGGGGCTTCCGACGCCGGCGCCCACGTGCTGGCCAACACCGACAGCTGCTACGCCGTGTGGACGCTGCAGCACTGGGTGCGGGAGCGCCGGGCGCTCAGCCTCGAGCGGGCCATCGCCATGCTCACCGGGGAACAGGCCCGGCTGCTCGGTCTGGCCGACCGCGGGACGCTCACCCCCGGGCTGGCCGCCGATCTGGTGGTGTTCGACCCGGACCGGGTCGCCACCACCGGGGTCCGCTTCGTGGACGACCAGCCGGCCGGCGGCCGCCGACTGGTGACCGACGCCACCGGGGTGGAGATGAGCGTGGTCAACGGCACGGTCGCCACCCGACAGGGACGACCGACCGGGGCCCGTACCGGACGCCGGCTGCGGCCGGCCGCCTGAACGGTGTACCTCCCCGACGCCGCCGGTCCGGCCGACCCGGTCCGCCAGAGCCCGCCCCGTCGCCCGGGCTCGGTGCGCCGCACCAGCACCATCGACGTCACACGACCCGACGGGATGGGCGGCGATCTGCGGGTCGACGCCCGGGCCAGGGACCTGCGCACCGCGGAGGAGGGGACCGGCGCCGTGGTGGGCGCGGTCGCCTTGCGGGCCCGGGTCGATGGCGGCCGCCATGTGCTGGAGGAGCTGGAGGAGGTCGACGTCACGGGGCGGGAGGACGCGAAGGTCGCCGGTGCGGCAGTCACCGACGGGACCGCGGGCGCAGCACGGGCGCCGGTCGGGGGGTCGGACTTGGCCGCCTTGGTCGGCACCCGGGTGGGCAGCGGGTTCCGGGGCCGGCTCGACCAGGCACTGGGTGACGAGAGCACGGCCGGGACCCTCCGTTACCTCCTGCTCGACGACCTGCCGGGGGCCACCCTCATCTCCGGCTACGCCCTTCAGCGGGCGGCGTTCGCCGCCGGGCACCCGCTGCCCGCCCGCTACGACATGATGGCCGACCGGGCCGACATCTGCGCCGGCTGGGCGGCCGGCGCCACCATCCTCACCACCATCCGCCGCCACGAGGTGGTGCCGGTGCCGATGGGCCCCCCGGCCCCCGTCCTCGAGCCCCCCCACGACCCGCTGTCGTGGCACGCCACCGACCCGCTGCCCCCTCGCTCGACCCGGAGGCGGCGTCTCCTAGACCTGTGGCCAGACGGTCAGGGCGGGCTGGCACTCTGGTGCCACTTCCGCGACAGCCACGTCGACGACGACGGGGAGGAGACGGTGCTCCACGAGTACTCGGTCACCGGGACCGTGGACGTCGCGGGCGCCCGCGTGCTCGACCTGGCCGCCCACGTGCAGGTGCTGCCGTGGATCGAGTGCCCGGGGGCGGTGGCCAGTGCCGGTCGGCTGGCGGGGACCGACGTGGCGGCGCTCCGCCAGTGGGTCCGGCGCGAGCTGACCGGGACATCCACCTGCACCCACCTCAACGACACCCTGCGCTCGCTCGCCGACGTGCACGTGCTGGCGCCCCTCACGGGGTCGGTCGGCTGAGGTCGAACCTGGTGTCCGCCCCGCCCGACCCCGCCGCCCCGCCCGGCCCCCCCGCCCCGGCCGGCCCGGCCGGCCCACCCCGCCGGACGGGCGACCGCCCGTTCTTCGAGGTGGTCCTCTCCCAGCGGGCGTGTCGCTCCTTCGCGCCGGATCCGGTCGACGACGAGCTGGTCGCCCGGTGCCTCGAGGCGGCCACCCACGCCCCGAGCGCCGAGAACCGCCAGCCGTGGGTCTTCGTAGTGTTGCGCGAGCCGGACCGACGGGCGGCGGTGGCCGAGCTCACCCGGCGGGCGTGGCGCGAGGGCGGCCGGCGCCACTCCGAGGGCCGGCTCCCCCCGGCGATGCTCGAAGAGGTCGACCGGGGTGCGGAGACCGGGCTGGCCGGCGCACCGGGGCTGGTGGTGGTGTGCGGCGACACCGAGCTCGGGCTGGAGTCGACCCTGCCGGCCTCGGTCCTCCCAGCCACCCAGAACCTGCTGCTGGCGGCGGCCGCCCTGGGGCTCGGCTCGGCCATGACCACCCTGGCGACCCTGTTCCCGGCGGAGCTGTCGGCGGTACTCGCGCTCCCGGCCTCGGTCCGCCCCATGGCGGTGGTCCCCCTCGGCTGGCCGGCCCGTCCCCTCGGACCGCCCCACCGCCTCCCTCTGTCGCAACGGGTGCACCGGGACCGCTACGGCGAGCCCTGGTGAGGAGGGAGCGGTCGGCCGATCAGGCGGCGCTCCCGTAGAAGGGAGCCACGCCGAAGTCGAAGACCCCGCCGTCGCCCGCCACTGACCGGTAGCCGGCCCCGTTGACGGTGGCGGTCATCGCGACCACCGGGGCCTCGAGCGTCCGACCGCCCATCGACCCGTCGAACGGGGCCCCGAAGCCGAAGATCCCTCCGTCGGCCGCCACCAGCCAGTAGCCGCCGGTGGCGGGGTCGGCCGCCATGCCCATCACCGGCTGGTCGAGCGGCTGGCCGCCCATCGACCCCCGGAACGCCGCGTCGCCGAAGGCGAACACCCCCCCGTCCGCCGCCACCAGCCAGTAGCCGCCGCCGTCGGGGGTGGCGGCCATCCCGACGACCGGGGCCGCCAGCGGCTGGCCGCCCATCGACCCGTCGCTCCCCGCGTTCCCGAAGGTGTCCACCGCCCCGTCCGAGGCGACCAGCCAGTAGCCGCCGCCGTCGGGGGTGGGGGCCATCCCGACGATCGGGGTCCCGACACTCGGCGCGGTCTCGGGCTGGGACGACGTCTGCACCGTGGGAGGCTGACCGGACCAGCTGCACGTGTCGAGGTCGCCGGTCTCGCACGCCGGCAGGAAGGTCAGCTCGCTCGACCACGCGAAGTCGAGCCCGACGGTCTGGTAGCCGTAGCCCTCGTCGAGCTCCGCGGTGTAGGAGCTGCCGGCGAAGCCGGTCCCCATCACGCACGGCGCCATGCACGCCTGGGAGGTGCCCAGGATGATGTCGCGGTGGTCCCAGCAGCCCGTCGCGCCGGGCGCGGTGCAGTCCACGTTCCCCGACGGGTACCCGTCGTCGTACACCCAGGCGAACACCGCCTGGAGGGCGTTCGCGTACCCGCCGGCCCAGACCCCTCCCCAGGAGAACGACCCTCCCGGTCCCGAAGGATCCGGGGTCAGCCAGCCGGCCGGCAGGTCGGAGCCGTTGGGGTCCCGGCTCTGCACCGCCGCCAGCTGGGCGGCCTGGTCGGCCCCGGTGGCCATGCCGGCGAACGGCTGCTCCCCCCTGGCCGTACGTTCGAGCTCGAGGAGCACGAACAGCTGCTCTTGCACCGACAGGGTCGACCAGTTGGTCGGGAGGATGAGCGGACCGAGCCCCTCGGCTCGACGCCCGGCGTCGATGGCGGCGATCGAACCGTCGAGGCAGAGGGCCGAGGTGTCGGTGGCCGAGGCGCAGGGAGGCGACGGTGCGGGCGCCGTCACGTCGGCCGACGGGTTGGCGGGGGGCAGCACGCCGGCCACCTGGCCCGTCACCGACACCGTCGCCGCGGCGGTCACCGACGGGGAGTCGTCCGAGGCGGCGGTCACGGTCAGGGTGCCGTCGGCCGGCCCCGCGACGAGAGGCGCGACCCGTGCCACACCGCCGCCGTCGGTGACGGCACCGACCGACGTGGAGCCCGAACCGCCGAAGGTGGCAGTGGCCGCCGTCCCCTCGGTGATGGTGAAGGTGATGCCGGCGCTCGGCTGCGGCACTCCGGCGCACAGCAGCGTTGCAGCGGGGTACGACGGCATCGTCTGGCCGGCCGCCACCGAGGAGCCCACGTCGATGCTCAGGGTGCAGGAGGGTGTGAGGGAGGAGGCCGGCGACGCCACCTGGTCGGCAGCGCCCGCCGGAATGCCCACCACCGACCCGGCCGCCCCCAACACCAGGACGACCGCGGCCGGGCCGAGGGCGCGACGCGCCCTTTCCCACGGTCGCCGCCCCACGGTGCCCACCGCCTCAGGCGGCCCCGAACCGGTTGCCGACGAAGCCACTCCGATACCTCTCAGCTCCTGAGAGCCTCCTGCCCTGACAATTGATGCACCGGCCGTGCACCGGTGCCTGCAACCTCCCTCCGTCCCATGAGGCTACGGACCCCCCGGCGCCTTCAGCTCGCCGAGGCCGAAGGTGGCGGACATGGTCTCCTCGAGGTAGTCCGGCCCCTCCGGGGTGGGCACGAACCACCCCGTCGGGCACATCGTGAGCACCTCCACGAAGGTGAAGCCGGCCCCCTCCATCTGCAGCTCGAGGGCACGGCGGACCATCCGCTTGGTCCGGGCCACCGTGCCCGGGGTGTTGACCGCCCCGCGGGCCACGTAGCAGGTGCCGTCGAGCTGGGCCAGCAGTCGGGCGACGTCGATCGGGTGGCCGTGGGTCGCCGGGTCGCGACCCTCGAGGCTGGTCTTGGTGCGTTGGCCGAGCACGGTGGTGGCGGTCAGGTGCCCGCCGGTGTCGCCGAAGACACCGTTGTTGAAGAGGAGCGCGGTGACCCGCTCCCCCCGGGCGCCGGCATGGAGCACCTCGTGGAGCCCCTCGCTCACCATGTCGCCGTCGCCTTGGAGGGTGAGGACCGCGGTGTCGGGCAGCATCCGCTTCACCCCGGTGGCCACCGCCGGCGCCCGGCCGTGGAGGCACTGGAGCGAGTCGATGTCGCTCAGCTTCATCATCTGCGTGTAGCAGCCGTGCCCGCAGATCAGCAGTGACCGGTTGGCCAGCCCCAGCTCCTCGAGGACCTCGAGCACCACCCGCCAGGCCACCGGGTGCCCGCACCCGGGGCACAGCTCGTGCTCGGGAGACTGCAGGAGCCGGGGAGAGAACTCGACCACCGCCTGCCCCTCCGGTACCTGTGCCGGCCCGGTGGCCGTGACCTCGGTCACCGTTCCGTCCCCATGGACATGCTCGCCGTCATCGGCCGATCACCTCCCGCACCCGGGCCCGGAGGGCGCCGAGGTCCAGCAGGTCGCCCTGCCGCATCCCCGAAGCGTCCTGGGACACCCCACCGATCGAGCGTACGACCGAGCGGTCGGCGGCGTGCATCGTCACGTCGTCGACCATCTGGCCGGCGTTCAGCTCGTAGACCAGCACCGCCCGGCACCCCGCGCTCGCCTCGGCCAGCGCCGATCCCGGGAAGGGCCACAGGCTGACCGGCCGGAACGAGCCGATGCGCAACCCGTCGGCCCGCAACTCCTCCACCACCCGGTCGACGAAGACGGCGGTGGTGCCGAAGGAGACGAGCAGCACCTCGGCGTCCTCCGTGTCGCGTGCCTCGTGACGGGCCTCGGCCCGCTCGATCTCTGCGTACTTGTCGGCGATCCGCTTCCAGGCGGCGTCGGGACCGGCGCCCGGGGTGTTGGGCTTGCCCCGGTTCCAGGTCCAGATCTGGCGGGCCCGGCCGGTGCCGCTCATCGTCCCGTCGAGCGCCCAGTCCTTGGGGGGGAGCGGCGGGAACACGACCGGTTCGACCTCGATGCCGACCGAGGTGTGGGCGATGACGTAGTCGCCGTATAGCAGGACCGGGGTGCGCCACCGGTCGGCCAGGTCGAACAGCAGCTGGGTGTGGGCCACCGCCTCGGGCACGTCCTTGGGGGCGAGGGCGATCGTCCGGTAGTCGCCCCAGCCGCCACCCCGGGTCGCCTGGAAGTAGTCCTGCTGCCCGCGGGCCATGTTGAACAGCACCAGCGGAAGCTCGTTGAGGGCGAGCTCGGCCACCCCCTCCTGCATCAGGGCGAGCCCCTGGCCGCAGGAGCCGGTGGCCGACCGGGCGCCGGTGGCCGCCGCTCCCAGCGCCATGTTGATCGCCTCGATCTCGCTGGCCGCGTTGACGCACACCCCACCGGCCGCCGGCAGCCGGGCCGCCATGCACTCGAGCAGCTCGGTGAAGGGCAGCATCGGGTAGCCGGTGAAGAAGCGGCACCCGGCGGCGATCGCCGCCTCGGCCACCGCCGCGCTCCCCTGCATCAGGCGCCGGGTCACGCCGCCGCCCCCGCCCACGCCGGCGAGGCGAGCGCCGGCAGCGCGTCGGCCCCGGCCCGGATCGCCCGTTCGTTCGCCTCGAGGTGCTGGGTGCGGTATGCGGGGACCAGCTGGCGCATCGCAGCCACCACCGCCTCGGTGCCCACCAGCCCGGTGACGGCGGCGAACGCCCCGAGCAGCACGAAGCCCGCGCCCATCGGGCTCTGCACCTCGGCCGCCAAGGACGCGGCCGGAACCTCCCACACGGTCGCGCCGTCCAGGCCGAGGGGACCGGTGACCAGCGAGGCGTTGACCACCACCACCGGGTGCCGCCCCAGCCGGGGTGCGACGGTGTACCAGTAGGAGGGGTCCATGACGAAGGCCGACCAGGCGCCGGCGGCGACCGGCAGGGCGCGCAGGGGCCCGTCGCCCACCGTGAGCTCGGCGTTGGTCATCCCGCCGCGCATCCCGCCGCCGTAGCGGGGCACGAGCATGACCTGGCGGCCCTCGTCCATCGCCGCAGTGGCGAGGGTCCTCGAGGCGATCTGGACCCCCTGGCCGCCGACCCCGGTGAACAGCACCTCACGCTCCACCGCCCTCAGCCTCCCAGCCGCCGCGCCAGCAGCGAGCGTTGCACCTGACCCGTGGCCGAGGTGCGGGGCAGCCGGTCCACCACCTCGACCCGGCGGGGGTGCTTGTAGGCGGCCAGGCGCTCGCCGATGTGGGCCCGCAGCGCCGCCACCTCGGGCGCGGGAGCGCCGGCTTCCATCACCACCACGGCACACACGATCTCACCCCAGCGCTCGTCGGGGAGACCGACCACCGCCACCTCGGCCAGGGCGGGGAAGCCGGTCAGCGCCGCCTCCACCTCCACCGGGGCCACCGACTCGCCGCCGGTCCGGATCACCTCCTTCTTCCGGCCGACCACGTACAGGTAGCCGTCCTCGTCCTGCTCCGCCAGGTCCCCGGTGTGGTACCAGCCACCGTCGAGGGCCCGGGCGGTCTCCTCGGGCAGGTCGAAGTAGCCGGCCATCACCCGGTCGGTGCGCAGCAGCAGCTCGCCGTCGTCGGCCACCTGCGCCCGGACGCCGGGGATCGGCCTGCCCACGCTGCCCGGCCTGGTGAAGAGGTCCCCGTCGGGCAGGGCCACGGCCCTCGCCGTCTCGGTGGAGCCGTAGTTGACGGTGGTCCGGGCGGTGGGGAAGCGCTCCTTCAGCTGGTGCAACAGGTCGGTCGAGACCTGCGAGGTGCCGGTCAGCGCCCACCGGAGGCTCGGGGTGTCCACGCGGGGTGCCCCGAGGACGCGGCGCCACACGGCGGGGATGCAGTAGAGGGTCTCGGCGCCGAAGCGGTTGACCGCGCCGAGCAGCTCGTCCGCCTCCGCCCGGTGCACCAGGTGGGCGGTGTGGTGGGCCGACCAGGCCATGCCGGCGAAGTTCCAACCGGCCATGTGGAAGAGCGGGAACATCACGACCTCCCCACCCCCGCCGCTCACGGTGTGAGCGGACGCCCCGGCGTGGGTCCGCAGCCAGCTGGCCCGCTGCGAGACCATCACCCCCTTGGGAAGGCCGGTCGAGCCGGAGGTGAGGAAGATGGTGGCGACGTCCTCTTCGGCCGGCGGGCGGAGCCCCGGGTCGGCGGCCGAGGCGGCGGCCACCAGGGCGGTGAGGTCGGCGCCGGGCAGCCGGCCACCGGTACCGCCGAGCACCGCCACCCGAGCCCCGAGCGATGCGGCCAGCGCCGCCGCACGCTCGGCGTGGCCGACGTCGGACACCAGCAGTCGGGGGCGGAGGTAGGCGAGGATCGGCGCCAGCTCCTCGTCGCCGTAGGCAGGGTTGAGGGGGGCGAAGGCGGCACCGAGCCGGTTGAGCCCGAAGTAGAGGGAGACCCCGGCGAGGGCGAGGTCCGACCACCAGCACACCCGGTCGCCCCGGGCGACCCCCAGCCCGGACAGCGCGTTGGCGAACCGGTTGGCCGACCGGCGCAGCTCCCCGAAGGTGACCGCCTCCTCGCCGAGGGTCACCGCGGGGTGCGACGGCGAGGCGCCTGCGGCACAGGACAGGACGTCGTCGACGATCAGCGGCACCACTCCTCCTCCCCCTGCCCCTCCCGTCCCACCCGGGCCACCTCCACCGCTTCGGCGCGCTCCACCGGCTCAGCGGGGCAGCCCGAGGATCCGGTCGCCGATCACGGTCCGCTGCACCTCCGAGGTGCCGCCGGCGATGCTGGCGGCCTTGGACCAGAGCCACTGGCGCTGCCACTTGCCGCCGTCGGGGTTGGCGTGGGCCCCGTCCCACAGCGGTCCGGCCGAACCCACCACCGCCAGGGCTGCGGCGGAGAGGGTCTGGGTCATGTCCGTCCAGGTGAGCTTCACGACGCTCGACTCCGGCCCGGGCTCACGTCCCTTCTCGAGCCGGGTGAGGGTGCGCCAGTTGTGCAGCCGGAGCACCCGGAGCTTCACCACCGCCGAGGCCAGGGCGTCGGC
>DAHUYA010000161.1 GCA_027315445.1 Acidimicrobiaceae bacterium | reverse complement strand
ATCAGGGTCCGGTTGGGCAGGCCGGTCAGGGCGTCGTGGAGGGCCTGGTGCCGGATGGCGTCGACCAGCCGGCTGTTGTGGATGGCCGCCTGGGCCTGGCCGACCAGGCCGCGCAGGCGCTCGTCGAGGGCCGGGCTGGGGGTCAACCGCTCCGGTCGCTGGTTCACCGTGGCCACCAGGAAGCCGATGAGGCGGCCTTCGATCTCGATGGGCGCGCTGATGCCACCCACCGAACCGGTCTCCCTCATCAGGGCGGCCATCGGCGCGTCGAGCTGTGGCTCGTCCGGCGCCACGAAGACCGGGCGTTGCGAGTCGTTCCGTGACGTGGGGGTGACCGGCGCGCCGACGATCCTTCGAGTCACCTTGGGCGGGTAGCCGTGGGAGGCGGCGATGCGGAACCGCCCGTCGGCTTCCGCCAGGATGACCACCGCCCGGTCGCAGTCGATGACCGACGGCGCCGCCCGCGCCAGCCGCATGGCGATCTCGACCTCGGAGCTGACCGCGCCGAGGGAGGTGGCCAGCTCGAGCAGGGCGTTGGCCGTGGTCGCCTGGCGCCGGGCCTCGGAGAGGGCCCCGGCCGAGTCGAGGGCCGCCGCCGCCAGCCGGGCGTAGGACTCCACGGCGGCCCGTTCGTGGGGCCGGAAGTTGCGACCCCGCTCGACCAGCACGAGGGATCCGTAGCGGGTGCGGCCGGATTGGACGGGCACCCTCAGCATCCCCTGGGGCTCCGCCGAGGCCCGGTCCCGCCGGTCGCCGGTCGCCAGGTCGGGGCTCGTTCCGCCGTCTGCCCTCACCGGCTGCCCGCCTTCGTGGCTGGGTGTGGTCAGGGCCTGGAGCTGTGCGGCCCCGAGTCCCGACGACAGCACGCCGGAAGCGGCGCGTTGTCCGGGGAGGTGCAGCAGGTAGGCGGGCACTCGGACGATCTGGGCCGCACGCTGACCGATCCTGCGCAGCGTCTTGTCGATGTCAGCCGCCGCCACCAGTTCGCCCACGGTGTCCTGTATGGAGCCGAGCTGGGTCTGCAGGGCGGCCACGTGGGCCCGGGCGTTCTGAAGCTCCTCTTCGAGCGAGGGCTCGCCGGAGGCGATCTCGGGCAGTTCGATTCGCAGGCGGCAGCACTCTGCGCCGTCGCACTGGCACTCCTCCTCCGACACCGTTGCCGCCGGCTGGCCGAAGAGGCGGGGCGACATGGCGATCAGGCCCTGCAGGAACCAGCACCACGCCTTGAAGGGCTCGAACCCGTCCCTCATGCAGCTGGTCGTCCGGATCACGCCCTCCACCGGCTCGTCGTAGAGACCGAAGGTGACGATGGTGGATACACCCATGGCGGTCCCGCTGGCGGCCGCCTCCCGGAGCAAGGCGGACGCTGAGCCGAGGAGCTGTTGGAAGCTCGCGGCGGTCTCCGCTGCGTCCCCTCCCAGCAGCGGGATCGAAGCGCCGGCTGCCCGGAGGCCCTGTTCCCCCACCCGGTCGGCGGCTGCCTCGAGCAGGGGCCGGAACTGGTCGTAGGAGCTCCACGAGGTGTCGTCGGTCAGGACCTCCCACGGCCGGTCCTCGCCGATGGCCGCCAGCAGCTCGTCCACCGCCGGCCGGCCCAGCCGGGCGACCAGGTGCTCGATGACGACGCGTGTGTTGAACCCGTTGAAATGGTGACCGTCGTCGCCTTCGGCCATTGTCGCCACGGACACGCTCCTCGTTCGGGGACGCGGCAGAAGCAGCCGGTCATGCTAGGCGCGCCCGGCGGTCTCGAGGGTGATCCTCCCTGGTGGGAGGCCCACGAGCCTTCGGCGATCACCAGCCCGGCGTACCGGGCGGCGAGGCCGAGGGCGGCGTCGTGTCGACCCGATGGGCGCGGGCAGGTCGACGGCACCGATGGGCACGCCCACTTGGCACGGGGTTCAGGGCGGAGGAGTGTCGGGCTCCCCTCCCGACGTGGTGTCGGGCTCCATGGCGACGAGCTCGACCAGCAGTTCCTCCCAGGGCACGTGGTCCCAGCCGAGGTTCTCCCCGACCACGCGAGCCGTCTCGATCGCCCCTTCGACCCACTCGGTCCCGACGTCCTCGAGGGGGGCCGGTCGTCCCCCACCCTCGAACATGAGGGCGAACTCGGCGCCGAGCCAGGTCTCCTTCCAGAGCTCGTGGGCCTCCTTGATCCTGCGCCATTCGGGGTGCGGGAGCTCGTGGTCGCCGGCGATCTCGATCGCCCAATGGGCGCAGCGGAGCGCCCGGCGACCGTCCTCACGGTCGGTGGTCCGGTCGATCGCCGCTCGGTGGACGGCCAACCGCTGCTGCTGCTCGGGCGGGAACTGCTCGGACACCGCCCGGACGAACACCGTGATCAACGGCGACGGCGACTCCCGGCCGCTCACGACCGGGCCGACTCCTGGCTGAGACCGGTGGGCATCACCATCCCCACCGGCTGGAGGTGCTGGCCCAGCATGGCGTCGAACCGGTCGGCCAGGGTGGCAGGGTCCCAGCCGCCGTCGCGTTCCATCCAGGCGATCTGCCTGGGGTGCTGGAACAGGGTGAACGCCCAGTCGCTCCGGCCGAAGACCTGGCCGTTGACCCCGGCCGCCCGCTCCGAGGCCAGGAAGACGACCATCGGGGCATTGAGGGCGGGGTCGAGGGCAGGGGGGGGCGCCTCGCCCTCCTCGTAGAGGGAGGCGGTCATCCTGGTGGCGCCGGCCGGCGCCATGGCGTTGACGGTGATGCCCGAGCGACCGAGCTCGAGGGCCCAGACGAAGGTCATGCCCATGATCCCGGCCTTGGCCGCCGCGTAGTTGGTCTGGCCGAAGTTGCCCCGCAGCCCGGCCGAGGAGGTGATGTTGACGATCCGGCCGTAGCCGGCCTCCTTCATCGGCCCGACGGCGTGCCGGGTGCAGTTGAAGGTGCCCTTCAGGTGGGTCGCCACCACGGCGTCGAAGTCGTCGGGGTCCATCTTGACCAGGGTGCGGTCGCGGACGATCCCGGCGTTGTTCACCAGGATGTCGATCTGCCCGAAGTGCTCGAGGGCGGCGCCCACGATCCGGCCGGCACCCTCGTAGTCGGACACCGAGTCGTGGGCCGGCACCGCCCGGCCCCCGAGCGCCGTGATCTCCTTGCACACCTCGGCGGCCGGGTCCTCACCGGTGTCCTCCCCGCGCAGCCCGACCCAGAGGTCGTTGACCACGACCGCAGCGCCCTCACGGGCGAGCGCCAGGGCGAACTCGCGCCAGATTCCCCGCCCGGCGCCGGTCACCACCGCCACCCGTCCTTCGAGCAACATCTGCCTCTCCCCGCTGCCACGCGGCCCCCGGAGCGTGGACCGGCGACCGATACTATTGCCGTCCGTCCCCCGCCCCCCGGGGCGCTCCTCCCGGAGGTGAGCATGGCCGGCGCGCACGGCACCGACCCGATGGCCGAGACCGAGGACCAGGCGGCGCTGCGGGCGCTGGCCCGCGGGCTGGCGACCCGTGAGGTGGCCCCCCGGGCCGCCGAGGCCGACGAGAGCGGCGAGCTCCCCGACGACGCGGTCAAGGCGTTGGCGGCGGCCGACCTGTTCCGGGTCACCATCGGCGAGGAGTGGGGCGGGCTCGGCATGGGCGACGTCGAGGCGTCGATCGTGCTCGAGGAGATCACCCGGGCCGACGTCTCGATGGCGATCCGCTGCCAGCTGGTCTTCAACGGCCCGCCCCGGGGGATCGAGCACCTGGGCTCGCCGGCCCTGCAGGAGCGGTGGCTCCCGGCGGCCGCCGACGGCGAGGCCCTGCTCAGCATCGGGATCACCGAGCCCGACGCCGGATCGGCGGTGCAGTCCATGCGGACGAGCCTCGTCCCCGACGGACCCGGCCGGTGGCGGCTGAACGGGTACAAGAACTATTCGACGCTCGGACACCTGGCCACGGGCGTGCTGGTCTGGTGCCGCTGGCCCGGAGGGGAGGGCGCCAGGGGGATCGGGGCGGTGGTCGTGCCCATGGACCGTGAGGGGGTGTCCCTGGCCGGCACCCACAGGGGCATGGGCATCCACGCCTCGACCGAGGCGGAGATCGCCTTCGACGGGGTGGCGGTCGGCGAGGACGACGTGCTGTTGGCCGCCGACCCCGCCGGCACCGACTCGTTCAAGGTGCTGCTCTCCCATCTCAACCACGAGCGGTGCGGCAACGCCGCCATGTGCATCGGCGCCGCCCAGGGGGCGCTCGAGCACGCCGTGCGGTACATGAGCGAGCGGGACGTCGGCGGCGGGCCGATCAGCCGGCTGCAGGGGCTGCAGTGGAAGCTGGCCGACATGGCGACCGCCCTCGAGGGCGCCCGCCTGCTCCTCGCCCGAGCGGTGCGCCTGGCCGGTCCGGGGGGCACCCCGCCGGCCCTCGAGACCGCCATGGCAAAGACGGCGGCCAACCTTGCGGCCAAGCTCGTCTGCGACGAGGCCATCCAGATCCACGGCGGCTACGGCTACAGCCGCGAGTACCCGCTCGAGCGGGCCTACCGCGACATCCGCGGCCTGTGCATCGGTGCCGGCACGGTGGAGGCGCAGCGCAACTACATCGGCTCGTCGGTGGCCAAGGGGGCGACCACCGTCTCGCCCGGCTGGCGCGACCCGTTGGCGGGTTGAGCCGCGGTCTCCCGTCGCGGCACAGCGACCATTTCTGGACCGCGCGGTACAATCCGCGAATGGAATCGGATCGCCTCCCAGTGAAGTTCCCCACCTTCGACGACGTCGAGGACGAACGCCGGCACCGCAAGCAGCGACTGGCTGCGGCGTTCCGCCTGTTCGGGCAGTTCGGGTTCGACGAAGGTATCGCCGGCCACATCACGGCGCGCGACCCCGAGCGGCTCGACCACTTCTGGGTGAACCCGTTCGGGATGAACTTCAAGCACATCCGGGTCAAGGACCTCATCCTGGTCAATGACAAGGGAGAGGTGGTCGACGGCACATGGCCGGTGAACACCGCCGCCTTCGCCATCCACTCCCAGGTCCACGCGGCCCGACCGGACGTCATCGCGGCGGCCCACGCCCACTCGGTGTACGGGAAGGCGTGGTCGTCCCTCCGCCGGACTCTCGCTCCCCTGACCCAGGACGCCTGCGCCTTCTACGGGGACCATGCCCTGTACGACGACTACACCGGGGTGGTGCTCGACCTCGAGGAGGGCAAGCGGATCGCCCACGTACTCGGCGGCAACAAGGCGGTCATCCTGTCCAACCACGGCCTGCTCACCGTCGGGCAGACGTCGGTCGACGAGGCGGCGTGGTGGTTCATCACCATGGAGCGCACCTGCCAGGCACAGCTGCTGGCCGAGTCCGCAGGCACGCCGGTGCCGATCGACCGTCAACATGCCGAGAAGACGGCCACACAGGTCGGGCCACCGATGGCGGGATGGCGGGCCTTCCAGCCGCTCTACCAGTGGATCGTGGGGGTGCAGCCCGACCTCCTCGACGAGTGAGCGGCATGCGTTTCGGTCTCGACATCGCGCAGCAACGCGTCCCCTGGGACGAGGTCGTCAGCCGCGTCCGGTTCGCCGAGGACCTCGGTTTCGACGGCGCCTGGGGGTTCGACCACTTCCAGCCGATGTACGGCGAGGGTCCGGGGGAGACCTTCGAGGGGATGACGACCCTGGCCGCGCTCACCGGCGTGACCTCGCGCATCCGGCTCGGGTTGCTGGTGACCGGGGTCACCTACCGCCACCCGTCGGTGCTCGCCGCCCAGGCAGTCACCATCGACCACGCCTCCCACGGACGGCTCGAGCTCTCCCTGGGCGCGGCGTGGTTCGACAAGGAGCACACCGAGCTCGGCATCCCGTTCCCGCCGACCAGCGGTCGGTTCGACCTTCTCGAGGACGCGCTCGAGATCGTCAGCAGGCTCTTCACGGGGGAGGTCGTCTCCTACGAGGGGCGGGTCGTCTCGCTGCGAGAGGCCCGGATGCGCCCGGTGCCGGTGCAGCAGCCGCACCCGCCGATCTGGATCGGCGGCGCCGGACCCCGGCGAACCCTTCCCCTCGTCGCCCGGTTCGCCGACGTCTGGCACGCGTGGGGCTCGCCGAGCTCTCTGCGTGAGGCGAACGACCGGGTCGACGAGCTGGCGAGCGGGGCCGGCCGCGACCCCGCTTCGATCGTGCGGGCGAGCTCGCTGTCGCTCGAGGACCTCGACACCGCCCGCAAGCACGCCGCCAAGTGGCGCGACGCGGGCTACGGCTACCTGGTCTGCGGCTGGCCGGATGCCGGACGGGCCCAGGTCGAGCGATTCGCCCGCGAGGTCCTGCCCGAGCTCGCCGACTGACCCCGCGAGGTCCTGCCCGAGCACGGCCACTGCTTGGGAGCGCTGATCGGAAAACCCTCGCCCCGGTGGGAGCGTGACCGGGCCGGGCCGGCCCGGGACTTCAGCCGGCCCCGGCCGGTGTCAGCTCGAGGTGCAGCCGGGTGAGGCCCCGCAGGATGTAGGTCGGCACGTACTGGTAGCGGCGGGCCCCGGGCGGACCGTGGTGCGCCTCCGAGATGCGGATCTCGGCGGTGCGGTCGAGGAACCGCTCGATGCTCACCCGGGCCTCCAGACGGGCGAGCGGCCCGCCCGGGCAGCTGTGAGGGCCGCGGCCGAAGGCGAGGTGCTCGCGTGAGTTGTCGCGGTCGAGCAGGAAGTCCGCCGCCTTCTCGAAGTGCCGGGGGTCCCGGTTGGCGGCGCCATTGACCACCATCACCGTCGCCCCGGCCGGGATGTCGACCCCGCCGACGGTGGCCGTCCGCCGGGCGAGCCTGAAGTCGCCCTTCACCGGCGCCTCCATACGCAACATCTCCTCCACGAAGTCGCCGATGAGCTCCCTGCGCTCACGGAGGAGCTGCTGCACGTCGGGGTGCTCGCCCAGGAACTGCAGGGACGTCCCGAGGAGCCGGACCGTGGTCTCCTGCCCGGCGGCGAAGACGTTGGCGGCTACCCGGACGACGTCGATGACCTCGGGGAGCTCGCCGTCGGGGAAGGTGGTCGTGGCCAAGGCGGTGAGCACGTCACGCCGCGGGTTGTGACGGCGGTCCCCGATGTAGCGGCCGAAGCGGTCGTAGAGCCACTCGAGCGGGTTGTGCGACATCACGTCCTTCGTGCTGCCGACCGCGTCGTTGCCCGGCCGGCGGGCCAGCGCACGGCGGAACTCCTCGTGGTCCTCCTCGGGCACACCCAGCAGGTCGGCGATCACGAACAGCGTGAACGGGTTGGCATAGTCGGCGATGAGCTCGCATCCGCCGGCCCCCATGATCTCGTCGATCTGCCGATCGGCCAGCCGCCAGACGAACTCCTCGTTCTCCTTCATCCGCTTCGGCGTGAGCTGGCGCATGAGGAGGTGCCGGTGGTCTCGGTGCTTCGGTGGGTCCATGGTGATGATCTGGTCGCTGAACGGCAGCTGGTCACGGTGCATCTCGATCTGCTCGCTCACATCGTCGCCCTCGAGCGGCACCGGGAAGCCGGGGAACGGTCCGGTCACGGAGTTGCAGGACGAGAAGGTGGCCGTGTCGACGTAGACGGCTGCCGCCTCCTCGTAACCGGTGACCATGTAGACGCCGTACTGGGGCTCGCGGAGCACCGGGCAACGGGATCGCAGCCAGTCGAAGTAGGGATACGGGTCGGCGACGAGCTCGTTGTCCCGGAAGAAGTCGACGGCGTCGTAGTCGGTGGGGTCGGTCATGCCTCGTCCTTCACAGGCCGATGTCGACGATCGGCCGCTCGAGGGGGTTCACGTTGACCTCTCGCAACGCGGGGAGGAGCCTTTCGTGGGGCAGGCCGGCGAGGAAGCCGTCGACCGTCCGCTCGAAGTTCGAGACGTGCCCCTCCATGGGCCCGGACAGGCGCATGTACTCGAAGCCCTTGTTGTGCAGCCCCTTCTGCTGTCTCGGCAGGTTCGAGAAGTCCTGGGCGGGGATCGGCGGCCAGCGCGGGTCGTCGCACTCCCACCACTCGGGCGGCGCCGGCGGTGGCCGCTTCTCACCTTTCGCGTATCGGGTGAGGGACCAGATCTCCATCAGAGTCTCCTCGGGTCCCAACGGGCGGAAGCGGTACGACGAGGCGCTGCTGTACATGGGCAGCACGAAGTAGTGCGGGAAGCAGTAACCCATGGGCTCGTTGAGGCCACGCGCCTCGAGGTCGTTCAGGTCGGGGACATCGTGGCCGGCCTCGCGATGCCAGCGCACCACCTCGTCGTTGAGCCGTCGATGCCAGGTGGCCATGGCCTCGCCCGGGTCGCCGGGGAGCTCCATCGCCGCCAGGCCCTCGGCGATCCGCACGTCGTCGGCGTGGACCATGCCGGCCATTCCCTCGCTCATCACCCGGAGGTAGTGCAGTTCACCGTCGACCAGGGTGCGGGGGTCGGTCGGCCGGCCGTCGCGCGGCGGGTACCGCTCGGGGATGGCGAGCTGCGGGTGGGTCTGCACCACGTGGTACTGCTCGACGAACGCCTCCTCGGCGAGCTTCCAGTTCACCGGGAGCCGGCAGGCGTACCACCATTCGGTGCGCAGCGATTCGACCTTCCATGCGTCGAGGACGGTGGCCACGGGCTCGAGGCACTGGCGCAGCGGCGGGGCATCGTGGCCGAGGTTGATCCAGGCGCAGCCCCCCCACACCTCGCACCGCACCGGGGTGAGGTCGAGGTCCCCCGGCTGCATGTTGTGCTCGGAGAACGACTTCCGCCGGGTGACGGCTCGGTTCTTGCCGTCGGCCCCGTAGCACCACCCGTGGAACGGGCAGGTGAAGGTCCCGTCGCAGGTGCCCCGACCTTCGGCGACCTTCACACCGCGATGGCGGCAGGCGTTCTGGAAGGCGGTGACCCCGAGGTCGTCGGTCCGCACGACGACGACCGACTGGTCGAGGATCTCGTACTCGGCGAAGTCGCCCGGCGAAGGGATCTCCTCGAGACGACAGGCCATCTGCCAGGCCCGCGACCAGAGCAGCTCGGCCTCCAGCCGGAAGAAGTCCGGGTCGTAGTAGCGCTGCTTGGGGGCCCGGTCGGGAAGCTCCATCCCGTAGGGCACGGGCAGTGCCGACAACTTCCGTTCGTCTATCGCCACGCCGTCCCCTTCCCTCCCGTCTCCCTGCGGCTCTCGGAGCCCGCCATGGGGAAGATATACTAACCGGTCGGTACAATGAGCGCCGCTCCAGCTCGGCCCGTCCGAGCCGGAGCGCGGCCCTGGTTGGGCGTGCCCGCAGGGGCCGTCGCGGCGGAGACCCATGACAGACCCCGAACAGGCAGTGGCGAGAACCGACGACCGGCTGGCGCCAGACGTCGACGTGCTGGTCGTCGGCGCCGGCATCACCGGCATCTACCAGTTGTACCGGGCCCTCGAGGCCGGCTTCTCGGCGCAGCTGCTCGAGGCGGGCGCCGGCGTGGGGGGGACCTGGTACTGGAACCGGTACCCCGGGGCGCGCTTCGACTCGGAGAGCTACACCTACGCCTACCTGTTCTCCAAGGAGCTGTTCGAGGAATGGGAGTGGCGGGAGCACTTCGCCGGGCAGCCGGAGATCGAGCGCTACCTCAACCACGTGGTCGACCGGTTCGACCTCAGGCGCCACATGCGCTTCGGCGCAGCGGTCAACTCGGCCGTGTGGGACGAGCCCTCGGCGACCTGGTCGGTGGTGGTGGACCCCGACACAGTGATCCGGGCCCGGTTCATGGTGGCGGCGACCGGCAACCTCTCGGTGCCCTACTACCCCGACGTGCCGGGACGCGCCGATTTCGAGGGCGAGCAGTACCACACGGGGAGGTGGCCGGTGACGCCGGTCGACTTCGCCGGCAAGAGGGTCGCGGTGGTCGGCACGGGCTCGAGCGGCGTGCAGGTGGTGCCGGCCATCGCCGAGCAGGTCGCCTCCCTCACCGTGTACCAGCGGACGGCCAACTGGTGCACCCCCCTCAACAACGCTCCCATCAACCCCGACGAGCAGGCGCGGCTGCGTGCCGAGTTCGAACCGATCTGCGAGACGTTGCAGACGTCGGCGTCCGGGTTCCTCCATCCGGTGCACGATCGGGCCACGTTCGACGACTCCGAGGAGGAGCGCAGGGCGTTCTACGAGAGGATGTGGAACAGCCCCGGCTTCTCGAAGCTCACCAGCAATTACACCGACCTGCTGTTCGACCCGGCGGCCAACGCCGAATGGTGCGAGTTCATCGTCGAGAGGATCCGCGGCATCGTCGAGGACCCGGCCACGGCGGAGAGACTGATCCCGAAGGACCACCGGTTCGGCGAGAAGCGACCGCCCTTCGTCATCGGCTACTACGAAGCGTTCAACCGACCGAACGTCACCCTGGTCGACCTGAAGGAGACCCCGATCGTGCGGGTGACCGCCGGTGGGATCGAGACGACCGACGGTGAGCGCCCGTTCGACGTCCTCGTCTGGGCGACCGGCTTCGACTACGGCACCGGCGCGCTCACCCGCATGGGCATCCGCGGCCGCAACGGGGAGGCGCTCGAGGACCACTGGGCAGACGGCCCGGCCACGTTTCTCGGCATCCTGAGCACCGGCTTCCCCAACCTGTTCTTCCCGGGCGGGCCCCATGCCGCGGCCGGCAACAACCCCCGGTACAACGGCGACCAGGTGGACTTCATCATGGACACCCTCGTCCACCTCCGGCGGCACGGGTACGACTCGATCGAGGTGGAGCAGGCGGCCGAGGAGCGGTGGACGAACATGATCGACCGCTGGGCCGCGAAGCCCCCCTCCTTCGGGAGGAGCAGCTACTTCTTCGGAGCCAACATCCCCGGGAAGCCCCGTCGGTACCTACTCAACTCGGGTGGGCGGCCGAAGCTGCTGTCCATGATCGCCGAGGTGCGCGACAACGACTATCGGGCGTTCCGCCTGGCCCGTACGCCCGATTCCACCGCAGCCACCGCCTGAGCTGCCCGGGTCGAGGTACCGACCGACCCGGGCGGGCCGCCGTCCCGTCAGACGGTTGCCACCGGGGTCAGGGGCGAGCCCACCACGCCGGGCAGGCGGAGCGGGGGGGCGGTGAGCAGGAACCGGCTCCGGTGGTGGTCCCGCAGCCACGACGCCAGCTCGTGGAGGTACCACATCTCCCCGAGAGGGACGCCGAGCCGGAAGAGGCAGAGGTGGTGGATCGGGAGGAAGGAGTGCCGGCTCGGGTCGCGGTCCCTCCCGATCAGTCCCTCGACCGCGTAGTTGTCGGCCACCAGCGCCGAGATCTGCGAGTCGGCGATCCACTGCAGGAGCGACTCGTCCCGGGCGTCGAGGTAGGTGCACATCATGTGGATCTTCACCGGGTCGGGCTTGCGGTCCCACTCGAGGACCTTGGTGGCGAACCCGGTGTGCAGCAGCAGCATGTCGCCAGGCTGGACCGTCACCTCGTCGGCCGCCATGATCTCCTGCAGGGTCTGGAGGTTCACCCCGCGCCAGTCGTGGCCCAGGTGGTGGGCCAGGTCGACCAGGACTCCCCGCCCCTGAACCCCGGTGGCGGCCATGTGCTCGAGGCCGAGGTGGTGGGCGAAGCAGCGGTGCCCACCACCGTCGCCCGCCGCGTCGGGCTCGGGCCCGACCAGGTCGACCCCGGCCCGGTACCCGTTGTAGTAGACGGCCTCCTCGACGCCGTCGCCGTCCGCGTCGAACTCCGCACCGACGTGGGCGAGCGAGTCCCACTGGGTCGAGTACTGCAGGGAGAGGGTCACCACGTCGTCGGCCCAGACGTCGACGTAGCGGGCGTCGCCCTCCGCCATGTCGCTCATGTGGACGTTGTAGAAGGTGCCCGCGGTGCCGGCCATGTCCTCGGTCGGCGCCAGCACGGGCGGGTACCGTCGTTGATTGAGGGCCGTGCCGCCGGGGTAGTCGAGCGGGAGGCTCAGGCAGAAGCTGATGCCGGCCTCCACCTCCCGGATGCCTTGGAGGACCTTCTCGGGGGTGAGCAGGTTGATCCGGCCGAGCTCGTCGTCGTCGCCCCAGTCGCCCCAGGTCGAGCCCGGCGGGCGCTGCTTCCACCGCTTCGTCACGTTCCCCTCTCCTTCCGGCGGCGGCCGCTCCGGACGACCTGCCAGCATTGCGTGTACCGACCGGTTGGTCTAGCCTCGCGCGCACCGTACCGCGTACGCCCGCGCTCGGGCAGGAGGCCTTGCGCCCGAGGCCTTGTGCCCGAGGCCTTGCGCCCCAGCGCAGGAAGGTCACAACCATGGCAGAGAAGCAGCTCGTCGTCTCGGCAGACGGACACATCCTCGAGCCGACCGACCTGTTCCTCACCCGCCTGCCCAAGCACCTGCGGGACCGGGCGGTCTGGGAGGAGGACTTCGAGATCGAACCGCTCGTCGAGGGCGGGGCCCGGATCTTCCGGCGACTGCACACACCTGGGTTCGAGGGCTGGACGATCTCCCGGTATCGCCAGACGGGCGGGCGGATGCCCGAAGGCGATCCCGAGATGATCATCGAAGACCTCGAGCTCGACGGGGTCGACGTCGGGGTCATGCATCCCAACCTGTCGCTCTTCGGCCTCTACTCGGACGACCACGAGCTGTCCATGGCCCATGCCCGTGTGTACAACGACTACATCGTCGAGCGGTTCGCGCCCTATTTCGGGCGGCTGGTCCCGACCGCACCGGTGCCGCTGACCGACGTCGACGACGCGGTCGCCGAGATCGAGCGGGTCGCCGCCGCCGGGTTCCGGGCGATCCTGCTGCCGGCGATCCCGCCCAAGCCCTACTACTCACGCGACTTCGACCCCGTGTGGGCGGCGGCCCAGGCCAACGGCGTGCACGTGTTCATCCACACCCAGACCGGCGGGGTCAAGGTCGACGATCCGGCGTCCACCACGCTGAAGGTCGTCATGGAGTCGGCTGCGCAGGTCAACCAACCGATGACCGAGAAGACCGCGTCGAAACGGATGGTCACGCAGTCGATCTACAGCACCATCGTCCCGCAGCAGGTCATGTGCCAGCTCATCGGCGGAGGTGTGCCCGAACGCCACCCCGAGCTCCACTTCGCCCTGATCGAGTTCAACGCCCACTGGCTGGGGTCGTTGGTGGGGGCCATGGACAAGTGCTGGGTGACGGGCATCGGCCAGGACCCCGACTGGTGGCTGGGGTACTGGGACGAGAGCCGACCCCCGCAGGAACAGGACAGCATGGCCCAGCTGTTCCGGCTGAACGAGAAGTGGCCGTACCCGTTGATGCCGAGCGAGTACGTGCGGCGCCAGTTCCACGTCTCGTTCCAGGACGACCCGGCCGCGGTCGCCTGCCGGAACTTCACCGGAATTTCACCCCTCGTGTGGGGCATGGACTACCCGCACGCGGAG
>DAHUYA010000156.1 GCA_027315445.1 Acidimicrobiaceae bacterium | reverse complement strand
ACCGTGCTGCCGCCGGCGGCCATGGTGATGCTGACCGAGGACCCCGCCGTCACCGACCTGGCACCCCTGCGCTACGTGCGCAGCATCACCGCCCCGCTCTCCCCCCTGCAGGGGCGGCGCTTCGCCGACAAGTTCGGCGTGGTGGTGCTCAACAGCTACGGGCAGGCCGAGCTCGGCGAGGTGATCGGGTGGACGGCGGCGGACGCCCGCGCGCACCCCGAGAAGCTGGGGGCGGCCGGCCGGCCCCACTCCGGGGTCGACATCAAGGTGGTCGACGAGGCCGGCGCCCCGGTGCCCGAGGGCGACGTCGGCCGGCTCCTGGTCCGTCCCCAGCGGATGGCGGCCGGCTACGCCGGGACCGGCGAGATGGCCGACCGCCTCGACCACGAGGGCTTCCTCGACACCGGCGACCTGGCCCGGGTCGACCCCGACGGCTTCGCGTGGATCGAGGGGCGGGCCGGCGACCTCATCAACCGAGGCGGCAACAAGGTGTTCCCCGAGCAGGTGGAGGAGGTGCTCCGTCTCTCCGACTCGGTGGAGGAGGCGGCGGTGATCGGGGTCCCCGACGAGCGGCTGGGCGAGGTGCCGGTCGCCCTGGTGGTCACGGCGGACGGACTGCTCGACCCCGAGGACCTCGAGCGGCTGTGCCGGGAGCACCTCTCGCCCTACAAGGTGCCGGTCGCCTTCGAGCCGGTGGCCTCGCTCGCCCGCAACGAGACGGGCAAGCTGCTGCGGCGCCAGCTGGCCCAGGACTACCTCGAGCGGGATCGGCGATGAAGCTCGGGCTCAACCTGGTGCGGGTGCGACCGGACCGGATCCCAGCCCTGGCCGCCCGGGCCGAAGCGCTCGGGTACGAGTCGGTCTTCGTCCCCGACCACGTCGTGGTGCCGGTGGCCTTCGACTCCCGGTACCCGGGCACCTCGGACGGCTCCTTTCCCTACGGTGGGGACGTCCCCCTCTTCGACCCGCTGGTCGTCCTGGCGATGGTGGCCCAGGCCACCACCCGGATCCGCCTCGGCACCGCCATCTACCTCCTGCCCCTTCGCCACCCGCTCGTGACGGCCCGGACCATCGCCACCCTCGACGTGCTCTCCGGCGGGCGGGTGATCCTCGGGGTCGGTGTGGGCTGGCTGGCCGAGGAGCTCGAGGCGCTCGGCATCGACCCGGCCAGCCGGGTCGGGCGGGCCGAAGAGGCGTCGGTGGCGCTCCGACGGCTCTGGACCGAGACGGAACCCTCCTTCGAGGGCCGGCACTTCTCCTTCGCTCCGGTCCATTTCGAGCCGAAGCCGCTCACCCGCCCCCACCCGCCGATCCTCTTCGGCGGCGACTCGGACGCCGCCCTGCGGCGGGCCCTGCGGTTCGGCGACGGCTGGATCTCGGGCGGCGTGGCCACGACCGTCGCCGAGGTGGCGGCCCTGGTCGGGCGGCTCGGGGAGCTGCGGTCGACCATGGGCGAGCAGGGCGAGCCCGGGGCCGCAGCGGTCGGCGGGGACCGGGCCGGCGCCCGGGGGGCGGATCGGTTCGAGATCACGGTGCTGTTCGCCGACCCGTCGCCCGACGACCTCGACCGCCTGGTGTCGCTGGGCGTCGACCGGGTGGTGGCCATGCCCTGGGACCGCAGCAGCGCGGCGCCGGCCGCCATCGAGCGGTTCGGGGAGGCAGCCGCGGCGGTCGACGGGGTCGAGATCGGTCGGTGAGGTCGCTCCGGCCCCGCCGGCCGGCGCCGGGCGGCTCAGCGGGTGGTGGCTCGGCTCGAGGGAAGGGCGAAGGCCCGCTCGATCATGTCGTGCAGGTCGGCCAACGCCAGCCTCTCCCCGGTGCCGCCGTCGAGCTCCACCACCGCCGGGTCCACCGACTGATAGGCCGCGATCATCCCCGACAGCACCCGGGCGAGCACATCGGGGTCGCCCGGCCGGAACTGGCCAGCGGCCTGGCCGTCGGCGATGAGGCGGGCCTGCAGGCTCATGGCCGAGGAGAAGTTCTCGCGCAGCGTCTCGTCGACCGAGCGGTCCGAGGAGGGAGGAAGCCCGACCCTGCCCGATCGGAGCCACAGCCGGCCGAAGTGGGGATGGCGGCGGAAGAACTCCACCTCGAAGTCGATCACGCGGTGGAGACGGGCGAGCGGGGGTTCTTCGCCACCCGCGGCCGCGGCGAGCTGCGGGAGGAACGCCTCGCCCCGGCGGGTGAAGACGCTCACGTAGAGGTCCTCCTTGCTGGCGAAGAACGTGTAGACGGAGCCCACCGAGAACTCGGCCCGCTCGGCGATCTCCTTCAGGGTGGCATCGTTGAAGCCCCGTTGCCCGAACACCTCCTCGGCGGCATCGAGCAGCTGGCTGCGGCTGAGGTCCTGGTACTGGGTGCGGCGCTGCTGGCGCCGGCCGGCCGGTGGTCTCGTGGTGTCCGCTCTCGCCATGGACGGTGTTCCCCCGCTCGCACGGGTCCGGACGGCCCCATGGCGAGCGCCCCACACTACGGCCTCCCGTCCTCACCGAGGGGTGTGGGATGCTCCCCGCCCGGAGGTGCCGTCTCCGGACCCGGAGAACGCAGGAGAACCAAGAGAACAGAGCCATCGGGGCGATCACAGTGAACAGAGCGAACGAGGAGGCCGACGTGCCCGACCCTGACCGTCCCCGCCCGCCCGAGGGCGACTGGCTCGGAACCCCCTTCCTGAGGTTCGAGCGGCTCGGCCCGATCGCCAGGGTGACCGTCGACCGTCCCGAGCGGCGGAACGCCCTCACCGCCGCCATGTACTTCGGGATCCGCTACGCCATCGACCACGTCGGTCGGGACGACAGCCTGGCCGGCCTGGTCATCACGGGGACCGGTGACGTGTTCATCCCCGGGGGCGACATGGGCGGCGAGCAGGTGGACAACTGGGGGGCGGTCCACCTCCTCAGCATGGACGTCACGCCCTTCGAGGCGGTCCGCAACGCCCGCAAGCCGGTGGTCTGTGCGGTCAACGGCCTCGCCCAGGGTGGGGGGATGATGATCGCCATGCTGTCGAGCGTGGCGGTCGCCAGCGATCGGGCCACGTTCAGGGCGCCCGAGCTGTTCCGGGGCATCGCCGACACCAATTACGGGCAGATCCTGCCCCGCCAGATCGGCCCGGCCCGGGCCCGCGACATGCTGCTCACCGGCAGGGTGGTGGCCGCCGAGGAGGCGGAACGCTGGGGTCTCGTGTCGCGGGTCGTGGCGCACGACCAGTTGATGGACGCCGCCCTCGACGCCCTCCACTGGTGCTGCCGGACCGGGCCCGAGGCCCGGCGGGCCGTGCAGCGCTCGATCGACGCCTTCTACGGCCATTACGACCGGATGTCGATGGAGGACAGCCTGGCCGGCGCCGAGACGGTCGAGGGTTTCCGGGCCTTCGCCGAGCGCAGCTCTCCCGCCTGGGTCCCCGAGGAGCTGCGGATCGAAGGTCGGCTTTGAGCGATCGTTGCGCAGCGGCCGTCCCCGGTCCAGCGCTGCTTCACGGCGCTGCCGCTCCAGTCGGAGTCGTGCAGCAGGGCGGGATGGCTCCCGGAGAACGAGCTCGCGGCTCGGCGGTCGTGGCGCAGTTGGTCGAGTAGCCAGGCGGTCACGTACCCGAGGAAGCCGCCGGGGTCGCCGCCCCGGGCGCGGTCCTGGATCGAGCTGTGGTCGGCTCTGACACCGTCCGACCAGGTGACGATACCGAGGGCCGCCGGTGCGCGCACCGCTTCGAAGTTGCACCGCTCGACGGCCGGGTTGGCCACGATCGCGTCGATCGGCCCGCGGGTGGACACGAGGAAGGTCGGTTGACGGAGCGCGGCCGGGTCGGGCCAACAGTCGCGCGCCGTTCGACAGTCCGGGTTGGGAGCCGACCACCCGAGCGAACCGGCGGTGGCCCACTTCGACCCCAGCGGGCCCTCTCCGTTCCACGGGAGCGAGAACGTCACCACGGTCGAGATCAGCCGACCACCCGACACCGCCGCCCGGACGGCGCCGGTGGCCCCCTGCGAGTGCCCGACCGCGGCGATCTCGCCGGTATCGAGGTGGCCCACGAACGGGCTGTCCGGTCGCCGGTCTGCGCGGACCAGCAAGCGGGCGCCTTCGAGGATCTCCCGCCCGCTGCCGGTGTCGGGCTGCGTCGAGGCGATCACCGTGAAGCCCCACGACGCCAGATGACCGAGCAGGGTCCGGTAGTCGTCCGGCGTGGCCTTGGTGCCGTTGCCCCAGGTGATGATCGGACTGCGGAACGGCACGGCGGCGTACGAGGCCGGGCGGAACACGTCGTACCGCTGCCCCCCGGGCGCCTCGACCCGCCCGACCGCGACCTCGTAGGGGCCGGATGCCGCGTAGCTCGTCGGGTCTGCGGTGGCGGACGGCGCCGTCACCACGGTCGTCAGGGCGCTCGTCAGGCCGGCCAGGGCCAGGGCCAGGGCCAGCACGAGGGTCCGGAGAACGGTCAACGCCCGATCAGCCCCGCCCGGTCGGCCATCGGGCCATCCTACGGGCGGACGGCAACATTCTCAACGTGTTGTTGAGTTTTCTCGTCTTTCTGTCTAGTCTGGTTCGGTGTCGCCCGTCGCCCGCCATCTCACTCGTCGGTCGGTCCTGCGGGGTGCGGGGGCGCTGGCCGGCGGTCTGGCGCTGTCGTCGGCGGTGACCGACCGTGCCGAGGCGGCGGCGCCCTGGCCCCAGGATCGCCTGGCCACCGGTGGTGCGACGACGGTCGACCCGGGGCAGTTCCTCTCCGAGGCGCAGTTGCGCGCCTGGAGCGTGGCGCTCGACGCGATGGGGATGCGGGCGACGGGGTACCCGGTCCACGAGCACTACATCGACGTCCTGATCGACCGGCTGCGGCGGGTCGGCGTGCACGACGTCCGGGCGGAGGCCGTGCCGTTCACCCGCTGGACGGTGGGATCCTGGTCGCTCGAGGTCGACCGGGTCGTGGTGCCGTCCGCCTCCTACGTCCCGTACTCGGGGACGACGGCGCCCGACGGCGTCACCGGGCCCCTGGTCCACGTGGACACCACCACCGCCTCGCCGGCCGGCTCGCTCGCCGGCAAGATCGCCTTGTTCGACGTGCCCGACGCGCCGGTGGCCTACTCGACCATGGAGTCGATCGCCTACGACGTCTACGACCCGCAGCACCAGATCGACCCGAGCGCGAAGTACGTACGGCCGTGGGGCGGCGTGGCCGACCTGATCGCGTTCCTCGACACCCTGCCGGCGTCCGGTGCCGTCGGCTGCATCGGCATCATCGGCCTCCCGGCGGCAGGGGCGCACGGCTCGTACTACCCCTACGACGGCGTCATCCGACGGGTCCCCGGCGTGTTCGTCGACGCCGAGGTCGGAACCCGGCTCCGGACCCGGGCGGCCGCCGGGGCCACGGCTCGGGTGACCCTCACCGCCACCACCCAGCACACGGCCAGCCGGAACGTCGTCGGTTCGATCCCCGGTCGCAGCGACGAGATCGTCATCCTCAACAGCCACACCGACGGGCCGAACGCCGTCGAGGACAACGGGCCGGACACGATCGTGGCCATGGCCCAGTACCTGACCCGGCTGCCCCGGGAGGCGCTGCCTCGGACGATCATGGTCTCGTTCACCACCGGCCACTTCCACGGTGGTCTCGGACAGGTCGCCTTCGTCCGCCAGCACCGGACCACCACCCTCCCCCGGACCGCCTGCGCCGTCACCCTCGAGCACCTCGGGAGTCTCGAGTGGGACGAGGACGCCGAGGGGCGGATGGCGCTGACCGGCAAGCCGGAGCTCGGGGTGGTCTTCGTGCCCGAGAACGAGACGATGGTCTCGGCGGCGATGACCGCCCTCCGGCGGGCCGGCGCCGGGCGGACGATGGCGCTCCGCCCGTACGTGGCCACCCCCGGCAGCCCGAACGGCTACGGCTGGCCCGGCGAGGGAACCCAACTGTGGACCGACGGGCACGTGATGACCATGAACTACATCACCGGTCCGACCTACCTGCTCAACTGGGGGATCCCGACCGTCGACAAGTGCGACTTCGCCAGGATGCGACGGGAGGCCGTCGCCTTCACCGAGATGGTCCTCGCTCTCTGCCGGGCCCCGCGGGCGTCGCTGGCCACACTCGACCTCCCTGCGCTCTGAGCCTGGCGCCACCACGACTCCTAGGATCCGCCCGGTGCCCGCTCTCGAGATCGGCCAGGTCGACGACCGAACACCGCCGGCCACGGTTCGCCGCCGCCGTGGACCGCGCAAGGGGGACCTCAAGGAGGCGGCGATCCTCGAGGCAGCGTGGCGCCTGCTGGCCGAGAAGCCGATCACCTCGATCAGCATCGACGAGCTGGCGGCCGGCGCCGGGATCTCGCGCTCGTCCTTCTACTTCTACTTCCCGTCGCGCGACGCGGTGATCGGGGCGCTGGCCCGACGGACGAGCGAGGACCTGTCGATGGCGGTGCTCGCCCCGCTGTCGTCCGGTCGACCACCGCGAGAGGTCGTCCAGTCCGTGGTGCGCAACCTCCTCGATCGCTGGCAGACCCACGGACCGCTGCTCCGCTCCATGGACGCGCTGGCCGAGCGGGACGCCGATCTGCGGGCGTTCTGGCACTCGATCACCACCGACATCGTCGCCGCCTACGCGGCGGCGATCGACGCCGAGCGGGCCCGCGGCACCGCCCCGGCCGGACCGCCGCAGGCGCTCGACCTGGCGTGGGCGCTGACCAACCTCTACTGGCGGGCCGGTCACCAGATGTCGCTCGGCCAGGACCCCGGCGGCGGTGAGCGGTTGGTCGAGACCCTGGCCGTCGTCACCATGCGCGCCGTCTACGGCGACGGTTGAGGAGGCGGGCGAGGCGGGCGAGGCGGGCGTCGAGCCGCCGGGCCTCGGACCCGGCCGAGGGCACCGTTCAACCAGTCGAACTAGAGTTCATCCTCGCCGGGCCGCTGTTCGGGCTCCCGGCGGGGAGGAGACGCCATGCGAGCGGACGACCTGATCCTGGTCAGCGTGGACGACCACCTCGTGGAGCCGCCCGACGTCTTCGCCCACCACCTGCCGGCCAGGTTCGCCGGCCAGGCCCCCAAGGTGGTGCGCCGGGACGACGGCTCCGACGTCTGGGAGTTCAACGGCACGGTCATCCCCACCGTCGGGCTCAACGCGGTGGCCGGCCGGCCGAGGGAGGAGTACGGCGTCGAGCCGACCGCCTTCGACGAGATGCGGCCCGGTTGCTACGACATCCACGAGCGGATCAAGGACATGGACGCCGGGGGGATCCTGGGCTCGATGTGCTTCCCGTCCTTCCCGGGCTTCAGCGGGCGCCTGTTCGCCGCGGCCGAGGACAAGGCGCTGGCCAAGGCGGTGGTGCAGGCCTACAACGACTGGCACGTGGACGAGTGGTGCGGCGCCTACCCGGGCCGCTTCATCCCGATGGGCCTGCCCATGCTCTGGGACCCCGAGGAGTCGGCGGCCGAGGTCCGCCGGCTGGCCCGGAAGGGCGTGCACTCGGTGACCTTCACCGAGAACCCGGCCGCCCTCGGCTACCCGAGCTTCCACGACGAGCACTGGGACCCCCTCTGGCGCGCCCTGTGCGACGAGGGAGTCGTCCTTTCCGTCCACCTCGGCTCCTCCGGGCAGCTGGCGGTGACCGCCCCCAACGCCCCGGTGGACGTGATGATCACCCTGCAGCCGATGAACATCTGCCAGGCCGCCGCCGACCTGCTGTGGTCCCGGGTGCTGAAGCACTTCCCCGACATCCGCATCGCCCTGTCCGAAGGCGGCACGGGCTGGATCCCCTACTTCCTCGACCGGCTCGACCGGACCTACGAGATGCACCACCTCTGGACCGGGCAGGACTTCGGCGAGCGGCTGCCGAGCGAGGTGTTCCGCCAGCACTTCCTCACCTGCTTCATCGCCGACCCGGTGGGCCTCGCCCTGCGCCACGAGATCGGGCTCGACAACATCGCCTGGGAGTGCGACTACCCGCACTCCGACTCGTCGTGGCCCGAGGCACCCGAGGAGCTGGCGAGGGTGGCGGCCGACGTACCCGACGACGAGCTCGCCGCCATCACCTACGCCAACGCCTGCCGGTGGTACTCCTTCGACCCGTTCGTCCACCGGTCGAAGGCACAGGCGACGGTCGGGGCCCTGCGGGCCGAGGCGGCCGGGCACGACGTGAGTGTCCGCTCCCTCGACAAGGGCCGCTTCACCCGCACCGGCACCGGCACCGACCTCGGTGCGCTGGCCGAGGCGGCCACCGCCTGAGATGGCCACCTTCGCACTGATCCACGGGGGCGCCCACGGCGGATGGTGCTGGGAGGAGGTCGTCCCCGAGCTCGAGGCCCGGGGCCACACCGCCGTCGCCCCGGACCTCCCGATCGAGGACGAGTCGGCCGGCGCCCTCGCCTGGGCCGAGACGGTGGTGGCCGCCCTGCCGCCGGGAGCCGACGATCTGGTGGTGGTCGGCCACTCGCTCGGGGGCATGGTCGTGCCGGTGGTGGCCACGCTGGTCCCGGTCCGCCACCTCGTCTTCCTGGGCGCCATGGTCCCGATGCCCGGCATGACCTATGCCGAGTACCTGGCCACCCAAGACGCCATCTCGTTCTCGTCCGAGGCCGGCGGGGAGGCGTGGGACCCCGAGGAGCCCCGGCCCGAGCCGGCCGCGGCCGGCGGGGCCGTCATCTCCTGGTCCGCCGCCCGGGCCGGCTTCTACCAGGACCTCCCCGAGGAGGTGGCCCGCCGGGCGTGGGAACGCCTCCGGCCCCAGGCGATGACCGTCTTCAGCGAGCCCTGCCCGATCGACACCTGGCCGGAGGTGCCGGCCACCTACGTGCTGATGACCGAGGACCGGGCGGTCAACCAGGCCTGGTCGCGCCGGGTGGCCACCGAGCGCCTGGGGGCCGCGGTGATCGAGCTGCCGGGGGGCCACTCCCCCTTCTACTCCCGCCCGGCCGAGCTGGCGGAGACCCTCGACCGGATCGCCGCCGGTTGAGCGCCCGGCGCCGGATCAGCGCCGCTCGTAGGTGACGCCGGCCGCCTCGGCGTCCCAGACACCCTCACCGATCGGCTCGTCGCGCAGCTCGCGCTTGAGCACCCGGCCGACCGGGCTGCGGGGCAGCTCGGCCCGGAGCTCGATGTAGCGGGGCAGCGCGAAGTAGGGCAGCCGGTCGATGCACCAGGCGAACAGGTCGGCCTCGGTGAGGGTCGCACCCTCCCTGAGGGTCGCCGTCACCTTGAGGTCGTCCTCGGTCAGCTCGCTCGGCACGCCGTGCACGGCCACGTCGGCCAGGGCGCCGTGGCCCATGAGGACCCGCTCGACCTCGAAGCTCGAGATGTTCTCGCCCCGCCGGCGCAGGTAGTCGGCCTTGCGGTCGACGAAGAAGAGATAGCCGTCCTCGTCCACCCGGCCCACGTCCCCGGTGTGGTACCACCAGTTGCGACTCGTGGCCACCGTGGCCTCGGGACGACCCCAGTAGCCCTCGAACATCACGTGGGGCCGCTTGGGCCGCAGCACGATCTCGCCCTCGGCCCCGACCGGCACCTCGTTGTCGTCGTCGTCGAAGATGCGGACGTCGAAGTACTCGCCGTTCACCACCCCGGCGGCGTTGGGCTTGTTCTCCAGCCCGGGCGGCTGCCACGAGACGAGGCTGGCCTCGGTCACCCCGTAGGCGCCGGAGAAGGTCTTCACCCCGAACCGCTCCCGGATCACCCGGTCGACCTCCACTGGCATCGGGGCGGCCCCGAGCAGCCGCAGGGTGCGGTTGGCCTCCGGGGCTCCCGAACGAGGCATCTCCGGCCGGTCCACGTCGTGAGCCAGCAGGTAGGCCATGGTGCCGAGGGTGGAGGTGATCGTGGCGCCGGTCCGGTTCATCTCCGGCCAGAAGTTCGAGACGGAGAACCGGCGGTAGATGGCGGACCGCCCGCCGAAGAAGAGCGCGCCGACGACGGCGGTGGTGATGGCGTTGAAGTGGAAGAGCGGCAGCGGGGTCCACACCACGTCTTCGGCGGTGCGCTGCCAGCACCTCCCGATCTGGGCCGCCAGGGCGGCGTGGTAGTTGTGGCTGAGCATGCAGCCCTTGGACGGCCCGGTGGTTCCCCCGGTGTAGACGAAGGTCGCGAGGTCCGCGGGCCGGCGTCGCGCCGGCTCGGTGCCGGCAGCCCCCCGGAGATCCTCCCAGCGGTGGACGGCCACCCCGACCGCCGGTGCGGCCCCGCCCACCACCACCAGATGGCGGAGGTCGTCGAGCCCGTCCACCACCCCCTCGGCCCGCTCGGCCAGGTCGGCCTGCACCACCAACACCCTGGCGCCGGAGTCGGCCAACTGGTGGCGGAGGTACTCGCCCTTGTAGGCGGTGTTGACCGGCACCGAGACCGCACCGGCCCAGACGGTCCCCCACCAGGCCAGCACCGCCTCGCGGGAGTTCTCGAGCAGGGTGGCCACCCGGTCACCGGGGCCGACCCCGAGCGTCCCGAGGGCCGCCGCCAGCCCCGCCGCCTCGGTGGCCACCCGGCGGGCGCTGAGCGATTCGCCGCAGACGTCGAGGTACTCGCCGTCGGGGTCCTCCCCGAGGCGCCGGTCGAGCAGGTCGTGCAGGGTCGCCTGCTCGGCGTCGCCGCTCCACCCGCTGCGCTCCACCCGACCGACCCTCCGTCCCGCCCTGGCCGGGCCCCCTGGCTCGGGCCCCGGTTCGGTGAACGACGATTGTAGTTCGCTGAACGTCGGTACCCGAAGAGCGCCGTCGACGAGAGGACCGGCGCGGTGCAACTTCACCCACTCCGGGGCAGCCTCACACCTCCGAGCTCGCAACCTGCGATACTCGTCGGGCCCGGAGGGGAACCGGGTCGTCGTCACGGGGGTCGGATGAGCGAATTCTTCACCTTCCTCATCGCCGGCATCGTGACCGGCGCCATCTACGCGGTGACCGCCACCGGTCTGGTCGTCACCTACAACACCACCGGCGTCTTCAACTTCGCCCACGGGGCGGTCGGGATGATCCTGGCCTTCCTCTTCTGGCAGCTCTGGCAAGGTTGGGGGCTGCCCGCCCTGGTGGCGCTGGCCCTGGTGCTGCTGGTGGCGGCACCGCTGCTGGGCTGGGCGGTCGAGCGGCTCATGATGCGCAACATCCACGGCGCCTCGACCGGCACCGCCCTGGTGGTCACCATCGGGCTGCTCCTCTTCCTCTACGGGCTGGCCAACACCCTGTGGAGCCAGACCACCAGCCGCACGCTGCCCAACTTCTTCCCCAACGACCAGGTGACCATCGGCCAGGTCACCGTCAGCGCCGAGCAGCTGATCACCGTCGGGGTGGCGGTGGTGATCGCTCTCGTGCTGCGGCTGTTCTTCACCCGGACCCGCCCCGGGGTGGCCATGCGGGCGGTGGTCGACGACCCCCACCTGGCGTCCCTCAACGGCGCCTCGGCGGCGCGACTCTCCGGCTACGCCTGGATGATCGGCACCATGCTGGCCGCGATCGCCGGCATCCTGCTCGCCCCCCAGACAGAGATGAACATCTTGGAGCTGACCCTGCTGGTGGTCTACGGCTACGCCGCCGCCGTGCTCGGCCGGCTCCGGAGCCTGCCTCTCACCGTGCTCGGGGCCCTCCTGCTCGGCGTGGCCAACTCGATGGCGATCGGCTACGCACCGGCTTCGGCCGTGTCCTACGTCACCGCCGCCCTCCCGATGGCCCTGCTGCTGTTGGCGCTCATCCTGCTCCCCCAGCAGCGGCTCCGGATCGGCCGGCTGGTGCGGGTGCGGCCCCCCCGGGTGGCCACCCTGGGCCAGACCTGGCTGGGCGGGGCCGGGGTGGTGGCGATCACCGCCGTGCTGTCGGCCCTCCTCGGGGGCACCAACCTCGTGACTCTGGGCGAGGTCCTGGCCATCGCCATCCTCGGTCTCTCGCTCGTCCCCCTGGCCGGCTTCGGCGGCCAGATCTCGCTCTGCCAGTACTCGTTCCTCGGCCTCGGCGCCTTCGCCATGGCCAAGGTGGACGGCGGCGGGTCGGTGCTGGGCGTGCTGGCGGCGGTCGGGCTGTGCGCGGCCTGCGGGGCGGTGCTCGCGCTGCCGGCCCTCCGGCTGCAGGGCCTCTACCTGGCACTGGCCACCCTGGCCTTCGCCGTGCTGATGGACGACCTCTTCTTCACCTCGAACGCCGTGATGGGCCAGGGCGGCACCCTGACGATCGGGCGACCGGACGTGTTCGGGTACCGGTTCGGTTCCGAGCGGATCTTCCTGGTGGCCTTGGCGGTTGTCTTCGCCCTCTGCGCCGTGGGCGTCGGCGCCCTCCGGCGCTCCGCCCTCGGGCGGCGCCTGGTGGGGATGAACGACAGCCCGGCGGCCGTGGCCACCTCCGGTCTGAGCCTCACGGTGACCAAGCTGGTGGTCTTCACCCTGTCGGCCGGACTGGCCGGCCTGGCCGGGGCCCTCTACGGCGGGTTGGAGGGCAGCGTCGGGGCCGACCAATTCCAGTTCATGCTGTCGCTGGCGCTCTTCCTCTCGGTGACCATGGCCGGCATCTCCACCCTCGGCGGCCCTCTGGCCGCCGGGGTCTTCCTGGCCGTGGTCCCGGTGATCGCCAGTCACATCTCGGCCCTCCCCTACCTGCTCTACCTGGGCTCGGGGGCGGGAGCCATCAGCCTGGCGCGCCGCCCCAACGGGCTCAGCCAGGCGTGGGGCGACCTCGGCGACCTCTGGCGGCGGCGGTCGAAGCCCGGGGGGGCGCCGCCGCCGCCCGAGCCGGTCGCCCGCGCCACGGCGGAGGTGGGCAGCAGTGCCTGAGCTGACCGTCGACCAGGTGAGCGTCCGCTTCGGCGGGGTGTCGGCGCTCGACGAGGTGAGCCTTCGGGTGCGGCCGGCATCGGTCCACGGGCTCATCGGCCCGAACGGCGCGGGCAAGACGACCCTCTTCAACGTGGTCACCGGGCTCCAGCCCCCGACCAGGGGGCGGGTCCGGCTCGGCGAGCGCGACATCACCCGGACGAGCACCCATGTCCGGTCCCGCCTCGGCATCGCCCGCACCTTCCAGCGGCTCGAGGTGTGCGGCACGCTGACCGCCCTCGAGAACGTGCAGCTGGCCGCCGAGGCCCGGCGGGGCAACCGCCGACAGGCCCGGGCCCGGGCGCAGGAACTGCTCGAGCGGGTGGGCGCCTCGGATGTGGCCGGCGAACCGGCCGATGCCCTGCCGACCGGGATCGCCCGACTGGTCGAGCTGGCCCGTGCCCTGGCCACCGGACCGTCGGTGCTGCTGCTCGACGAGCCCAGCTCCGGCCTCGACGAGGGGGAGACCGCGGCCCTGGGCAGGGTCCTGCGCACCCTGCGCGACGAGGGCATGGCCGTGCTGTCGGTCGAGCACGACATGGGTTTGGTGATGCAGGTCGTGGACCATCTCGACGTGCTCGACTACGGGGCGGTCATCGCCAGCGGGCCGCCTGCCGAGGTGGCGGCCGACCCGGCGGTGCAGGCCGCGTACCTCGGCACCGCCGCCAAGGAGGGGCCCTCACCGGCCCGGGTTCGGGCCACCCCCGCGTCCTCCGGGGGCCCTCCGGCGGTCGAGCTGCACGACGTACGGGCCGGCTACGGCCGGATCGAGGTGCTGCACGGGGTCAGCCTCGAGGTGCCGGCCGGCGGCGCCTGCGCCCTGCTGGGGCCGAACGGGGCCGGCAAGTCGACGCTCCTCAAGGTGCTGAGCGGCTCCCTGGCCCCGACCGCCGGCACGGTGCAGGTGGCCGGCATGGATGCCCGACGGCTTTCCCCCGAGCGGCTGGCCCGCCGGGGGGTCTGCGCAATCCCCGAGGGGCGCGCCGTCTTCCCCAACCTGACCGTGACCGAGAACCTCACCATGTGCACCTATCGGGGCCCCGAAGTCCGGGCGGCCGAGCTCGAGGCCCGTACCTTCGAGCGCTTCCCCCGGTTGGCCCAGCGGCGCAAGCAGCTGGCGGGCACGCTCTCGGGCGGGGAGCAGCAGATGCTGGCCCTCGCCCGCGCCCTCTACACCGACCCCTCGGTCCTGCTGCTCGACGAGATCTCGATGGGCCTGGCGCCGCTGGTGGTGGACGAGCTGTACAGCCTGGTGGGCGAATTGGTCGGGAAGGAGGGGTTGACCATCGTGCTGGTCGAGCAGTTCGCCCAGGCCGCCCTGGCGATCGCCACCCAGGCAGCGGTGCTGGTGAACGGCCGGATCGTGCGCAGCGGCGACCCGGTGACGGTGGGGGCGGCGCTGGCCGAGTCCTACCTCGGCACCCCGGCCTGAGCCCTACCTCGGCGACCCGGCAGCCCTACCTCGGCGACCCGGCCGGCGCCCTACCTCGGCGACCCGGCCGGCGCGTCCTGCAGGAGGGGGGAGCCCGTGTTCGAGGGCCACTGCGGCCGGTGGTATCCCCGGAATGCCAGCTCCCCACCCCGCAGCTCGCGGATGGTGAGGAAGTCCCCCTTGTAGCCGCGGTGGTCGTAGGGGGCGAAGGTGAGGTAGCACCCGGGGCCGCCGTTGGTGCACGGCATCCACTTGATCCGTTCGAGACCCAGCTTGACCTCCTCGGGCGTGGCGATGCTGGCGTTGCCGATGCCCAGCATCGCTGCCCGGGCGCAGTCGTACCCGAGGGCCACGACCACGTTGCGCGAGACCCTCCCGAAGCGCCGATCGAAACGGTCCAGCATGGCCTCGTAATTCGGGTTGGTCCCGTCCTCGCCCAGCTGGTCCACCCCGTGCCACCCCTCGAGCCCCTCGGCCCACTCGTTGGAGTTGGAGTAGAACATGAAGGCGGTCCCCATGAACCGGGGTGGGTCCCAGTCGAGCGCCTGGAAGGCACGGGCGAAGTGGAACGTGGCGTAGCCGTAGCCCATGTAGACCAAGGCCTCGGCCCCCTGGTCGCGCATGGTGGCCAGGTGGTCCTGCAGACCGCGAGGGTTCGGGCCGAGGGAGACCTCCTTCACGATCTCGAGCCCGACCTCGCGGGCGGCCTGGCGGAAGTACTCGGCGTAGTCGGCACCCGACGAGCCCTGCTCCCAGAAGAAGCCGACCCGCCGGTGCCCCTGGCGGGCGCACCAGTGGGCCCCCATGTACGGCTCGGTCGGGATGTCGCCGTTGGCCACGGTGAAGCAGTACTCACCGTGGAAGCGGACGGCCCCGGTCCACGCCAGGCTGGGAACCCCGGTCGCGTTGACCAGGTCACGGAGGACGACCGAGTTGTCCGAGATCAGCGGGCCCAGGACCACCACGCAGCCGTGCTCGACCAGGCGCAGGTAGCCCTGCTGGACCTTCCGGTAGTTCTCGCGGGGCAATCCCCGGGCGTCAACGGTGAAGATCTCGATCGGCCGGTCGTAGATCCCCTCGTTGAGCGAGTCCTCCACCGCCAGGATGGTGGAGTCGATCCAATCGGCCAGCAGCTGGCCGAGCTCCATGTCGATCAGGACGCCGATCTTGACCGGCTCGAACGGGTCGCCCTGGGTCTGCAGGCCGCCGGTCGGCGGGTAGACGACGATCGACTCGACCGCCTTCTCGCCGATCCGCCCGCCTCCCTGGTACCACCGCTCGTTGCGCCACTCGCCGGTGGTCGCCGTGTCGACCCCCGACGACACCGTGGCCACCGCCCGGTCCTCCCGGGCGATCCCGTGGTCGATCGGCGCCGGGAACATCCGCTCGGCGTAGCGCGTGGGCTCGTCGTGGCCGTCGGTCACGTCCCTCTCCCTCCCCCGGCCCGGCCGGCCGGGCGCCGCCCGGTCGCCGTCCGCCGGCCGCCCGGCCCGCCACCGGCGCCGAGATCCGGTTCAATCCGCCGAACTATAATTCACGACCGCAACCGACGACCGGCGGCACCCGTCGCCACGGCCCGCCGCGCGGGCCGGCCTGGGAGGGAACGATGACCGAGACCGGC
>DAHUYA010000150.1 GCA_027315445.1 Acidimicrobiaceae bacterium | reverse complement strand
GGCCAGCTGGTCTACAACCTGCTGGCCAACGCGGTGAAGTTCACCCCCAGGGGCGGCCGGGTGGCGGTGGGTGCAGCCCGGGACGGGGAGGGGTGGCGTCTCGAGGTGACCGACACCGGCATCGGGGTGCCGGCGGAGGAGCAGGGGGAGATCTTCGAGCGGTTCTTCCGGGCGTCGAACGCCCGCCGGCAGGCGATGGCCGGATCAGGGTTGGGACTGGCTATCGTCAAGCGCATCGTGCAGGCACACGGTGGGAGCATCGAGATCTCGACTGGCGAGGGGGAGGGCACGACGTGCGCGGTGGTGTTGCCCGGCGCCGGCCGTCCGGTGCCGACCTCCCCGCTGACCAGGTTGCCGGCAGGGGCGCCGTGAGCCCGGCCAGCGAGGCGTTGCTCCGGCGCCGGGGAGGGGAGAGATCCCCGGAAGTCGAGCCCGACGCACCCTTCGTGCTCGTCGTGGAGGACGACCCCGACATCTGGCGCTCCCTGCAGATCATCCTGGGTCGGGCCGGCTACCGCCTGGGCTGGGCGGTCGACGGGGCCGAGGGCCTGAAGGCCTTCAACGACCAGCGACCCGACCTGGTCGTGGTGGACATCGGGCTCCCCAAGGTGGACGGGTGGGTGGTGCTGGAGCGGATCCGCCAGATGAGCTCGGTTCCGGTCCTCCTCCTCACCGCCCGGGGACTCGAGAGCGACAAGGTACGGGGACTGCTCGGCGGGGCCGACGACTATCTCACCAAGCCCTACTCCAATGACGAGCTGGTGGCCCGTCTCGGCCGGCTCCTTCGCCGGTGCCGTCCCGGCCCCGAGGCGCCGAGGCTCTACGACGACGGGCGCCTCCGGATCGACTTCCTCGAGCACTCCGTCGAGGTGGAGGGTCGCTCGGTCGAGCTGACCCCCACCGAGTTCCGGCTGCTGGCGGTGCTCGTGCGCCACGCCGACACGGTCCTGTCGGTCCCGCGGCTGCTCGAGCTCGGCTGGAGCGACATCTCGGGCGCCGGTCGTGGACGGGTGAAGTTCAGCGTGCTCAGCCTGCGCCGGAAGCTGGGCTGGGGCGACGTGATCACCTCACCCGTCGAGACCGTGCGGGGCTTCGGCTACCGCTACCGGCCCCCGGCCCTGTAGGACGGCAGCCGGGGCCCGGAGGGCGCCCGGTCAGGCGTGGCGACGCCCACACCGGAGCGTCTCGGGCTCAACCTCGACCCGAGCGGGCCCGGCTCCGGGCTCTTCCACGCTCGGCGGCCTCGAGCACGACCTTGCGCAGGCGCACGGTTCCGGGCGTGACCTCGACGCACTCGTCGTCGGCGATGAACTCGAGGGCCTGCTCGAGCGACAGCTGCAGAGGCGGGGTGAGTCGCACGAGCTCCTCGGCGGTGGACGAGCGCATGTTGGTGAGCTTCCGCTCCCTGGTCGGATTCACGTCCATCTCGTCGTCCCGGGCGTTCTCCCCGATGACCATGCCCTCGTAGACCTCGATGCCGGGCCCGATCAGCAGGGTGCCCCGATCCTGCAGGTTCATCAGGGCGTAGGTGGTGCTGGTGCCCTGCCGGTCGGCCACCATCGAGCCGTGGCGCCGGGTTCGCAGCTCGCCCGCCCACGGCGACCACCCGTCGAAGACGTGGTGGAGGACCCCGGTGCCCCGGGTCTCGGTCAGGAACTCGGTTCGGAAGCCGACCAGCCCGCGGGCCGGCACCCGGTAGTCGAGGCGGACCCACCCGGTGCCGTGGTTGACCATCTCGCGCAGCTCCCCCTTGCGCAACGCGAGGAGTTGGGTGACCACGCCGAGGTAGTCCTCGGGCACGTCGATCGCCACCTGCTCCATCGGCTCGTGCACCACCCCGTCCACCAAGCGGGTCACCACCTGTGGCTTGCCGACCGTGAGCTCGAAGCCCTCGCGCCGCATGGTCTCGACGAGCACGGCCAGCTGCAGCTCGCCCCGTCCCAGCACTTCCCAGACATCGGGGCGCTCGGTGGAAGAGACCCGGAGCGACACGTTCCCGACCAGCTCGGCGTCGAGCCGTCCCTTCACCAGACGGGCCGTGAGCTTGGTGCCCTCGGCCCCGGCCAACGGCGAGGTGTTGGCGCCGATGGTCATGGTGAGGCTCGGCTCGTCGACGGTGATGGACGGCAGGGGTCTGGGGTCGTCGGGATCGGCCAGGGTCTCGCCGATGGTGACCTCGCTCATGCCCGCCACCGCCGCGATGTCACCCGGCCCTGCCTCCTCCGCCGGGACCCGGTCGAGCGCCTCGGTGAGGTAGAGCTCGGTCACCTTGGCCCGCTCGACGGTCCCGTCGAGGCGGCACCATCCGATCACCGCCCCCTTGCGGAGGCGCCCGTGGACGACCCTGCAGATGCCGAGGCGCCCGACGTACGGCGAGGCGTCGAGGTTGCAGACGAGGGCCTGTAGCGGCGCGTCCGGGTCGAAGGTCGGGGCGGGGATGTGCTCGATGATCGCCTCGAAGAGCGGCGTCAGATCGGTCCCCTTCTCGTCGCGCCGGCTGCTGGCCCAGCCGGCTCGCGCGTTGGCGTAGAGGATGGGGAAGTCGATCTGATCCTCGTCGGCGTCGAGGTCGAGGAACAGCTCCTCGATCTCGTGGACCACTTCGTCCACCCGGGCGTCGGACCGATCCACCTTGTTCACCACGACCACCACCGGCAGGCGGGCGCGCAGGGCCTTGCGGAGGACGAAGCGGGTCTGAGGGAGCGGACCCTCGGACGCGTCCACCAGCAGCAGGACCCCGTCCACCATGGTCAGGCCCCGCTCGACCTCGCCGCCGAAGTCGGCATGCCCCGGCGTGTCGACGATGTTCAGCTTCACCCCGCCGAAACGCACGGCGGTGTTCTTGGCGAGGATGGTGATGCCCTTCTCGCGCTCGAGGTCGCCCGAGTCGAGGACCCGCTCGGCGACCTCCTCGTTCGCCCGGAAGGCGCCCGTCTGCCAGAGCATGGCGTCGACCAAGGTCGTCTTGCCGTGGTCGACGTGGGCCACGATCGCCACGTTGCGGATGTCGGCGGTGTCGGTGCGCTTCATAAAGGAGTTCGACCCTACCGGGAGACGGCGGCCTCCCGAACAGAACGTCCGTCCAGGTGCCCCGTGACCGCGGCCACCACCGACGCGGCGGCCCGGGCCAGCACCTCTCCGTCCACCTCGAGCACCACCGCCCGGCCGCACGAGGGCCACCAGCCGACCACCCGCGCCGGGAGGGCGCCGGCCGGCACGACGAGGGACGAGACCAGGGCGGGCAGCGCCAGCTCGGTCCGGCTGGTCGGTCCGGGCATGCCGGGGCGGAGGCAGAACAGCGCCGGCCTCCGTCCGGTGCCCGGCCCGCCGGTCCCGTCTGCGGTCCAGGTCCGGACCTCGGCCCGCCCCCGCAGCCCGATCCGACGTGCCCATGGGCAGTCCCACCACTGATCGCGTCCACCGACCACCGTGCCGTGCGGGAGGGCGCCCCAGTCGAGCGAGACGTGCAGGCGGGTGGCCCAGGTGACGGCCTCGGCCTGCACGGCGGCCCGGGCCCCGGTCGGCAGGCCGGCCAGCCAGCGGCCGAGGGATCCGCCCCGCCCCGCCTCGCCCCTCGAGTCCTCCACCAGCTGTTCGAGCACGCCGGCCACCGCCTCGGCCGGTGTCCGGTGCAGGCCGTGATGGCAGGCTCGCACGGCGGCGATGCCGATCGAGCGACGGGCGGTACGGGCCGACCAGCGAAAGGGCTCGCTCGGCGGCGGACCGGCCCTCGGGTCCTCGACGGCCGTCGCCAGCAGGTATTCGTCCACCCGCAACCGGTCGCCACCGGGCAACTGGTTCTCGAGACGGCCGAGGGCCTCGGTCAGCCGGACTGCGACGGCTGGAACGAGCTCCCCGCCGGGCCCGTCGGCTGGCGCCGTCAGCGCCTCGGTGAGGGTGCGTGCCTTCGGGAGACGCATGGGGGACAGCACAGGTCTCATGCCGCCCGCCGCTCCATGCGGCGGCCGGGGGACCGCCGATCGGTCTCCGGCGTCTGCGAGGCCGAAGACGCAGGTGAGCCCGGAGATGGGGAGGGAGCGGAGGGGGGCGGCGGATCCCCGGCCTCGCCCCGGTGGGCGGGAGCAGTTCGGTGCCCGGCTTGGCGGGTCCGGTGGACCTGGTGGACGACCAGGTCCACCGTCTGGCAAAGGGCGGTCTCGGTGACTTCCTCCGCCTCGAGCTCGCCCGCCATGGCGTCGAAGGTGGCCACCCTGGCGGGCGCGGCGCCACTTCGGAGCGTCTCGAGCAGGGCGAGGAAGCGCAGGCCGAGCCGCCGGTCCCCTCCGTGGGTGCCGGCGCTCACCTCGACCAGGCACACCGACGCTCGTCCGTTCGCAGGGGCGCCGATGAGCAGATCGACGAGTCCGGAGAGCACGATGCGGCCACCGGCCAGCGGGACGGTCAAGTGCTCCCCCGTGCGGGGGAGCCAGAACGGGGTGAGTGACGGCCATCGCCGGGCCATCCGGGCCGCCTGGTCCGCCAGCTCCCGGCGCAATCGGCTCCGCTCGGCGGCACTGCGGGACGCCAGGAAGGCCGAGACCGCCTCACCCCGGCCGGTGACCGAGAGCCCGGCCAGGGCGTCCTCCAGCGGGTGGCCGATCCTGCCGGTCGTGACCAGCTGGCGGAAGAGGGTCCCGAGCAGCAGGCCCCGAACCTGGTTCAGGCGGAGGCCGGGCCCACCTCCGGGCGGTTCCTCGGCTGCCGTGGCGCCGGCCACCAGCCGCCGGTCGACGGTCAGGGCCGGGGATCCCGCCGGCCGCCCCGCCGCCACCGGCGCCATCTCGTCCTCGAGCCACTCCCGGAGGCCTCCCGCCAGGCCGGGGTCGACCCGCGGCCGGCGGGCGGGCTCGCCCCGGAGGACTTCGAGCAGCGCGGCAGCCGAGGTCTCCTCCCGCCGATGGGTGTCCGTGCCGGCCATGGACGCAGTCTCGCCGGGGGTTGTATCACCGTCGGCGGCCGGTGCCCGCGACCGCCGGGGCACACCCCTCCGGCGCGCCACCCCTAGCCTTTGGGGCGATGCCTGCGCCCGTCACCCCTGTCCTCGGTGCCAGCGTTGCCTTCTACGTGGTGTTCTCCGCGTTCGTGGTGGCGTTCGTCGTCCTGACCGTGATCACCCTGACCTGGGCCGTCCGCCGTGACCGGGCCGGTCGGCGGGCATGGGCCGAGCGGCGGCAACGGGAGCGCCCGCAGTCATCCCCGCAGGACCCGGCATCGTCGCCGGCACCGGGCCCGACGGGCAACGGGCGATCTGACCCCGGTCAGGCCCGCAAGGGGCACCGCCGGCCGTGAGCACCGAGCAGTCCGTTCCGCCCCCGCCACCCGAGCCTGGCGGCAGGGTGACGAAGGGATGGGCTCAGGGAGCGCTCGCCAGGCTGTGGCGGCGCATCCCGCCCGCACCCGCCGGGCTGACCGCCTTCGTGCTGGCCGGAGGTGGCAGTCGGGGGGCGGTGCAGGTGGGCATGCTGTCCGAGTTGGTCGACCGAGGCATTCGAGCCGACCGGGTCTACGGCGCCTCGGTCGGGGCGGTCAACGGGGCCGCCTATTGCGGCGACCCCACCCCCGAGGGGATGAAGCGCCTCGAATCGGTGTGGCGCGGCCTGTCGGGCACCCGGGTGTTCCCGCGGAGCCTCGGCCACGGGCCGTGGACGTTCCTGCGGCAACGACCCTCGGTGCACAGCGCGGCCGGCCTGCGGCAGGTGATCGAGGACGGGCTCGACTACGAGCGACTCGAGGACGCCACCGTCCCCCTCGAGGTGGTCACGACCTCGCTCAGCGACGGGCGGGAGCGCTGGTTGACCCAGGGACCAGTGGTCGAGGCGGTCCTGGCGTCGGCGGCCATCCCGGCCATCTTTCCCCCCGTCCGGGTCGACGGGGACCTGCTGGTGGACGGCGGGGTGGTGAACAACGTGCCGATCAGCCGGCCCATCGCCGCCGGCGCCACCCGTATCTACGTGCTGCTCTGCGGGCCGCTCCACTACCAGCCGCGCCCGCCCCGCCGACCGGTGGAGGCGGTGCTGACCGGCTTCTTCGTGGCCATCCACGCCCGGTTCAGCCGCGAGCTGGCCCTGCTGCCCGAGGGGGTGGAGGTGGTGGTGTTCAGCGGCGGCGGTGATCCGAGCGCCGACTACCGGGACTTCTCGGCCACTGCGGAGCTGGTCGAGGCCGGACGGGCCGAGGTGGCGGCGGTGCTCGACCGCTATCGCGGCACCTCACAGGACCTGATCGGGCCCTGACGGCGGACCTGAC
>DAHUYA010000146.1 GCA_027315445.1 Acidimicrobiaceae bacterium | reverse complement strand
CGGAGCCGGACGGGGTGGAGCCGGACCCGCCGTCCCGCCGGCCCGCGCCCCCCGGCCGTTGGCCGTCTTCTACGGGTGGCCGAGCCTGGTGAACGGCGCGGGCGGCGATCCGTGCCGGGCGGCCGAGGCGTTCGCCCGGTTCGAGGTGGCGATCCTCGGCGATGCCACGCCGACCCCGGCCGGCGACCCCCTGGGCCCCGCCGTGGCCCGCCGCCTGCGCGGCCGGGTCCGGCTCTACGGCTACCTGAGCCTGGGCATCGGCCCGGGCCAGCCGGGGTGGGCGCCCTCCGACCTCCGTCGCCGCCTGGCCGACTGGGCCGAGTGGGGGGCGGAGGGTCTGCTCCTCGACTGCGCCGGGCGCGACTTCGGGGTGACGTCGGACCGGCTCGCTCTGGCCGTGGCGGCCGTCCACCAGCTCGAGATGGACGTGGTGGTGAACGCCTGGGACCCGGGCGACCTGCTCGCCTCGGGGGCCCACTTCGGCCCGGCCGACGCCTACCTGGCCGAGAACGACGTGCTCCGCCACGGCGAAGTCCGACCGCCCGGCGCCTTCGCCCGGCGTCTGGCCGCGGTCGAGCGGGTGCGCCGGCGGCTCGGGGTGCCGGTCTGGGCGACCGCCACCACCACGGCTGGTCGGGTGCCGGCCCGGTACGGGGCGGCGCTGCCCACCCTGGTGGCCGAGTCGTGGACGGCGGCCGGCGTCCGACCCCCCGAGAGGCTGGCGGTGTCGGACCCCCTCTACGGGGCGGCCGACAACCGGCTGCCGGTGCCCGAGCCCACCCGACCTGACGTCGGCCGCCCCGAGTACGGTGGGCGCCCGGGCCGGGGGCGGCAGGGGGGTCGAGTGGTCGCGCAGGGAGAGGACGCCCTCGGGGTGACCGGCCCCCTGGCCAGCGCCCCGACGGGTCGGTCGGTGGTCGGGCGCGGTGGCGGCTGACCGCCACGTCCGGCTCTCGCTCCTCTTCTCGGGGCTCCGGTGGCGGGCCTGGAGCTCGCTGGCCATGTTCGGGGTGGCGGTGTTCGCCACCGCCGCCGCCGCCTTCGGGCCGATCGAGCTGCACAGCGCCGACCAGGCGACCCTCGACGGCATCTTGACCGCCACGCCGCTGGCCAACCTCGGGCTGACCCTGCTCCCGTCGACCGGCCAGGGGTCGACCGCCTCGCTGCTGGGGGCCGCCCGCTCGGCCCCGAAGCCGCCGTCGGGCCGTCCTTGGTTCGGCCCACCGATTACCACCGAGCAGGCGTCGTTCACCGCCGCCGCCGCCGGCCAGGGCTACACCGACCACCTGACGTCGCGCACCGGGGCCTGTGCCCACCTGACGATGGTGGCGGGCCACTGCCCGGTCCGGTCAGGGACCGTGATCCTGAGCACCCGCAGCGCCCGCGCTCTCCGCCTCGGCGTCGGCGAGCCCCTCGAGGCCGTCTTCGGGCGCCGGGCCCACCGGGCCTCGCTGCTCGTGGTCGGCCTCTACCGGCCGGGGAGCCCGCTGGCCCCCTTCTGGTGGGACCAGAACTACTTCGGCTTCGGCGCCGGCAGCCCCGTGTCCCCTCTGCTCGACGACGCCTTCGCCTCACCGGCCACCTTGCGCACCGTCCCCCCGGCCCTCGTCGCCGCGCTCGTACAGGTGCCGTTCCGGGCAGGCTCGCTGTCGGTCGACAGCGCCGGGTCGATGACGGCTGCCCTGTCCGCCTACGAGCAGTCAGTGGCCCGGCACGACGCGGTCCTCGCGTCCACGGAGCTGCCGGCCGCCCTCGACCGGGTGGTCACCACTTGGCACACCACCGCCACCATTGTCGGAGTGGTGGTGGTGCAGCTGGTGCTGCTGGCCCTGTTCGTCCTCTATTTCGTGGCCGACCGGACGGCCGCCGAACGCCTTCGCGACGTCGGGTTGGCTGAGCTGCGCGGTTACCGTCCCCGCTCGACCATGGCGGTGGCGCTGGCTGAGCCCATGGCGGTGGTGGTGGCCGCGGTGCCCGTCGGGGTGCTGGCCGCCTGGGCGGTGGCCGCGGTCACGGCGTCCGGCGTCTTCGGCCCCAACGTCGGCGCATCGCCGACCCCGACGGCCATGGGCGCCGCCCTGGCCACCGGGGTGGTGGGGATCGGCGCCACCGCCCTCGCCTGCCGGCAGATGCTGATGCTCGGGATCGCCGGCACCACCGACTCGGGCCGGCGGGCCCCGACCCAGCGGGTGGTGGGCGACGTGGTGGTGGTGGCCCTGGCCGGGGCATCCTTCTTCGAACTGGTGGCGAGCGGTGTCGGGGGAGCGGCCGGCACCCGGGACAATCCGCTCGTGGCGTTCGCCCCGGGCCTGCTGGCACTGGCCGTCGGGGTCCTGGGGGCGCGGCTGCTGCCGGCCGTGCTGCGGGTCGCCATCCGGCGTACGGCGCACTCGCCGAGGGTCGCCCTCGCCCTGGCCGTCCGCCGGGTGGCCCGACGTCGCGAGTTCGCGGCCCCGGTGATGCTGGTGACCCTCGCCGTCGGACTGGCGACCTTCGCCGTCGTCGGCTGGGCGGTCGACCGGCGCAACCAGGGGGTGGCTGATGCCTTCGCCGTCGGCGCCTCGAGGGTGCTGACGGTGGAGGTCCGCCCGGGGACGGAGTTCCTGTCGGCAGTTCGGGCGTCGGACCCGTCGGGCGCCGGGGTGATGGCGGCGGCCGTCGAGCGGGCCAACGACGGCATCACCCTGGCGGTCGACGCCAGCCGGATGCCGGGCGTGGTCTCGTGGCCCCCCGGCCTGTCACGTCTCGGCGCGGCCCAGGTCGCCCGCCGCCTGGTCCCCCCCGGCCTGGCCCCGCCGGTCGAGATCCGGGGGCGGCAGCTCGAGGTGACGGTGGTCGCCGACCTCCACGCCGACCCGGCACCGCAACTGGTGGTCGACCTGTTCGACCGGGGCTACCAGACCCCTGAGCGGCTGGTGCTGGGCACCCTCCGGCAGGGCACGGCGACCTACCGGGCGGGGCTGTCGGGGCTGTGCCCGGGCGGGTGCCGGCTGGTGGACCTGGCGTTCTCCTGGTCACCCCCGGTCGGGTCCACCGCCGTGGGCCACGCCGTCGTGTCCGTGACGGCGATCGCCGCATCGCTGCACGACACCGGCCGGTGGACCGGCTCACCGAGTGGCGTCGCCGTCAGCGGGACGGCTGCCGGACTGACGGCGAGCCTCACCCTGAGCCCGTTCGCCCCGGTGACGCTGGCCCCGGCGGACGCCGCCGGGGTCCTGCCCGTGGTGGTCACCCCGTCGACCGCCGGTCCGACCCTCGGGGGAGGGCCGAACCTCGTCGGGCTCGACGGTCAGACGTTGACCGGGCGGGTGGTGTCCGTCGTGCCCTCACTGCCGCGTCTGGGCGCCGACGCCACGTTGGTCGACCTGGGGACGGTCGAGCGCTCGCTGTCGGGACCCTTCACCGACGTGACCACTCAGGTGTGGTTGTCCCCTGCCGCACCCGCCGGGATCGTGGCACGGCTGCGGGCCCACGGGATCTCGGTGGTCGGCAGCGACAGCGTGGTGTCGCGCCAGCGGGCGTCGGCCCACAGCGGCGTGATCCTCGCCTACCGCCTCTTCCTCCTCGCCGCCCTGGCGGCCGCCGCCCTGGCGGTCGGTGCCACCGCCTTCGGGTTGGCTGCCGGGGCGCGGCGTCGCGGTCCCGAGCTGGCGGCGCTCCGAGCGATCGGGCTGAGCGCCCCCGTCCTGCGCCGGTCCGTCTGGATCGAACAGGCCCTGTCGACGGGGCTCGGCGCCGTGCTGGGGGTGGCCGCCGGGGTGACGGCCGCGGCGGTGGCGTTGCGCTCGGTGCCCGAGCTGGCCTCCCAGGTGGCCGGACCACCCCTCGACCTCGGGCTCCCACCCGCTGTGCTCGCGGCGACGGTGGCGGTGCTGGCGGCCGCCCTGTCCGTGGTGGCCGTGCTCGGCGCGTCGGCGGTGGTGGAGGCGGCCCGGCTCGAGAGCCTTGGGGGATCGCCGACGTGACCCGGGGCGGCGGTGTCGACACCGAGACCGGCGACGAGGGCGGGAGCACGCCGGTGCCGGCGGTCGACGGCGAGCCCGGCGCAGGCGGGGTGCCGGTGCGCCTGACCGGCGTGGTCCACCTGTACCGGCAGTCCGGCGCCGACGTGGTCGCCCTGCGCGGGGTCGACCTCGACGTGGACGCCGGGGAGATGGTGGCGCTGCTCGGCCCTTCGGGGATGGGCAAGACCACGGTCCTGCGCCTGATGGCGGGCGTCCTCACCCCCTCGGCCGGATTGGTGCAGGTCGGCGGGCGCGACCTCGGCCGGCTGGGCGGGGCCGACCGGCGGGCGCTGCGGGCGGGTGAGATCGGCTACCTCGTCCAGGGGACGACCCCGAACTTCCTCCCGTTCGCCACCGTGCTCGAGAACATCTGGTTCGTCCAGCACGGCGCCCGGACCCGGGGCCACACCCCGCCGTGGGACCCGGCACAGCTGTTGGAGCTCCTGGGGCTGGGCGACCTCGCCCACGCCCGGGTGGCAGGACTGCCCCGCGGCCGCCAGCAGCAGGTGGCGGTGGCGGCCGGTCTGGCGGCCGGTCCCCGCCTTGTCCTGGCCGACGAGCCGACCGCCCAGCTGTCGCCCGAGGCAGGCCGGGCGGTGATCGAGCTCTTCCGCCGGGTCAACGCCGAGCGGGGGACGACGGTGGTGATCGTCACCCACGACGGGGCGATCGCCGCGATGTTCCCGCGCACGGTGACCATCCGGGACGGGCGGGTGGGTGCCGAGGCTCATCACGGCGAGGAGTACGCCGTGGTCGACGGCACCGGCTCGGTGCAGCTGCCCCCCGACGTCCTCGATCTCCTCCCGCCCAACACCCGGGTGCGGGTGGTCCGCCGTCCCGACGGGGTGGAGCTGCGTCGCCCGGAGGGTGCGCTGTGACCGCCCGGCGCCCGGTCGCCGCCCTTCGTCTGGTGGGGGTGGACGTCGAGCTCGGGGGCCGACCGGTGCTCGAGGGCGTCGACCTGGTGGTGGAGGCAGGCGTGCCGACCGCGGTGACCGGGCCGTCGGGGGCCGGCAAGACGGTGCTGTGCCTGCTGCTCGCTGGGGTGCTGGCGCCCACCCGTGGCCGCCTCGAGCGTGTGATGGCCGACGGGACGGGGGCGCACAAGGTCGACGACGCCGCATGGCCGCCGGAAGCCGCCGCCGGGACACGAGCGCCGGACGTGCCGGTGGGTCTCGTGCTGCAGCACCACGGTGTCCTCGACGGGCTGACCGCCGAGGAGAACGCCGCCCTCCCGCTGCAGGCCCGCCGCCTGCCGGCCGGGGAGGTGGCCTGGCGCGCCCGCCGGGCGCTGGTGTCGGTGGGCCTGGGCGAACACCTCGACCGGGCGGTCGACGAGCTGTCGGGCGGGGAACGCCAGCGGGTCGCGATCGCCCGGGCCCTCGCCGGCGACCCCGCCGTGCTGGTGGCCGACGAGCCCACGGCAGAGCTCGACCCCGAGAACCGCCAGCGGGTTCTCGACCTGTTGCTGGCTGAGCACGATCCCCCACGGGTGGTGGTCGTGGCGTCTGACGACGCCGAGGTGGTGGGCGCCTGCCGGCGGGTGGTCGAGTTCGAGGCCGGCCGGGTCGCCCGGATCGTCCCGGTCAGTCGGGTTGGTCGGCCCGCTCCGGGATGACCAGCGGGGCGTCGTCCTCGGCCAGCTCGGCCAGCTCGGCCAGTGCGGCCGGCTCCGACTCGATGGTGAGACCGGGTCCGGCCGCCAGGTTGGCGGGGGTCAGCCGGTGGCGGCGGAACCCCGGGAGGACACCGGCCAGCAGGGCTGCGCCCACGATGCAGGCCAGGCCGCCCGAGACGATCGACAGCTCGGTGCCGAAGGCGCTGGCCACCGTCCCCGATTCGAGGTCACCGAGGCGCGGGCCGCCCTGCACCACCGCCATCTGGAATGCCGAGAGCCGGCTCCGGAAGGACTCGGGGATGGACAGCTGCAGCACCGTGTTGCGCAAGACCGCCGAGATGACGTCGGCCCAGCCGGCTACGGCCAGCAGGGCGAGGGCGATGCCCAGCACATGGACCAGGCCGAAAGCGGTGACGGCGGCCCCCCACACCACGACGGCGGCGATGATGGCCCGGGCCTGCCGGCGGAGCCTGGTCACCCAGCCGGTCGTGACCGCCCCGAGCAGCGCCCCTGCACCGGGGGCCGCGTAGAGCCAGCCGAGGGTGGTGGCGCCGCCGTGGAACACCTCGAGCGCCAACGCCGGGAAGAGAGCTCGCGGCATGCCGAAGACCATGGCGTTGACGTCGATGAGGTAGACGCCCTGCAGCTGCTGGCGGCCCCGCAGGTATCGCAGGCCCTCCATCACCGAGCCGACGCCGGGGCGGGCGGCGTCGGGTGCCGGCGGGATGGGTGCCATGGCGACGACCGTCCCCAGGGTCAGCTGGTAGGTGACGGCGTCGATGGCGAACACCGACTGCACGTGCACCACCCCGATGAGCACGCCGGCCACGGCCGGGCCGGCGACCGTGCCCACCTGGATGATGATCTGCATGAAGGCGTAGGCGGCTGTCAGGTGGTGACGGGCCACCAGGGTGGGCACCGAGGCGTTTCGGGCCGTGTTGGCGAAGCCGGTGAGCCCGGCGGCCAGCGCGCTCACCACGTAGAGCACGGCCAACGAGGGATGGGCCCCCACCGAGTTGAGGGCCAGGGCGGCGCTGGTCAGCGCCAGCACGCCGGTGGTGCCCAGGAGCATCTTGCGCCGGTCGACGGCGTCGCCGACCGCGCCGCCGACCAGCGCCCCGGCGACGAGCGGTCCGAGCTGGGCGACGCTGATCGCACCCACCTGCAGGGACGACCGGGTGATCTCGAACACCTGGAACGGGATGGCCACGACCGTCAGCTGGCTGCCCAGCGTGCCGACCAGCTGGCCGGCGAACAGCAGGCGGAAGTCCCGGCTCTCGCGCAGCGGCGCCGGGTCGATCAGGATGCGGCCGGCCACGGGCGGGCCGGCTCAGGCGGGACCGTTGCCGTCGGGCGGGACGGCCCCCAACGCCTCGGGCGCCGCCCGGAGGTCGAGGTCCCAGGCGACCGGCCAGTCGGTCGGGCGCAGCAGGGCGTCGGTGCCGCCGTCGGCATAGAGCACCGAGCCGCAGAAGAACCCCCCGTCGGGGCCGAGCAGGAGGCAGACCAGGGCGGCGATCTCCTCGGGGCGGCCGGCCCGCCCGACCGGCAGGGGCAGCATGGCGAGCAGGGGCGCCACCTCGGGATCGGCCCGCCCCTCGGCCACCAGCGGGGTCTCGACCATGCCGGGAGCCACCGCGTTCAACCGGACGCCGGCCCCGGCCCACGCCGGCGAGGGGGCCCGTCTCCGGACCCAGTGGGCCACGGCGAGCTTGGTCGCCGGGTAGGTGGCGATGGAGCCGGCTTCGTCGGCCAGGGCCCGGGCCGCTGGCTCGTCGTCGGCGAGGCAGGCGGCCGCCACCGCAGCCGGCACCCCGGGTTGGATGGTGGCGCTGTTCGAGCTGATGGCCACGGCCGCGCCGCCGGCGGCGTCCAGCGCCGGCAGCAGACCCTCGAGGAGGGCGACCGTCCCGAAGTAGTTGAGCGACACGAGCAGCGACCCCGGGCGCGACGGCAGGCCGGCCTGGCCGGCGCAGGTGACCAGCCCGTCGAGCGCGCCGTCGCTCTGCCCGGCGGCGGCTTCGATCGCGGCGCGCCGCCCGTCGGCCGTCCCGAGGTCGGACTGCACGGTCACCAGCGGGCCCGGCCGGCGGTCGATCCCGATCACCCGGTGACCCTCGGCCGCCAACCGGGAGGCACAGGCCGCGCCGATGCCGGAGGCGGCTCCCGAGACGGCGACGGTCCCCACGTTGCTCAGCGGGGGCGGCGGGGGTGATCGGCGGCGTAGCCGGGAACCGGGGTGCCGGCCAGCAGGTCTGGGTCGTCGACCGGGGTCCCGGCGACCAGCCCCACCGGGACGACGCCGGCCCACGTCGGAAGGGTCAGGTCCCCCGGGTCGTCGACCGGGGGCCCGGTGCGCACCTTGGCCGAGGCCTCGGCGATCGGGAAGCGGAGGATGAGCGTGCTCCTCAGCTCCGCCGGCGCCGGGGGCCGGGCGTCGGCGCTGCGGCCGGGGGCCATGTGGTCGAGCAGGGCGGCGGAGGCCAGGAGCTGCTCCTCCTCGTCCACCACCCGGCTGGCCCGGCCGAAGAGCATCACAGAGCGGTAGTTCATCGAATGGTGGAAGGCGGCGCGCGCCAGCACCAGCCCGTCGAGCAGGGTGACCGTCACGCACGCCTCGGCCCCGGCGGCAAGGGCACGCAGGGTGCGGTTGGCCGCGGCACCGTGGAGGTAGAGGTCGTCACCCACCCGGGCGAACGCCATCGGCACGACGAAGGGGGACCCGCCGGCGGTGAAGCCGACGTGGCACATCAGGCCCTCGTCGAGGACGGCGTCGATCACCGCACTCTCGTGGACGCCCCGGTCGCGGCGGCGGCGGAGGGTGGTGCGGTCGGTGACCGTCGGGGCGACCACCTCAGCTTCCGGCCCGGGCCCGGAGCACCTCGAGGGCCCGGTCGGCGTGGGCCTTCATCGAGATCTCGGTGTGGATCACCTCGAGCACCGTGCCGTCGGTGTCGATGACGAAGGTGGTCCGGCGGTTCCCCAGGGCGGCGATCGGCCGCTTCACCCCGAGACGGGTGGCCACGGCGTAGTCGGGGTCCGACAGCAGCGGGAAGTCGAACCCGTGCTTGTCGGCGAACTGCTTCTGCTTCTCCACTCGGTCGGCGCTGATGCCGATCCGTTGGGCGCCCAGGGCGGCGAACTCGGCGCCCAGGTCCCGGAAGTGGCAGCTCTCCCGGGTGCAGCCGTAGGTCATGGCGGCCGGATAGAAGAACAGGACCACCGGGCCGCCCTCGAGCAGGTCGGCCAGGCGCCGGACGTCGCCCTCCTGGTCGGGGAGCTCGATGTCACCGATCTGGTCGCCCTTTCGCATCGGCCCAGCGTAACCGGCCTGTACGGGTGGGGCGGCCACCGGGGACCTTCTCCTCTGGGCAGCCGGGCCCCGCCCGGGGCACCATCTGGGCGGGAAAGGAGGCCCGGTGAGCACACGAGAGCCCGTCGGACCCGGCCGGCCGGTGGTGGTGGTGGGCGTGGACGGGTCGGAGGCGTCGCTGCGGGCCGCCGAGTGGGCCGCCGACGAGGCACGCTTCCGGAACTGCAGGCTCCGGGTGGTCCACGTCAACTTCTGGACGGACGCCGCGCTCGGGACCCCCGGGTTCGAGGAGGAGGCGCGCCGGCAGGCGGCCGTCCTCGAGCACGCCCTGGCGCGGGTCCGCTCCACCAATCCCGACGTGGAGGTGGAGGGTCGGTCGCTCGAGCCCCCCACCGGGCCGGCACTGGTGCGCGAGAGCTCGGGGGCGGCCCTGCTCGTGGTCGGCTCCCGGGGGATGGGGGCGGTCCGAGAGCTCGTCCTGGGTTCGGTGAGCCACGAGTGCGTGCAGCACGCGCACTGCTCGGTCCTCGTGGTGCGGGGTGACCGCGAGCCGGAGCCCGGCCGGGCGGTGGACGGCGTCTGAGCTCCGGGCATCGGTGACCGCCGACCCCGGCGCCGGCCTGACCGCGGCCGAGGTCCGGGCCCGGGTGGCGGCCGGCCAGGTCAACCTCGTCCCGCCCCCGCCCGGCCGGACGATCGCCCAGATCCTGCGGGCCAACGTGCTGACGCGGTTCAACGCCATCCTCGGGTGCCTCTTCGCGGTGGTCCTCGTGGTGGGCCCCCTGCAGGACGCCCTTTTCGGCGGGGTGCTCGTGGCCAACACCGCGATCGGCGTCTTCCAGGAGGTGCGAGCCAAGCGGACGCTCGACCGCCTGGCCATCCTCAACGAGCCGCGGGCACGGGCGGTGCGCGACGGGGCGGTGGCGGAGCTGGCGGTGGAGGAGCTGGTGCTCGACGACGTGCTCGATCTCCGCCCGGGCGACCAGGTACCGGTCGACGGGACGGTCCTCGGCTCGGACGGGCTCGAGATCGACGAGTCGTTGCTGAGCGGTGAGTCCCAGCCGGTGCTGAAGGACCCGGGCGGGCCGGTGCTCTCGGGGACCTTCGTGGTGGCGGGGACCGGGAGGGTCCGGGCCACCGCGGTGGGCGCCGCGGCCTATGCCGGCCGGCTCGAGGCCTACGGGCGGCAGTTCCGCCTGATCCGCTCCGAGCTGCAGCAGGGGACCAACTGGATCCTCCGCCTGGTCACCTGGGTGATGATCCCGGTGGGCGCCGCCCTGGTGCTCAGCCAGCTGCTGCGGAGCCACCAGGGCCTGTCCGACGCCGTGCGCGGCTCGGTGGCCGGCGTGGCCGCCATGGTGCCCGAGGGACTGGTGCTCCTCACCTCGGTCGCCTTCGCCGTGGGAGCCGTGCGGCTGGCCCGTCGCCGGGTGCTGGTGCAGGAGCTGGCGGCGGTCGAGGGCCTGGCGCGGGTCGACGTGCTGTGCATCGACAAGACCGGCACCCTCACCACCGCCGGGATGCACCTCGAGTCGGTCGTGGCCCTGGGGGCCAGGGACGCCGGGGACCTCCGGGCCGTGCTGGCGGCGATGGCGGCGGCCGACCCGGCGCCCAACGCCACCCTCCAGGCGGTGGCGGCGGCCGGCGGGACGCCGCCGGGCTGGACGACCGGCCGGCGGGTGCCGTTCTCCTCCCAGCGCAAGTGGAGCGCCGCCTCGTTCGACGGCCACGGGCACTGGGTGCTGGGCGCGCCGGAGGTGCTGGCCGCCGCCGGGCGGTGCGTGGTGCCCGCCGACCGGGCGGCGGTGCCGCCGGGGGGCCGGGTGCTGCTGCTCGCCGAGTCGTCGGCCGCCGTCGCCACCCCCGTGCTGCCGGAGCGTCTGGCGCCGGCGGCGCTGGTGGTGCTGCGCGAGCAGCTGCGGCCCGACGCCGCCGACACCATCTCCTTCCTCGTGGCCCAGGGGATCACGATCAAGGTGCTGTCGGGCGATGCACCGGCTGCCGTCGGCGTGGTCGCCGACATGGCCGGGGTCCCCGCGCTCGGTGACCCCTGCGACGCCCGGACCCTGCTCGACGGCGAGGCGGTCGGCGAGGCGATCGGGCGGACCAACGTCATCGGCCGGGTCACCCCGGAGCAGAAGCTGGCGGCGGTGCGCCTCCTCCGGGCCGAGGGGCACGTGGTGGCCATGGTGGGTGACGGGGTGAACGACGTGCAGGCGCTGAAGGAGGCGGACCTCGGCATCGCCATGGGATCCGGCAGCCCGTCGAGCCGTGCGGTCGCGCGGATCGTCCTGCTCGACAGCCGATTCGCCGTGGTCCCAACCATCCTGGCCGAGGGACGGCGGGTGGCGGCCAACATCGAGCGGGTGGCCAACCTGTTCGTCACCAAGACCGTCTACGCCGTGCTGCTGGCGGTGGTGGTGGCCGGCGCGGCCGTCCCGTTCCCCTTCTTCCCGCGGCACCTCACCGTGATCAGCTCGCTCACCATCGGGGTCCCGGGGTTCTTCCTGGCGCTGGCCGGTGGTGCGCCGCGGGCCGTCCCGGGGTTCACCCTCAGGGTGCTGCGGTTCACGGTGCCCACGGGGGCCGCCGCCGCAGGGGCCACGTCGGCCGTCTACTGGCTCGCCCGGGGCGCCGCGGGCACCTCGCTCACCGAGGCCCGCAGCGCGGCGATGCTGGCCCTGTTCGCCGTCGGCCTCTGGGTGCTGATGCTCGTGGCCCGTCCCCTGCGCCCGGCGCGGATCGCGCTCGTCGCCGCCATGGGCGCGCTGCTCGTCCCCCTCTTCGCCTCCCCGCTCACCCGGCGCTGGCTCTCGCTCGCCGTGCCGCCGGCGGTGGTCCTGTGGGAGTCGGCCGCGGTGGTCGTGGCGGCGCTGTCCGCGCTCACCCTGTGGCGCCGTGCGACACATGGCACCGGCCGGCTGCCTTGGTGGCAGCCCCGGGCACCGGGCCGATCCGGGTAGGGACCCTCAGGCGCACTGCTCGAACGCCGGCAGGTGGCTGTCCTGTGCCGCGCTCCGGAGCGTGGTGAAGACCCTCGTGACGTCGGGGTAGGCGCCGACCCGGGGGAGCAGGGTGTCGTAGAGGGCGATCACCCGGTGCTCGGTGTCCACCCCGAGCTGGCAGGCCGCCGTCTTGGTCGACGGCGCGGCGGGCGGGCTCACCGCGGTCGTCGGCAGCGAGACCCCGTACTCACTGGCCAGCTGCGCGATGGCGGTCACGTGCTGCTGCTCGGAGGAGGCGACGTTGTCGAAGGGCGCGATGCTCCCGAGCGCCCCGATGACCGCCTGGTACGTGGCCAGCGCCAGGTGTTCGGCGCCGGAGGCCTGCGTCAGGACGGTGCCGAGGACGGCCGACGTCCCGACCGGCGAGGTGGTCGAGCTCGTGCTCCCCGGAGCGGTAGAGCTCGACGAGCCGGTCGAGCCGGGCGCGCCCGAGCTCGAGGAGCTCGACGAGGATCCCCTCGAGGGACCGGCAGTCGGGCTCGTGCCGCAGGCGGCCAGGGTCACGGAGAGGGCGAGGCCCCCGGCCGCCAGCAGGGTCGTGAGACGTCTCATCGGTACCACCTCCTCGTGGTCGGATCGCCCCGACCACTCTCGGCCACCCCCCGACCGCGTCACCGCCGCCCAGTTCGACGATACGGCGGGGGGGTACCGGTGGACAGTGACCTTCGGCCCTAACGCGATCGCGGATGTGGGTGTTGGGTGGATGGTGCGGCAGGCGGGCGGGCCACCTGGGAGCACCCTCGAGAGGGAGCGTGACGGGTCTCTCCCCCGTGTCGGGTGAACGGGGGACCTTCCGGAAGGACCGGTCGACCCCGACCAGGTGCCTCCGGGAGCCGCTGGTCGCGACGGGCGGAGGGCGCGGCGATGTGCGGTTCGGCCGTCGGTCGGCCCGCGAGGTCTGCAGAGCCCGATCGTCGCGGTGACGACGGGCTGACCACAGAGCAGGAGGCGAAGAGATGCGACGAAGGATCCGAGGATGGGTGGCCGCTCTGGCCGTGGTGACGCTCGGCGCACCGGCGGCAGTGACCCTCGTCGCGACGGCGCGGCCCGCCGCCGCGGAGGTCACCTCGGCCACGACCCTGCCCCTCAGCGCGGCGAGCGGCTCGGACGGCGGGAGGGAGCTGTCGGCATTGAGCGCGGACGGGCGCTACGCGGTCTTCGTCGGCCGCAGCTACGCCACGCAGGGCGTCTACCTGGTCGACCAAAGGACGGGCACGACCACGCGGTTGACGAGCGGCAACGACATGAACCCGGCGATCAGCCCCGACGGGGGCTACGTGGCCTTCGCACGCTACGGCTCGAACCGGGGCGTGTACATGGTGAACGTGAAGACCGGCGCTCTCACGCTCGAGAGCGTGGCCTCCGACGGCACGGCGGCGTCGGGCAACAGCGACTTCCCGTCGCTGAGCCTCAACGGGCGTTCCGTGGCGTTCCAGTCGAGCGCCACCAACCTGGGCGGGCCGACCGCGACAGGTGGTGGCCCGAACAAGGTCTACGTCCACGACAACGTGGCCGGGACCACGACGATGGCGTCGGTGACCTCCACCGGCCAGGCGCCGAACGGGAACGCCACCTTCCCCAGGATCACCCCTGACGGAAGGTACGTCGCCTTCGCGTCCGACGCATCGAACCTCTTGCCCGGTGCCACGACGACGTCCTCGGACGGGGAGACCACCGCGGTCAACCAGGTCTACGTCCACGACAACGTGACCGGGACCACGACCATCGCAAGCGTCAGCTCGGCCGGTGCGGTGGGTGACACGGCGAGCGCGGTCGCCTACGGGCCCAGCATCTCGGACAACGGGCAGTTGGTGGCCTTCGAGTCCGACGCCACCAACCTGGTGCCAGGGGACACGAACGGCGTGACCGACGCCTTCGTCCACGACATGGCCACGGGCGTCACCACCAGGGTGAGCGTCAACGCCGACGGCACCCAGGGCATCCCGAGCCCGCTCCCCGAGGGCGTCGACCCGACCCTGGTCCCGGCGCTGGTGGCCGGAGCCAACCCCCAGGTGAGCGGGGACGGCAGCACGGTGGCCTTCCAGAGCCAGGCTCCCCTGACCGGTGACGACACCAATGGCGTGATGGACGTCTACACGTACACGATGGCCACCGGCGCCATCGAGCGGATCAGCGTGGCGCTCACCGGCGGCACCGAGGCCACGGGCACCCGCGTGGACGGGCACACCGGCGCCACCGTGGAGCAGAACAACGGCGTCGACCCGTCGATCGACGTGGACGGGCGGTACGTCTCGTTCACCTCCGACGGCAACCTGGCTGCCGACCGCTCGGCGTCGACCGAGTCCGAAGGCAGCTTCGAGCCGGCGATCTACCTGCGAATCCGCAGCGTGCCGACGGTGACCGGCGTCACCCCCTCCTCGGTGGGGCTCGGCCGTCGCGATCAGACGGTGACCATCACCGGGACGAACTTCACGCCTCCGTCGACGGCCGGTGACCTGACGGTCAACCTCGGGTCCGGAGTGACGGTGGACTCGGTGACCTGGGTCTCCGCCACGACGCTCACCGTGACGCTCGACACCGCCTGGAACGCCGCGCCGGGCAACCGGGCGGTGGGCGTGATCAACCCGGCGAGCGACACCGGGAGCATGGCGACCGGCTTCAACCTCACCGAGCGGGGCACCGGCTACCGCCTGGTGGCCTCCGACGGCGGCGTGTTCGCCTTCGGTGACGACGGCTTCTACGGCTCGATGGGCGGCACGCATCTGAACGCCCCGATCGTGGGTGCGGCCAACACGGCGAGCGGTGACGGCTACTGGCTGGTGGCCTCCGACGGCGGGATCTTCGCCTTCGGCGACGCCGGCTTCCACGGCTCGATGGGCGCCAAGCCCCTCAACGAGCCGATCGTCGGCATGGCGCCCACCGCCGACGGCCAGGGCTACTGGCTGGTGGCCTCCGACGGCGGGATCTTCGCCTTCGGCGACGCCGACTTCCACGGCTCGATGGGCGCCAAGCCCCTCAACCAGCCGGTCGTCGGGATGGCGGCCACGAACGACCAGGGCTACTGGCTGGTGGCCGCCGACGGCGGGATCTTCGCCTTCGGCGACGCCGGCTTCCACGGCTCGATGGGCGCCAAGCCCCTCAACCAGCCGGTCGTCGGGCTCAGCGGCACGCCGTCCGGGCAGGGCTACGGCCTCGTGGCCGCCGACGGCGGGATCTTCGCCTTCGGCGACGCCGGCTTCTACGGCTCGATGGGCGGCAAGCCCCTCAACCAGCCGGTCGTCGGCCTGGCGCACATGCCGACCGGCGGGGGCTACTGGCTGGTGGCCGCCGACGGCGGGATCTTCGCCTTCGGCACCTCGCAGTTCCGCGGCTCGATGGGCGGCGCGCACCTGAACGCCCCGATCGTGGCCCTGCTGGCCGACTGATCGGCAGGATCCCGGGTCCCGGTCCCACCGCGGCTCCCACCCGGCCACAGGGCCGGGTGGGAGCGGTCGCGTCCGGAAGCGACGTTGGACCCTGGTGCGGACGGCCCCGCCGAGGCACGCTGCAACCGTGGGATCCCCAGGGCAGGTGACAGCGCGCCGGCGGGGCCAGAGCGCGGTGCTGCGCCACCTGCCGCTCCTGCTGCTCGTGGTGACCGGCGCCGGCGTCCTGTCCGGGGCGCTGCTGCACCTGTCCGGGGCCGGCACTTCGGGGGACGTGGCCTGGCAGGCGACCGGCGCCCTGGGCGCCGCCTACGCACTGTGGACCGTGGTGGAGAGCCTTCGCCACTCCCGGCTGGGGGTGGACCTCATCGCCCTGCTGGCGCTGGTGGGCGCCCTGGCGGTGGGGGAGGTGCTGGCGGCGGGGGTGATCAGCGTGATGCTGGCCAGTGGCCGCTCGCTCGAGGCGTGGGCGGCCGGCCGGGCCACCCGCGACCTGCGGGCCCTCCTCGAGCGGGCCCCGCGGTCGGCCCACCGGTACACGCCGGGCGGGCTCGAGACCGTCTCCCTCGAACAGGTGGTGCCGGGCGATGTGTTGATGGTGGGATCGGGCGAGCTGGTGCCGGTCGACGGTCTGCTCGTCGGCCCGGCGGTGCTCGACGAGTCGGCGCTGACCGGTGAGGCCCTGCCGGTCGAGCGCTCGGGCGGCGACCCCGTCCGCAGCGGCGTGGCCAACGCCGGGCGACCCTTCGACCTGCGGACGACCGCCACGGCGGCGGGCAGCACCTACTCGGGGATCGTCCGGCTGGTCTCGGCGGCCGAGGCCGAGCAGCCGCCGTTCGTCCGCATGGCCGATCGCTACGCCCTGCTCTTCCTGGGGCTGACCCTGCTCGGGGCGGGCGCCGCCTGGCTGTTCGGCGGCGCCGTCCGGGCGGTCGCCGTCCTGGTGGTGGCGACCCCGTGCCCCCTCATCCTGGGGGCACCGGTGGCCCTCGTGTCGGGTCTCTCCCGGGCGGCCCGCCGTGGGATCGTGTTCAAGGGGGCCGGCGTCCTCGAGCGTCTCGCCAGCTGCACCACCATCCTGTTCGACAAGACGGGCACCCTGACCGCCGGACGACCCCAGCTCGGAGCGGTGGTCACCGCCGGGACGATGGACCCTGACGAGGTGCTGCAGATGGCCGGGTCGCTCGACCAGATGTCCCCCCACGTCCTGGCGGCCGCGGTCGTCCGCGGTGCCGTCGAGCGGGGGTTGGACCTGCGGCTGCCCCGTGAGGTGGAGGAGGTGCCCGGGCAGGGGATACGCGGCACCGTCGACGGGCACCGGGTGGCCCTCGGCAAGGCGGGCTGGGTGGGGGTGAGGGGACGGCCGGGATGGGCCAAGTCGGCCCGGCGGAGGGCGACCCTCGACGGCGCGCTCACCGTGTTCGTGGCGGTCGACGGCGCGCCCGCCGGGGTGCTGATCCTCGAGGACCCCCTCCGCAACGACGCCGCCCGGACGATCCGGGCCCTGCGCCGGGGCGGGATCGAACGGGTCGTGATGGTCACCGGTGACCGGCTCGAGGTCGCCGAGTCGGTCGGCGCCGCCATCGGGGTGGACGCGGTGGCGGCCGAGCGGTCGCCGGCGGAGAAGCTCGACCTGGTCCGCACCGAGCGGCTCCGCTCACCGACGGTGATGGTGGGCGACGGGATCAACGACGCGCCCGCTCTGGCGTTGGCCGACGGCGGGGTGGCGCTGGGGGCCCGTGGGGCGACCGTGTCGTCGGAGGCGGCCGACGCGGTGCTGATGGTGGACCGGCTCGACCGCCTTGGTGAGGGCCGGGCCATCGCCCACCGCACCCGCCGCATCGCCCTCGAGAGCGTGGTCGCCGGCATGGCGATGTCGTTGGCCGCGATGGCCGTCGCCGCCATGGGCCGGCTGCCGGCGGTGTGGGGTGCGCTCCTTCAGGAGGGGATCGACGTGGCGGTGATCCTCAACGCCCTCCGGGCCCTCGGGGCCCCTGCCGCGGGCATGCGGCTCGACCGGGAGAGCACGGAGCTCGCGCGGCGGTTCGAGGAGGAGCACCGCGCCATCAGGGCCGACGCCGATCAGCTCCGGGCTGCCGCCGACACACTGGGAGAACTCGACGCCGAAGCGAGCCTGGCCGCCGTGACACGAGCGCACAAGATGCTGGTGGAGCAGGTGATCCCCCACGAGGAGGCAGAGGACGAGGTCCTCTACCCGGCGATCGACCGGGCGATCGGCGGGGCCAACCCGACCGGTCCGATGAGCAGGGAGCACGCCGAGATCGCCCACCAGGTGCGCCGGCTGGGCCAGCTCCTCGACGAGATCGGCTCCGACGGGCTGGACCAGGAGGACGTGATCGAGCTCCGCCGGCTCCTGTACGGACTGGCGGCGGTGCTCGCCCTGCACACCGCTCAGGAGGACGAGAGCTACCTCTCGCTGGGCGAGGACCGACCGGCGGCGGCCAGCGGGTGACCCGACCCACCACGGGGTGACGGACCCTGGGTGACGGACCCCGGGTGACGGACCCTGGGTGACGGAACCTGGGTGACGGACCGCACCTGGTCCGTCAGCTCGGCGAGCCGGCCCGGAGCACCGGCAGGAGGCGTTGCACCGTGGCCGAAGGGATGGCGAAGCCGATGTTCTGGGCGGTGGTCGTCCCGTTGGAGGTGGCCACCGCGGTGTTGATCCCCACCACCTGGGCCCGGGCGTTGACCAGCGGGCCACCGGAGTTGCCCGAGCTGATGGCGGCGTCGGTCTGGAGCATCCCGGTCATCGTGTGGGTGGTGCCGTCGGCGTCGGTGGTGGCGACCTCTCGGCCCCGAGCCGAGATGATGCCGTCGGTCACCGACGGGCCCCCGGAAAGCCCGAGGGCGAAGCCGACCGCGACCACCTCGTCGCCCACGGCCGCCTGCCGCGAGTCCGCCCAGGTGGCAGGGCGCAGCCTGACGTGGCCGTCGATCTGGAGCAGCGCGAGGTCGTTGGCGGCCGACTGGCCGACCAGGGTGGCCTTCGTCGACCCGGTGGCGCCGTTGAGGGTGACTTCGAAACCCGAGGCTCCGGCCACCACGTGGTCGTTGGTCACGATCTCGCCCGACGCGGAGACCACCACACCGGTGCCGGTGGAAGTGAGCGTGGTCGTCCCGAAGGGGGAGGCCGGGTCGGACACCTCGACCGTGGCGGAGATGGCGACCACGGAGGGGAGGACCTTGGCCAGGATGCCCTGGATGGTCGACGGAGTGTTGCCGATCGTCGTCCCGGCCGGCGCCGGCCGCTCGACGATCACCGTGGACCGGTCCCAGCCGGCCCAGTGGCCCACGCCCAGGCTGACGCCGGTCGCGATCAGGGCGGCGGCGGCGACGCCGGCCAGCATCTGGCGGGCGCTGAACCCGGTACGCCCAGGGTGCTCGAGGGGGGGTGCGGCCTCGGGCGCCGCCGGGTCGGGCACCGGGTCCTGCGCCGCCGGGTCCTCGGGGATCGGCGCCGTCGGCCCCAATCGGGGCCCGGTCAGCGGGGGATCGGCCACTGGCGGTCTCGTGCGGCCTCTGGCATCCCGGCCAGCTTGGACCAGGGGTGGTGCCGGGCCAAGGGCCGAAAGTCCGCAAACGACCAGGTTGGATGCCCCCCGGGGCCCTTCGCCCCTAGGCGGGCGGGCGCCGGCTGCCCACAATTGCGGCGTGGAGCGTGCACGGCGACGTGAGCCAGCGTGAGCCCGCGACCCGGTCGGCACGTTCGGTAGGGCAGCTCGGCCGGCGGGTCGGCGGGGCGATCGGCCGGCGGGTCACCGAGCAGCTTGGCGGCCCGGAACGGACCCGGGTCATCACCGTGCTGGCGGCGGTGGGGGCACTGGCCAGCGCCGATGCGGCCACGGTCGGCGCGTCGGCCTCCCAGCTCCGGGCGGCGCTCCACATCGACAACACCGACATCGGGTTGCTGGTGGCCCTCAGCGCGCTGGTGGGCGCCGCCGCCTCCATCCCCTTCGGGGTGCTGGCCGACCGCGCCAGCCGCACCAAGGTGCTGGCGCCCGCGGTCGCCCTCTGGGGGGTCGCCATGCTCTGGAGCGCCACCGCCGGCTCGTTCGGACGTCTCCTCGAGGCTCGCCTGGCGCTGGGTGTGGTGATGGCGGCTGGCGGTCCTGCCGTGGCCTCGCTCGTCGGCGACTACTTCGTGCCCGACGAGCGCGGGCGGATCTACAGCGTGATCTCGGTGGGCGAGCTCGCCGGAGCGGGGCTCGGCTTCGCCGTCACCGGCGACATCGCGGCCCTGTCGTGGCGCGCCGCCTTCGTCGTCCTGGCGCTGCCAGCCTTCGCCATCGCCTGGCTCGTCTTCCGGCTCGAGGAGCCGGCGCGCGGAGGCCAGGATGCCCTGCTGCCCCCCGAACGGCACGCCGGGACGACCCGGCCGCTACCCGCTCAGCCGCCCGGCACCGAGCCCGCCCCGGAGGGCGCGCCGCCCGGCACCGAGCCCGCCCCGGAGGGGACCCCGGTGCAAGAGCTCGCGCTGGCCCGGCAGTTGACGCCCGACGCGCGTCTGGTCGCCATGGACCGCCGGGGCTTCGTCAATGCCATCCGCTACATCCTCCGCGTCCGGACGAACATCCTGCTGATCGTGTCGGGGGCGTGCGGCTACTACTTCCTCGCCGGCATCCAGACCTTCGGCGTGGAGTTCGTGAAGGGCCACTTCTCCATCAATCAGGCGCTTGCGAACCTCCTCATGATCGTCATCGGAGGCGGGGCGGTGGTCGGCGTGCTGATCGGGGGCCCGCTCGGCGACCACCTGCTTCGTCGGGGGCGTCTGAACGGACGCGTGCTGGTGGCGGCTGTCGCCTCAGCCGTCACGGCGCTTCTCTTCGTGCCGGCGCTCGCCACCCGGAGCGTGGTCACCGCCCTGCCCTATGTGGTGCTGGCCTCGGCGGCGCTCTCGGCACAGAACCCGGCGATCGACGCGGCCCGTCTCGACATCATGCCGGCGGCGCTGTGGGGCCGGGCGGAGGGGGTGCGGACGACCGTGCGGACCGCCGCCCAGGCCATGGCGCCTCTGCTCTTCGGCGCGGTCTCGGACCTCCTGGGTGGCGGGACCCAGGGGTTGCAATGGACCTTCGTCATCATGCTGGCGCCGCTCGGGGCCTCCGCGGTCTTCCTCTTCCGCGCCCTGCGCACCTACCCGACGGACGTGGCGACCGCTGCCGCCGTGACCTACGGGGACGGGATCACGGCAGGTGCGCAGGGCACCGGGAGGACGGCGGGCCGGTGAGGCCGGCGAGGCGGGCCGTCGCCGGCG
>DAHUYA010000062.1 GCA_027315445.1 Acidimicrobiaceae bacterium | reverse complement strand
GCCGCCCCGGAGCGGCCCGGCACGGGGTCGGCGGGCCCGCTACCCGGCGCCGCCGGGTGGCGGCAGCGAACGGGCGCCGGCCGGTCGGCCGCCCCGCGTCCCGAGCTCTTCCATCTCGTCGAGCAGGCGGTCGGTGTTGCGTAGCTCGGCCTGGTAGTAGCGCTCGGCCCAGTCGATGACCAGCTTGGCGTAGGCCATGGTCGGGTCGGCGGCCACCCGCCGCTGGTCGTGGTGCACCTCGGCCAGCCGGCCCTCGAGGCGGTCGCGGTGCTCGTGGACCACCTTCCGCAGGGTCTCGGGTTCCATCAGGTGGCCGAGCCAGACCCGCAGGATCGTCGGGTGCTTCAGCACCGCCACGTCGGCCGGTTCGGTGGCCAGCCACTGGGCGAGCGCCCGTCGGCCCTCGTCGGTGATGGCGTAGACCCGGCGCCCCCTGGTGTCGTCCTTGGCGATCACCCGCGACGAGACGTAGCCCCGGCTCTCGAGACGGCGCAGCTCGCTGTAGATCTGGCTGCTGGCCGGGCTCCAGAAGAAGAACCGGAGGCTGTGGTCGGCCCACTTCTTCAGGTCGTAACCGGAGAGCTCCTGACCGAAGGACAGGAGCCCCAGCACGGCATTGGCCGTGGCCGAGCTGGGTTGGCGTGCCGCCATGGCCCGACGAGGGGAGCGGTGGCCCCTCGACCTCAGCTCCGCCGGAAGTGGGGGATGATCTCTTGGCCCCACTTGGCGATGGTCTCCATGCAGGCCTCTTGGGGCACGGTGCCCATCTGCACCATGCACATGATCTCGTCGACCCCGGCATCGGCCAGCGCTTCGGCGTAGTCGATGGCGTCGGCGACCGATCCGTAGGCGTGCTCGATGTTGAAGGTGGCCGAGGCCAGCGAGGGGTCGTTCAGGTACTGGGGCATCTCGCCGCGCGCCGCCCGCTCCTCCATGGTGGTCTTCATGGCCCGCATGTGGGCCACGTTGTCCTCGCCCTCGGTGTGCTCGCTCGGCGGCGGGGTCCCGGGCCGGGCCCAGTGGGCGATCGACTCGCCGAAGAAGCGCTGGCCGCGCGCCCCGATCTGGCGCGCCGCCTCGCGGTCGTCGAGGACGATGGTCGGGCAGAGTGCGGCCAGATGGTCGTTGGCCACGGTGGCGACCATCGTCTGCTCCGTCCGGGCGGCCGCCGCCTCGTCGTACATCTTGCGGAGCGTGCGAACGTGGTCGACGCCGGCGAAGCCGAAGGCCAGCGCCCCCACCCCGTACTGGGCGGCGGTCCGCACCGTGTCGGCGTGGGTGCAGGCGAGTAAGAGCGGCGGGTGCGGTGTCTGCACCGGGCGGGGCACCACCTTGTGGCGGGTGGCCCCGGCCGGCGCCTCGATGTGGAGCAGGTCACCGTGCCACGAGAACTCCTCCTCGAGCCAGATGTGGCCGATGATCTGCAGCGCCTCGCGCACCTCGGCCACCGTACGGTCGGGGTCGACGTTGCACAGCGACATCTCCTGCTGGGTGCCGCCCCGGCCGGCGCCGAGGTCGAGGCGGCCTCCCGAGATGATGTCGAGCATGGCGGCCCGCTCGGCCACCCGTGTGTGGTAGTTGTAGTTGAACGGCATGCAGACCACGCCGTGGCCGATGCGGATCCGGGAGGTGCGGGCGGCCACCGCGGTGAGGAAAATCTCCGGTGCGCTCATGTGGGCGTACCAGTAGAGCGAGTGATGCTCGACCGCCCACACGCGGTCGAAGCCCATCTCCTCGGCGAACACCGCCTGGTCGAGGCAGTCCCGGATGAGCTGCTGCTCTCGCTGGCGCGTCGGGTTGGCCAGCTGGGCTTCGAAGATCACAGAGAACTGCACGCCGCCTCCTTGCGGTCACCGGCCCCCCGGGCCCATGTCGTCCAAATAGGACTACTACAGATAGGAGGTCCGCGCCATCGGCCGGCGCGTCCGGCGCCATCCGCCTACCTTCTGCGGCGTGCGGCAGCTCGAACATCCCGACTGGGTCCGGCGGCTCAACTACCTGGGTGACGCGGTGGGGGACCCGCGCCGGGTCGTGGCCCTCGACCCCGTCGAGCTGCTCGAGACCGCCTTCGCCACCACCGGGCTCGACGACCTGGGCGAGGCGGAGTGGCCGGGATGGTCCGAGACCTACCGCCGGCTGCTCCCGTCGGTCGACACCGAGTCGTCCCTGCACCTGCTCGGGCGGGTCCTCACCCGGGCCGAGGTGCTCCGGGTCCTGCAGACCTGGCTCCGGCTGCAGGCGGCCTGGAAGGCGACCCCGGCCATCGCCGGGGTGCCGATCGAGCAGCCGGTCTTCGTGGTCGGCCCGCCCCGCACCGGCACGACCATCCTGCTCGAGCTGTTGGCCCTCGACCCGCAGCTGCGAGCGCCGATCGCCTACGAGGCGCTCCACCCGCTTCCCTCGAGTGGGACGGTCGAGCGCCGCCTCGAGCTCGCCGAAGCGGAGCAGGAGCTCTGGTCGGACATCCACCCGCCCTTCCTGACGATGCACGAGCTGGCCAGCCACCTGCCGTGCGAGTGCGTGCACTTCCTCATGTACGACTTCGCCGGGCCGTACTGGTCGATGGTCTACGACGCACCGTCCTTCACCGGGTGGCAGCTCGAGCACCTCGACTCCCTGGGACGGGTCTACCGGCTCCACCGGCGGATGCTGCAGACCTTCGAGCACCACGCCCCCGACCCCGAGCGGCGACGCTGGCTGCTCAAATCGCCGTACCACGTGGCCAGCCTGCCCCAGCTCTTCGCCGAGTACCCCGACGCCCGGGTCGTCCACACCCATCGGGACCCGCTCAAGTTCCTGCCCTCGCTGGTGAGCATCCTCTCAGCCGTCCGGTTCATGCGCAGCGACGCCGTCGACGTGGCCGGCTTGGCCGCGGTGATGGAGATCACCTACAAGATGTTCCTCGAGGGCGCCGTGCAGTCCCGGGCCGACGGGTCGCTGCCCGACGACCGCATCGTCGACTCGCACTTCACCGACCTGATGGCCGAGCCGGTCGCGGCCCTGCACCGACTCTACGAGGGCCTCGGGCTCTCGTGGCCCGAGGGCCACGACGCCGTCGTCACCGGCTACCTGGCGGCCAAGCCGAAGGGGAAGCACGGCGCCCACCGGTACTCGCCGGCCGATGTGGGTCTCGATCCTGCATCGGTCCGCCGTTCCTTCGAGGGCTACGTCGCCCACTACGGGATCGCCGAGGAGTAGCCGGCCTTCGCCTCGTCGCCCTCCGTCGTGCCGGCGGGGACCGGCACGGGCTCAGAGGTCGGCCAGCGTGACCACCGTGGCCCGCGGGGTGTCGATCGGTCCCTCGGGCAGCATGTAGCGCCAGAACACCAACCCGAAGGGTCGGCCCTCGGTGTCGAGCCAGTTCGGTGTCCCTGGGTCTGTGTGTGCGAGCACGACCCGGAAGGTGCCGTCGGGCTCGAGCCGTGTCTGGGCCCGGTTGAGGCAGACCCGACGGTGGGCGTAGTCGTAGGTCTGGAGGTGGCGGTTCCAGAGGGAGACGTTGGCGGAGCGGCATCGCGGCCAACGACCGGTGACGACCAGCGCCTCCTCGGGACCGAGGACGTACGGCGCCATGCTGTAGGCCGCGTCGGCGGCCGCCAGCGCGTGGTCGCCGGGCGGTACCGGCGCCGGGAAGCGGTTGGGCTCCCGCGAGACGAAGGCCGGCTGGTCGCCTTCCCCCGGCCTCGACATGGTCAGGGTCCGGGTGCGGAGGTAGGTGGCCACCCGGCGGAGGCCGGCGGCCACCGTGGCGTCGGAGGGTGCGGGCAGGGCCGGCGGCCGGTCGAGCACCTCGATGGCCAGCGCCAGGTCGGGCACCGGCGGGGCCGCCGCCGGGCGTTCGCCCTCGAAGTAGTGGCGGGTGGTGACCCGAGTGGCGTCGGGGTCGAGGCCGATCCAGTTGCGTGCCCGAGGCTCCCCGCCCACGAAGATCTCGAAGCGCCCGCCGGCGTCCACGTCGAACTGGGTGTCGTTCAGCACGCCGGCCGTCCGTTGGGGGAAGGCGCCGTCCCAGCCGCCCGCCTCCACCGTGAACGAGACGTACACCGCGCCCGCCGTCCGGCCGGTCACCCGGTAGGCGTGCTCGGCCGACACGGCGGCGTCGAAGTAGACGGCGTCGGCATTGTCGCCGAGGCTCTTGCGGGTCGAGGTGACGATCGGCCGGAAGACGGGCTGGCGCGGGTCGTCCTCGAAGTAGCCGACCAGTCCGCCCTCGAGCAGGTGGGCCACCAGGCGGAGGCCACCCGCGACGTCATCGGGCGAGGCGAGCCCCCACTCCGGGCCGCAGAACCGGTTGGCCACCTCCGCCAGGGTGTCGAGCAGCTGGTCGAAAGCGAGGCGGGCGTCGCCCTGTCCGGTCGTCATCGCCTGCATCTTGCCCTACCGCGTGCCGGGTCGTCCGAGGACCCGGTGGCGGTGGGTGGCGTGGCTCGCCGAGCGTTCCGGCGCGGTCGGCACCCGGTGCGACACCGGCCGGCAACACCCGCGCAACGCCGTCCACCGGCCGCTCCGCCCGGGGTAACGTGCAACCCGCGGGGCGGAACTGGCGGAGGTGGGCGATGGCGGTGTGGGACAGCGCGCGACGGCGTTCGGTCGCGTTGGGACTGGGTGCATGCGGCCTGGCGGGCGCCGTGCTCGTGATCGGCATGGCGACCGGCCCGGTTGCGGCGTTCGACAAGGGCTCGTCGCGGGACCGCGGGGCTGCCTCGATCGACGAGAGGTGCGGCCGGACGCCTCGGCCGACGGCGTCGACAACACCGACCCGACGACCCTCGTCCCCGTCGGCCTGTCGGTGACGGCGCGCCACTCTCCGGCGCCCGCTCGCCACGAGGGAGGGGAGTCGCCCCACGGCGGGCTGAAGGCCGGCCGCCGATAGCCGGGGAGCCAGGCCGGGTCGTCGTGGGAGAGGGCGACGGGCCTGCCGGCTCCGGTCCCGTCGGCTGCAGAACCTTGGGCGCCGCGCCGACCCGGTCACGGCGCGGTGGGGGATCACGGGTCCTCGCCCCCGTCGGGGCCCTGCTCGGTGACCTGCGGGCGCATCAGGGCCGGCGACCCGGTCGCCTCCGGCGCACTGGTCGGGGAACGCCGCGGCGACGACCGGTCCTCGGCCGTCGCCACCCCCCGGAAGAGGGCTGCGTAGGCGGCGGCGTTGAGGGTCTGCAGCAGCCCTCCGAGCAGCAGCGGTGCGGCCAGGCTGACCTCGTCGAACAGGTACCCGGCCAGGACCTGGCTCCCCGCCTGGGTGGCCTGGGCCGGGAGGTTGGACAGCGCGGCCAGGCTGGCCCGCTCCGCCGGGTCGGCCACTGCCTGGGTGAAGGACTGACGGAGCGGCAGGCCGACCCGCTGCACCAGCATCCGCACCAGGTAGACCCCTCCGGCCATCCAGAAGGCGGGAGCGAGGGCCATCGGCACGAGCAGCAGGCCCTGAAGGACGCGTACGGTGACGATGGCGCGCACCGTGCCCAGGCGCCGGCCGATTCCCGCGGCCGCCAGGGAGGAGGCCAGGGTGGCGACGTTGATCAGCGCGAACAGCACACCGATCTCCTGGGGCCCGGCGCCGTAGCGGCGGTGGAACCAGTAGCTCACGAAGGGCCCGAACAGACCGATGGCGATGCCGTTGAGGCCGTTGGTGACCCAGAAGCGCCACAGCACCCCCCATGACCGGCGTGGAAGGACGATCCGCAGACGTCGCGGGCGCCGGCCCCCCGGGCGACGGCCCGACCCGACGGCCCGGTCCTCCTGGGGCCGGGCCGTGTCGCCGGTCCCGGCAGCGGCGAGGTCACCAGCCGGGCCACCGGCGGGGTCACCAGCCGGGCCACCGGTCGCGCCAGGGACCCGATCCGGGTCGGTCAGCCCGAGCGCCAGCAGCCCGGCGGCGGCCGCCAGGAAGGCGGCCGCCAGGAAGGCGGGGCGGTAGGCGACGGTGGCCGCCCGGCCGATCGCGCTGTGCGGTTGTGCGAGCCCGGCCAGCAGGCCGCCCGCCAGCCCACCCAGTGACGACACGAACGACAGCCTTCCGAAGGCCGCTGTCCGCTGCGGCGCCGGGACCGCCTCGGCGACGAAGGCCGCCTCGGCCGGCTGGTAGGGCCCCACGTTGCCCGCACCCGCCCCGGCGCCGCGCCCGAAGCTCCCGAGGGCCGCGAACAGGAAGAGCAGCGCCTCGGCGCGATCGAGAGCGAACACGACCGCCGCCGTCGAGGCCAGGAGCGGTACCACCACGAGGAAGGGCTTCCGGCCGACGGCGTCGGAGGCCAGGCCCACGGCGGTGGACATGACCGCACCGGCCAGGGCCACACAGAGGAAGAGCATGCCGATGCGCAGCGCGGAGAACCCCTGCGTGGCGAGGTAGAGGGCGGTGACCACCCCCGCGATGGCCCGGGCGGCGCTCATGGCGGCCCGGGCCGCGAGCACGAGGACCATGCTCCGTTCGATCCACCGCGGCCTGGTCGGCGCCGTGCCCTCCGACCACCTCGTCATGTCCCCATCCAAGACCACCACCGGTGCCGCCGGGCATCCACCCCGGCCGGGCCGGGGGACCTTCTATCTGCTTCTCTTTGAGAGGTTGGCTCGTCAGGGGTCGGCCGCAGGCTCTATTGTCGTCGGCGAGGAGGGTTGGCCGGTGCGCCGGCCGGCCCGAGGGATCGACGAGCCGCTTCGGCGGCACGAAGGACACGAAGGGGGCACCTGATGGCGCTGGCGGCAGAGGGCCTTCTGGTGGTCGACGCCGACTCTCACCTGACCGAGATGCACGACCTCTGGGTCAAGCGGGCGCCCGCCGCCTACAAGGACCGGGTGCCGCACGTCGAAGTGGTCGACGGCGAGCCGACCTGGGTGATCGACGGCCTGGCCGCCGGTCGGGCCGGGGGCGGTGGCGTCATCGACCTGCAGGGTGAGAAGCACCCATTCCAGGAGTCGATGATCGAATGGGACATCGAACGGGTGCATCGGGCCGCCTGGGATCCGCAGGAGCGGCTCAAGCTGATGGACGAGAGCGGGATCGAGGTGCAGGTGCTCTACCCGAACTCCCTGGGTATCGGTGGGCAGAACCTGCAGCCGGTGGAGGACAACGCCCTGCGCCAGGCCATCGTCGAGATCTACAACGACGCTCGCTTCGAGCTGCAGGAACAGAGCGGCGGCCGTCTCCTCCCCATGCCCATCATGCCGGCCTGGAGCGTCGACGCCTGTGTCCGCGAGGCCGAGCGGGTGGCGACCATGGGCAGCCGCGGCGTCAACATGACCTCCGACCCGCAGGACCTCGGGGCGCCCGACCTGGCCAGCCGCGACTGGGATCCCTTCTGGGAGGCCTGCGCCCACCTGCAGCTGCCGGTGCACTTCCACATCGGCTCGAGCCTCACGGCCATGAACTTCTTCGGGAACTACTTCTGGCCGTCCCAACACGAGTACGTCAAGCCGGCCCTCGGCGGATCGATGCTCTTCATCAACAACGCACGAATCGTCGCCAACACCATTGTCTCGGGGATGTTCGACCGCCATCCCGACTTGAAGATCGTGTCGGTGGAGAGTGGGATCGGATGGATCCCCTTCATCCTCGAAGCGGTCGACTACGAGCTGTTCGAGAACGCCCCCGACCAGATGCGTGAGCTCCAGCGGAAGCCCTCCGAGTACTTCGCCGACCACTGGTACGCCACCTTCTGGTTCGAGAAGGCGTGGGGAGACCTGCAGGACCTGGTGGACAAGGTGGGCGAGGACAACATCCTTTTCGAGACCGACTTCCCGCACCCCACTTGCCTCTTCCCAAAGCCACTCGAGCTCGTCGGTGACACCCTGGCGACGCTCCGCGAGTCCTCCCGTCGCAAGATCCTGAGCGAGAACGCGGTCAAGCTGTACCGGATCTGACCACGTCGGGTCTCCGGGATGTGCCGATCCCGGATGCGGCAGGCCCGGACGGAACAGTGCCCGGACGGAACGGTGCCCGGACGCGACAGTGCCCGGCCCCGGGGGCCGGGCACTGTCGGCGGGTGTCGGAAGGGATCAGGCGGCCTGCGGGACCTCCTCCTTGTGGTGGCGCTCCCGTGGGAACTCCAGGTCCTCGGGAACCCGGCGCCAGTGGGTCAAGCCGAGGAGGGTGAGGGCCAGCATCACTCCGCCCAGTGCGAACGAGATGATCGAGGCGATGAAGGCGATCTCACCGATGGTCGAGAAGGCGTAGGCCTCGAGGAGCAGGCCGCGGAGCGTGGTGCCCTGGAACACCGTCTGCTCGAGGCCGGTGAGCTTTGCGGCCTGCGCCGATCCCGGCGTGGCGGCCCGTGCGGCTGCACTCACCTTGGCGTACACACCGTGGTAGGGCATCTCGCTCAGGTGCACGGCGATGAAGTCGTTGGCGTAGACCGCAGCCTGCGGACCGGTGAGCAGCTGCTGTCCTGCGTACTGGGACACCGAGGGGATCATGCTCGGCGTGATCTCCGTGCCGGCCTTCGCGTGGGCGAACGCGGACGCTGTTGGGAAGTAGATCTGCTGCATCGCCAGCTGATCGTGGACGTTGGAGTTGGTATAGCTGTAGCCCCACATGAGGAGGGAGCCAGCGGCGATGAGCACCACGGTGAGCACCGCGCCGCCGAGCGTCAGCACCAGGTCGAATGTCTTCCGTCGAATCTTCATCTCAGCCTCCCGGCCTTTCCGGATCGCCTCCTGCGATCCAACTCCAGGTTGAACCCCAAACCGGGTGCCCAGCAGGGCCGAAGGTCCTCGCGACGTGGGCCCCTCGTCCCTTTCGACACCCCGGGGACGGGACCCGCGGTGGGGGCGCCCCCTGTTGGCACTCTCAGAGGGAGAGTGCTAAAATTGCTTGTGGAGTGGCGTGGAAAGCACTCCGACCCCGGAAGGAGACGAACAGGAGGAGACGAGATGGCTCTTGTGCGCAGCGACCCGTTCCGTGACGTCGACCGCTTGTTCCAGCAACTGATGGGAGCCCAGAACGGCGGACGGGCCATGGCGGCCCCCATGGCCATGCCGATGGACGCCTACCGAAAGGACGACAGCTTCCTGATCCGGCTGGACCTGCCCGGCGTGGCCCCCGACTCGATCGACCTCACGGTGGAGGACAACGTGCTCACGGTGAAGGCCGAGCGGACGCCCCCGCCGCCCACGGAGGGAATCGAGCCGGTGGTCTGCGAGCGTTCCTACGGGACCTTCACCCGGCAGGTGTTCCTCGGGACGAACCTCGACACCGACCACATCCGGGCTGAGTACGAGGCCGGTGTCCTGACCCTCGTCATACCGGTGGCCGAGCACGCCAAGCCCCGCCGGATCGCGGTCACCCACCGCCAGGACGGCCAAGAGCTGTCGGCCTGACCTGCTGCCGGGGCGGGTGGTGGCACGCCACCCGCCCCGGCAGCAGTCCGCCGAGTGGCACCGGATCGGCCCGGGCACGACCCCGCGACGGGCGCGCCCGCGACAGCCGATCAGCAGTGGTGGAAGCGGGTGGCGAACGCCTTCCCGGTGGCGGAGAGGGGCCCGGTGGAGACCTGCACAGTGGTCGATGTCCCCGCGGTGTCAGCCGGGGACGCGCACATCCCGAGGTAGGGCGGACCGGCACCGACCACGCAAGCGCTCAGGGAGATGGACTCGCCGGTCGTCACGTCCCGGACGGTGGCATGGGCCACCGTCGCCGGCCTCCCGACTCGGTCCGCCCACGCCGGCGGGACCCTTCCACGCTCGGTCGAGGCGGTACCACCCGTCTCGCACGTAACACGGCAGGTGCCCGATGTCAACGGCCGTTGGGGACCCCGGCCCTTCAGCCGTCTCCCACCACCGGGGGTACCGCCGCTAGGGTGACGCGCCGCCCGGCCCGGCCAACGCTCCGCCGCCGCCGCCGCACGCGAGCCGCCGACGACGACGAGGAGGAGGGGGTCGGATGAACGCCGGGGACACCGCCTGGGTGCTGGTCAGCGCCGCCTTGGTGCTGTTCATGACGCCGGGCCTGGCCCTCTTCTACGGGGGGATGGCCCGGGCCAAGAACGTGCTGGCCGTCATGATGCAGTGCTTCGTCTGCATCGGCCTCGTGTCGGTCCTCTGGGCTGCCGTGGGTTTCAGCCTGGCCTTCGGGCACGACGCCGGCGGCGGAATGCTGGGCGACCTGGGCCTGGCCGGCCTCTCCGGGATGGCCCACGGGCTCCCCGGGTTCGGCCACCTGACGGTGCCGCCCCTGGCGGTGGCGGTGTTCCAGATGATGTTCGCCGTCATCACCGCGGCCCTGATCGCCGGGGGCAGCATCGACCGCGTCCGATTCCCGGCCTTCGTGGCCTTCATCGTGCTGTGGCTGTTGTTGGTCTACGTGCCGCTGGCCCACTGGGTGTTCAGCCCGACCGGCTGGCTCGCCCACCGGGGGGTGCTCGACTTCGCGGGTGGCACCGTGGTCGAGATCAACTCCGGGTTCTCCACGCTCGGTCTGGTGCTCGTGCTCGGTCGCCGCAGGGGCTGGCCGACCGAGCCGATGCCGCCGCACTCGGTGCCGCTCAGCCTGATGGGTGCCGGCATCCTGTGGTTCGGCTGGTTCGGCTTCAACGCGGGCTCGGCTCTCGGGGCGAACGGGGTGGCGGTGCACGCACTCGTCAACACGCAGCTGGCGGCGTCGGCCGGGCTCCTCGGCTGGTTGGTGGTCGAGCTGGTGCGTGAGAAGGTGGCGACCACCCTCGGCGCCGCCTCCGGGGCGGTGGCCGGGATGGTGGCGATCACCCCCTGTGCCGGGTTCGTCGGGGCGATGCCGGCGCTGCTCATCGGGGCGGCGGCCGGCGTGCTCTGCGCGCTGGCCGTCCGGCTCAAGTTCCGGCTGGGCTACGACGACTCGCTCGACGTGCTCGGCGTGCACGGCGTGGGCGGCCTGGTCGGCATGGTGCTGCTCGGGCTCTTCGCCGCCCGCTCGATCGACCCCGCCGGGGCGAACGGGCTGGCCTCCGGCGGCGGCTTCCACCTGCTCGGTGTGGAAGTGCTGGCCGCGGTGGTGGCCGCCGCCTTCTGCCTGGTCGCCTCGTGGCTGTTGGCGCTCGTGGTCGACCGGACGATCGGGCTGCGGGTGAAGGCCGAGGACGAGTTCACCGGCCTCGACCTGACCCAGCACGCCGAAACGGCCTATTCGGGCGTGGGCGGCGGTCGGGCCGCCCCCTGACCCGGGCGGCGGTCGGGCCGCCCCCTGACCCGGGCGGCGGTCGGGCCGCCCCCCGACCCGGAGGGTCAATCCGGATCCTCGGGATAACATGCCGCCCCGGTCGGGCCGCCGGGTGCGAGCGGCCCGGGTCGACGGCGAGCCGAGGGGGCCGAACTGCCCACCACCCGACGGTACATCCTGACCATCACCTGCCCCGACCGGGTGGGGATCGTGGCCGCGGTGACCGGGTTCATCGCCGGCCTCGGGGGCTGGGTGCTGGAGGCCGCCCAGCACGGCGATCTCACTACCGGTCGCTTCTTCCTGCGAATCGAGATCATCGCCGACACCCTGCCGGTCGCCCGTGCCGAGCTCGGTCGGCGGTTCGAGGTGGTGGCGGCCGAGTTCGACATGACCTGGCAGCTCACCGACACCGCCGTCCCCAAACGGATGGTGATCGCCGTCAGCCGAGAGGACCACTGCCTGGCCGACCTCCTCTACCGGTGGCGGAGCGGCGATCTCCCCTGCACCATCCCGTTGGTGCTCTCCAACCACACCGACCTGCAAGACCTGGTCGAGTGGCACGGCATCCCCTTCGCCCACATCCCGATGGACGACCGCGACCGGGCCTTCACGCGCATGGAGGAGGCCTTCGACCGCGCCGAGGGCGACGTGCTGGTGCTGGCCCGCTTCATGCAGATCATCCCGCCCGGGTTCTGCGAGCGCCACCACGGCCGGATCATCAACATCCACCACAGCTTCCTCCCGAGCTTCGCCGGCGCCCGCCCCTACCACCAGGCTTTCGAGCGCGGGGTCAAGCTCATCGGTGCGACCTGCCACTACGCCACCGCCGACCTCGACGCCGGCCCGATCATCGAGCAGGACGCCCGCAGGATCGACCACAGCGACACGGTGGAGGACCTCATGAGGGTGGGCCGGGACATCGAACGCACCGTGCTGGCGCGTGGCCTCCGCTGGCACCTCGAGGACCGGGTGCTGCTCAACGGTGCCCGGACGGTCGTGTTCGGCTGAGGCCGGTCGCCGCGCCGGGGCGAGCGTTGGTCAGCCGCCCGGTGGCTCCGCCAGGGCCAGCGCCGCCCGGAGGGTGACCGTGGCGGAGACCCGCAGGGCGCCGTCGGACACGGCGAAGGTCGGGCTGTGGTGGGCGCCGGCCGAGGAGCCGGCGGGCGCCCCGCCGACGAAGAAGTAGCAGCCGGGGACGACCGCGAGCAGCTCGCTCACGTCGTCGCTGGGCGCCACCGGCGGCATCCGGAACACCTGACCGTCCGGCAGGGCCTGGCCGGCGATCCGCTCGACCACCGCGGTCACCGCTGGGTCGTTCACCACCGCAGGGGTGCGGGACGGCAGGGTCAGCACGGCCTCGACCCCACGGTCGTCGGCCACCTGCCCGACCAGGTCACGCAGCCGGGCGAGTGCCTCGGCGCGCTGGCGGTCGGTGAAGGTCCGAAGCGTGCCCTCGAGCACCGCCCGGTCGGGCACCACGTTGGGGGCGGTCCCGGCGTGGAGGGTTCCGGCCGAGCAGACGCAGTCGGTCCCCTCGAAGGAGAGGCCCTCGACCACCGAGGGCAGGCTCACTGCCAGCTGGGCCGCGGCGGCCACGACGTCGCCCAGCCCCGTCGGCATGGCGCCGTGGCCCCCACCGCCGTGCAGCTCGACCCGCAGCGAGTGGGCCTCCGACATGGCCACCCCGGCCCGCAGCCCGACCAGGCCCACCGGCAGCTGCGATGTCACGTGGTGGCCGACCAGGCGGGCCGGCCCGAGGCTCCGCAGGGCACCCAGTTCGAGCATCCGCCGGGCGCCGTCGCACGTCTCCTCCCCAGGCTGGAAGACGAAGACGAAGCGGCCGGGCAGGTCGCCCGCCCTCCGGCTGAGGACGCGGGCCACGCCGAGCAGTGAGGCGGTGTGCTCGTCGTGCCCGCAGGCGTGCATCGCCCCCTCCACCTGCGAGCGGTAGGGCACGTCCACCTGCTCTTCGACCGGCAGGGCGTCGATGTCGGCCCGGAGGACCACCGTCGACCCGGGCCGGCCGCCCTCCAGCGAGAAGATGGCCCCCGTGGTGGTGCCGGCCGGCTCCTCGCTCAGGCCGAGGCCGGTCAGCCGATCGCGCACCAGGGCCGTGGTCCGGTGCTCGGCGAAGCCCAGCTCGGGTTGGGCGTGCAGGGTGTGCCGAGTGTCGACCATCTCGTCGAGCGCCGCGGTCACCGCTGTCTCGACCCACTCGCCCCCCGTCGCCGTCACCGCCCGAGGACCCTACGCCGTCGCGGCACCGGCTGGCGGGTCGGCGCCGGCCGGCGCGCCGCTCGGCTCAGCGGGACAGCAGGTCGCGCGCGATGTGGGTGACCTGCACCTCGTCGGTGCCTGCGTAGATCTGGAAGACCTTGGCGTCCCGAGCCAGCTGCTCGACCCGGAACTCGGCCATGTACCCGTTCCCTCCGAACAGCTGCACTGCCTCCATCGCGACCTCGACCGCCGCCTGGGCGGCGTAGAGCTTCATGGCCGACGCCTCGGCCAGGGTGAGCGAACGGCCCAGGGAGGAGAGCTCGATGTGCCGGAAGACCAGGTTCTGGACGTTGAGACGGGCCACCTCCATGTGGGCCAGCTTCAGCTGGATCAGCTGGAAGTCGCCGATCGGCTTGCCCCAGAGCAGCCGGTCCTTGGCGTAGCGCGTCGACAGCGAGAGGCATTCCTCGATCACCCCGAGGGCCATGGCGGCCACCCCCGCCCGCTCGGTGACGAAATTGTCGCGGGCGCTCTGGCGCCCCGCGTCACTCGCCTCCTTGCCCTCTCCGAGCAGACGGTCGGGGCCGACCTGCACGTCCGTGAGGAAGAGCTCGCCGGTCGGGGAGGAGTGCAGCCCCATCTTGCGGAAGGGAGAGGACTGCTCGAGGCCCTCCATCCCCCGGTCGAGCACGAAGGTGAGCACCGGGCGGTGGCGGAGGTCGGTGCCGCTGCCGTCGTCGAGCTTGGCGTAGAGGACGATGGTGTCGGCGTACGGGCCGTTGGTGATGAAGGTCTTGTTGCCGTTCAACACGTAGCCGTCGCCGTCCGGCCGAGCGCTGGTCCGCATCCCGCCCAGGGCGTCGGATCCCGAGCCCGGTTCGGTGATCGCCCAGGCGCCGATCTTGTCGAGGGTGAGCAGGTCGAGCCCCCAGCGCTCCATCTGGGCCGGCGTCCCCCGCTTCATGACCGTGCCGCCGGCCAGGCCGGTGCTCACCCCGAGGGCGGTGACCAGACCGGGGCAGTACCGGCAGATCTCCACGATCGGGATCAGGGTGAGGGCGGCCTGCGAACCGCCGCCCCCTGCGTCTCCGTTCCGGGCCCGCCCGCCGCCGTCCGCCTCCCGGCGTCGGGCCACCGAGCGCTTGAAGCTCTCGCGGGCCAGCTGGTCGAGGCCGAAGGTGGCGTAGAGCTTGCGCAGGACGTCGTAGGGCGGGAGGTCGCCGTGCTCGAGGTCGTCGACCCGGGGCGCGATCTCCTCCTCCACGAAACGTCGGACGGCGTCTCGAACCGCCAGCTGCTCGTCGCTCCAGTCGATCATCGGGCACCTCCTGCACGCGACACCTCGCCGTGGGGCCCGCCCTCCCCGACCCGGTGCAGCGTGTTGCGGTCGGTGTGGTTCAGCACGTCGGTGAGGCGGCCGTGCACGATGGTCGTCGTCTCCTCGTACGTGTAGGTGCCGTCGCCCAGCCGGACGGTCACCTCGTAGTCGGTGGTGCGGGCGAACTCGTCGAGGAACCGGTTGGACAGGATCCCGTAGGTGGCCGAGCCGACGTGGGCCTGCATCGAGAGGAGCCGGGAGTCGGGCTCGGCGTCGCCCCCGGCCAGCACGGTGGTCCCCCTGGGGATCATGAAGCACCGCATGAGCTGGCCGTCGGCCGCGTCCCACAGCCAGTACCCGACCTCGGTGTGGAAGGGGTTCTCCTCGTCCCCGCGCCAGGCGGCGGTGCGGTAGTCGAGTCCGTAGAGCACCTGGCGCCCGTTCTCCACCGGGCCGAACGGGCTGAAGGTCGTCCGCTCCCGGAAGGGCGTCTCGACGATCTCGCCCCTCGTGTTGGAGAAGGCGACGTCGATGCCCTGGTCGCCCTCCCAGGTGCCCACCAGTGCAAGCAGCGGTCCGAGCTCGCGGTCCAGCGCCATCAGTCCTCCTCTTGCCCGGGCTCCCGCCCTGTGCGTCGCCACCGGCTGTTCCCGGCGCCGGCCCCCACCCTATGGCCGGCCCGGCCTCCCCACGGCCCTCAACGGCGGCTCTCGGCGTGGCGCTGGGTCCGGGCGACGATGAGGCGGGCCGTGACCAACAGGATGAGGACGATCACCACGAGCAGGAGGGCGGCGTCGAAGGACAGGTAGTGGGCCTGTTTCGACGGGTAGTCCCAGAACTCCCAGACCGGATAGGTGAGGTACCCGACCTGCTTGTGCAAGAGGGAGAACGAAGGGTTGTCCACCGACCATCCCGCCGTGTACAGCAACGGCGCCGTCTCCCCGGCGCTGATGGCCAGGGCGATGAGCAGGCTGGTCACGACGCCGGGGATCGCCGAGCGCAGGACCACCTTGCGCAGGCCGTAGCCGAGCGGCATGCCGAGGGCCTCGGCACCTTCCCGGTAGACCGTCGGCACCTGGCGGAGCGCCGTCTCGGTGCCCCGGGCGATGTAGGGCACCACCATCACCGACAGCACGATCCAGGCTGGCAGGAGCGACAATTGCCAATGCAGGCCGACCACCAGGGCGGTGAACCCCACGTAGCCGAGCACGATCGAGGGGACGCCCGACAGCACCTCGGTGGCGGCGCGGAACACGCCGCCCCGGGGCTTGCCGTTGGCCTTGGTGCCGACCAGCTCGGCCAGGTAGATGCCGCCGGCCACGCCGATGACCCCGGCGATGACGAGGACGCCGAGCAGGAGCAGGAGCGTGCCGAGGACGGCGTTCTCGAGGCCGCCGCTCGTCCCCTGGGTGGTGGTGGTGAGGACCGACCACTTCCAGTGGGGCGCGGCGTTGGCGACGACGGTGACGACGACCCAAAGGACCGGCCCGACCACCAGGAGGAGCGCCAGCATCGAGCCGACCCGGAAGAAGAGCCAGTTGGCCAGATGGCGCCGGCGCGGGCTCGGGAGGGCGGTGACCTCCTTCGCCATCAGAACCCCACTCCGACCGGGGCCGACAGGCTGTCGGTGCGGTGGACGATGAAGCGCGCCAGCATGTTGACCAGGAGCGAGACGATCGACAGCACCAGGGCGAGCTCGGCCAGGGAGGCGATGGCGAAGCCGGTGCCGTCGGTGAACGCCGAGTCGAGCTGGCTGACGATGGCGGCGGCGACCGTGCCCATCGTGCCGTAGACGTTCGGCGTGATGGTGTTGAGGAGGGCGCCCGAGACCATGGCGATGGCGATGGTCTCGCCGAGGGCCCGGCCCAGCCCGAGGACCGTCGCCCCGATCAGACCCGAGCGAACCCAGGGAAGGGTGATCTTGCGGGTCACCTCCCAGTCGGTCAGCCCGAGGGCCTCCCCGCCCTCCTTCGGCAGCGCGGGGACCTGGGCGAAGAGGTTCCGGGCGGTCGAGGCGATGATGGGCACGATCATGAGGGCGAGGACGATGCCCGAGGTGAGCAACCCCTCGCCGTGGCCGACGGGGTTCTTGAAGTAGGAGAGAACCGGCACGTTGGGCATGTGGTCGGCGACGATCGGGTAGACGTCGCGGGCCAGCAGCGGCCCGAGCGTGAGCGCGCCCCACAGGCCGATGAGCACGCTCGGCACACCGGCCAGCAGCTCGATGCCGAACCGGAGGATCGACGAGAGCCAGCGGGGGAGCCGCTCGGTGAGGGCGAAGGCGGCGCCCAGCGAGATCGGCACCGCGATGATGAGGGCGATGGCCGACGACTGGAGGGTCCCGGCAATGAGCGGCCAGGCGCCGTAGGAGGAGCCGAGGGGGTGCGCGACCCCGTCGGTGTGCTGGATGGCCCCATAGGTGTTGCCGAGCTTCCAGTCGGAGCCGGTCAGGAAGTGCGCGCCGTTGACCCGGACGGCCGGCCCGGCCTTGGTGGCCAGGACCACCACGGAGGCGATCAGGGCCCCAGCGGGGATGACCGCGGCCACGCGGCCTCCCCAGATCCAGATTCGATGCTCGTTGCGACGCGCCAAGACGGCGATCCGCCGGAGGGACTGGGCCCTCCGGCGGATCGCCGTCAGTACGGGCGCGGTCGCCGTTCGAGTGCCGGCGACCTCGGCCACTACTTGATCTTCGCTATCTGCTTCAGTGAGGCGTCCAACAGCTTGGGCGGCAGTGGCTGGAAGCTGACCTGGCTCAGGTACTGGGAGCTGTTGCCGTCCTTCGGGTTGATCGCCCACTCGAGGATCGAACGGATGGCCTTGGCGGTCGAGGCGCTCGGCTGGTGCGTGTTCACGATGGCGTACTCGTAGTTGATGATCGGGTAGCCGCCCTTGACCGGGCCGTCGATCAGCGAGATGGTGCCGTTGGCCGGCGTCTTCTTCACGTAGTACGCCGATTCGGCCGCCACCGCCTTGGACGTCGGGAGCTCGTACTGCCCCTTGCCGTTCAACACCTGGGCGTAGGTGAGCCCGTCGCCGAGGAGCTGGGACAGGTAGCTGATGCCCACGTAGGCGATGCACCCCGGGGTGGCCTTGCAACCCGACACCATGCCGCCGTTGCCCTGCTCGGCGAGCTCGCCGGGGGTGCTCGGCCACTGGACCGACGTGTTGAAGCCGACCGACTTGCCCCAGTTGTTGGGGTCCTGGTCCGACAGGTAGGTGGTGAACAGGAAGGTGTCACCGCTGCCGTCGGAACGGTGCAGGGCCACGATCGGCAGGTTGGGGAGGGTCAACCCCGGATTGAGCGAGGCGATGGCCGAGTTGTTCCAGTTGGTGATCTTGCCCCGGTAGATCTCCGAGAGGATCTTCCCGTTCAACTTGAGGTGGGCGGTCAAGCCCGGCAGGTTGTAGGCGATCACCTGCACCGAAATGGCCAGCGGGATGTTCTCCAGCGTCGGGTACTGCTGGTTGTCGGCCGGGGACAGGTACGCGTCCGAGGAGCCGATGTCCACCGTGCCGCTGGCGGCGTCCGAGATGCCGGTGCCCGACCCCGTGCCGGCCGTCGTCAGCGACACCTGCGGGTACTTCCCTTGGTAGGCCGGCGCCCAGATGTTCCACAGCGGGTAGAGCAGGGTGCTGCCGGTCTCGCTCAACGTCGCCTTGGGCGGCTTCTCGACGGCGGTCGACACCTTGTCGTTCTTCTTCTTCTTGGCCGCCCAGGCGGTGCCGGCGGTCGCGACGCTCCCGGCACCAAGTGCCAGCGCCAGGACGATCACCGGCACCACACGACTGGCCCGGATTCTCCGACTCACGTGTCCTTCCTCCTCATTGTTCCTCCTCATTGTTGGTTCGTTGCCTTGACTGCTCGACTGGCTCGACTGGCTCGCCTGGCTCGCCTGCGGACAGTTGGGGGCCGCGCCGGGACACGACCGGGCATCGCGGTGGCCGGTCCGAGCGAGCCCGGGACCGGCCACGGGTCGGTCATCCCATGCGCCCGGTGACGTAACGCTCGGTCTGGTCCTCGCGGGGGTGTTCGAAGAGGACCTCGGTCGGCCCGTGCTCCACCAGGGCGCCGTCGTAGAAGAACATCGTGTGGTGGGACACCCGTCGGGCCTGCCCCAGGTTGTGGGTGACCACGATCAGGGTGAGCGCCGGCGCCAGGCTCTTCAGCATCGCCTCCACGTTCTCGGTGGAGATGGGGTCGAGGGAGGAGGTGGGCTCGTCGAGCAGCAGCACCTCCGGGCCCACCGCCAGGGCCCGGGCCAGGCAGAGCAGTTGCTGCTGGCCTCCCGAGAGCCGGAACGGTGAGTCACCCAGGCGGTCCTTCGCCGCGTCCCACAGCCCGACCTGGCGCAACCGCTCCTCCGCCACCACGTCGAGCTGCTTGCCCTTGGCGATGCGGTGGGCCTTCACCCCGGCCACCACGTTGTCGCGGATGGACATGGGGAAGGGGTTCGGGCGTTGGAAGAGCATGCCGACCCGCCGCCGGAGGGCGAGCAGGTCCTGGTGGGACGCCCAGATGCTCTCGTCGTCGAGCAGGACGTCGCCCCCGTAGCGGAAGCCCGACACCTTGTCGTTCATCCGGTTGAGGGTCCGCAGGAAGGTGGACTTGCCCGAGCCGGTGGGGCCGATCAGCGCGGTGATCGTCCCCCGGGGGAAGAGCATGTCGATCCCCGACAGGATGGTCTTGTCGCCGAAGCGAAGCGACAGCCCCCGGGTGGCGATCACGTTGGCCGGTCGCCCCCGGTCCGGGTCGATCGCCTCGAGGGCCGGGTCGACCGGACCCGGGGCCTGGCCGGTGGCCGGGTCGCGGCGGTCCAGCGGGACGTTCGGCCCCACGCCGTTGTTCGAGGATTCAGTCATGCGGCCACGGTGTCCGCTTCGTTCCCATTGCCGATTGTCTACCGACTGCACATGAACTGGAATCGACCCGAAGGAGAACGGGGGGTGAACGGTAATGGAACCTTTGGTGATCCGCTGCCACTCGTCGGACACCGCGACGCAACCGGCCGTTCGCGAAGGCGGCGGGGTACGGTGGTCGTGGTGCCCGCGCGCCTCCGGATCTTCGTCGAGCCCCAGCAGGGCGGCACCTACGACCAGCTGCTGGCCGCCGCCCGTGCCACCGAGGCCGGCGGGTTCGACGGCTTCTTCCGCTCCGACCACTTCCTGGCGATCGGCGGTGACGGGCTCCCGGGGCCGACGGATGCCTGGGCGACCCTGGCCGCGCTGGCCCGCGAGACCGAGCGGGTGCGCCTCGGCACCCTCGTGACCTCGGCGACCTTCCGGCTGCCCGGCCCGCTGGCCGTCGTCGTCGCCCAGGTCGACCAGATGAGCGGCGGGCGGGTGGAGCTCGGCCTCGGGGCCGGCTGGTACGACGACGAGCACGCCGCCTACGGCATCCCGTTCCCGCCGCTGGGCGAGCGCTTCGAACGGCTCGAGGAGCAGTTCGAGATCATCCGCGGCCTGTGGACCACCCCCGAAGGCGAGCGCTTCGGCCACGAGGGGCGCCACTACCGGTTGGTCGACTCGCCGGCGCTCCCCACGCCCGTCCAGCGGCCCCACCCGCCGTTGATCGTGGGCGGCGCCGGTGCACGGCGCACGCCGAGGTTGGCCGCCCGGGTGGCCGACGAGTTCAACGTGCCGTTCCACCCGGTCCCCGACACCGGGGCCCAGTTCGAACGGGTGCGGCGAGCCTGCGAGGAGACGGGGCGGGACCCCTCGACCCTCCGGCTGTCAGCCGCCGTCACCGTGTGCTGCGCCACCGACCCGGGCACCCTGGCCCGCCGGGCCGCGGCCATCGGCCGCAGCGTCGAGGACCTCCGGCGCCATGCCGCGGCCGGGACGCCGGCCGAGGTGGTCGAACGGCTGGCCGAGCTCACGTCGGTCGGTGCGGGGACCCTCTACCTGCAGCTTCTCGACCTGACCGACCTCGACCACATCGGCCTGCTGGCCGAGCAGGTCGCCCCGGGGTTGCGGTGAGCGCCCCGAGGGCCCGCGGATCGGCCCCCGCCGCCCAGCCGGCGGCCGGCCCGACCGACGTCGATGCACTCGACCGGGCGGTGGAGGACGTGGCCGGCCGGGCTCGATGGTGGGCCGGCACCCGGCCGGCGGACCGGGCGGCCCTGCTCGACCGGGTGCTGGCGGACACCGTGGCCGCCGCCGAAGACTGGCTCGACGACGCCTGCCGGGCCAAGGGGCTCGGGCGTCGGACGCCCGCCGCCGGCGAGGAGCTGCTGAGCGGGGTCCTCCCCTTCGTCCGCCTGGCCCGGCTGCTCCGCGACTCGCTGCTCGACATCGAGCGCACCGGCCGCCCCCGTTTCCCAGGGCCGGTCCGCCCCGCCCCAGGTGACCGGCTGGCGTTCGGCGTCTTCCCTGCCGACGGCTACGACCGGTTGCTGTACCAGGGCTACCGGGCCGAGGTCTGGATGCCGCCCGGGCGCAGCCGGGCGGAGGTGGAGGCCGGGCAGGCCGCCGCCTACCGGGACCCCGCCGCCGCCGAGGGGGTGGCGGCGGTGCTCGGGGCGGGCAACGTGGCCTCCCTCGGCCCGCGTGACGCGCTGGGCGAGCTGTTCGTCGACGGCAAGGTGGTGGTACTGAAGGCCAACCCGGTCAACGCCTACCTGGTCCCCCACTGGCGACGGGCCATGGCCGCCCTCGAGGAGGTCGGCGTGCTACGGGTGCTGACCGGTGACGCGGCCGCCGGCGCCCACCTCACGGGTCATCCCCGGGTGGACGTGGTCCACGTCACCGGGTCCGACAAGACCTACGACGCCATCGTCTTCGGGCCGGGCGACGAGGGCGCCCGGCGCAAGGCGGCCGGCCGACCGCTCACCTCGGTGACGGGGACCGCCGAGCTGGGCAACGTCTCGCCGCTCGTGGTGGTGCCGGGGGACTGGACGCCGGCCGAGCTCCGCTACCAGGCGGCCCACGTGGCCAGCACCCTGGTGAACAACGCCGGCTTCAACTGCCTCACCACCCGGGTGGTCGTGACCCACGCCGGCTGGCCGGCGCGCCAGGCCTTCCTCGGCGCCCTCCACCAGGCGCTGCGTCAGATCCCGACCCGCCGTGCCTACTACCCGGGGGCCTCCGAGCGCCGGGCGGCGGTCCTGGCCGCCCACCCCGACGCCCTCTCCCTCGGCCGTCCCGCCGAGGGAGAGCTCCCCTGGACGCTGGTCGAGGGGGTCCCACCCGGCCGGGTGGACGACGTCTGCTTCAACGTGGAGGCCTTCTGCGGGCTGATGGCCGAGACGGCGCTCGACGCGACTTCGCCGGCCGCCTTCCTCGATGCGGCCGTCGACTTCTGCAACGAGGTGCTGTGGGGGACCCTGTCGGCGACCGTGCTCGTCGACCCGCGCACGGCCCGCCGCCCGCAGGGCGCGGCCGCGCTCGAGCGGGCGGTGGCCGGCCTCCGCTACGGGGCGGTCGGGGTCAACGCATGGCACGCCCTGGCCTTCGCGCTCGGCAGCACCACCTGGGGCGCCTATCCCGGCCACCAGCCGACCGACATCCAGTCGGGGGTGGGCGTGGTGGGCAACGCCTACATGTTCGACCGACCCGAGAAGTCGGTGGTCACCGGTCCGTTCCGGGCCCACCCGGCACCGGCCTGGTTCGCCACCCACCGCGGCACCCTGCCGCTGGCCCGCCGGCTCCTGGCGTTCGAGGCGGCGCCTGCGCTCCGCCGCCTACCGGGGCTCTTGGCGGCCGCCCTGCGCCCCTGAGGTCACCGGCGGGTCGAGGCCGGCGACCCCGAGCCGGCGGTTCTCGCGGTCGGCGGCGGGGGCGGCAGGGCGACCTGGGCCACCACGTCGTTGCCGGCCGCCACGCACGCGGTGGGGGTCGGGCAGGCCACGCCGATGAGGCCGACCGGGACGAACCGGCTGGCGACGTGGCGCCAGTGAAGGCCGCCGTCGTCGGTGAGCAGCACCGAGCCGGTGGGCACCGGGTCGGTGTCGGAGGTCCACACCGTGCCGACCAGCACGCAGCGGGCCGGGCCGGTGCACGCCAGCCCGAACGCGTCGTCCATGGCGGGCGGTGACCGGCGGGCCTCGAAGGTGGCACCGCCGTCGCTGCTGGTCAGCAGGGCCCCGGGGGCTGGCAACAGGTCGGTGTCGGTGGTCGAGGTCGTGCCGGCGGCGAGGCACGGTCCGGCGCGCAGGCATGCCACCGTGTGGAGGAGCCCGGTCCCCGCCGGGAGGGTGGCCACCTTCCAGGCGGCGCCCCCGTCGTTCGAGACCGCCACCGCCCCGGCCCCCTTGCCCGGGGCGACGGCGGTGTACCCGGCGACCAGGCAGAGGCCGGGCCGAGGGCAGGTCAGGCCGCCGGCACCGCCGAAGCCGGCCGGCAGGTCGCCCGCCCGCTGCCAGATCCTCCCCCCGTCGGTCGTGGTCGCCGCCCAGTAGGTGGTGCCGTCGGTGGCCAGTGCCACGCAGGCCAGGGCCGTCCGGCAGGCCACGCCGGCCAGGTCGACCGAGCTTGCCGGGGCCGGCAGGGGCGTCCAGGTCCGTCCGCCGTCGGCGGTGGTGAGCACCGCTCCCACCGGGAGCCCCTGCAGGCTCGTGGCGCCGACGGCCGTGCAGTGCCGGCGGTCCGGGCACGACACGGCGGTCAGCTCCACCGGCGCACGGGTGTGGACCCGTACCGTCCCCCAACGGGCACCGGCATCGGTGGTCCGGGCGAGCACGACGGTGGCGCCACCGCTCGAGGGGGTCTGGCGCCCGACCGGCATGGCGCCGACCGCCCAGCACGTCGAGGGTGTGGCGCACGCCACCGCTTCGAGCGCGCCGGTGCCGGCCGGGGCGGGATGCCCGAGCACCTGCGCCGCCCGGGCGGCGGCGGCCGCTCCGGGCACCCCGAGCGCCGCCATCGCCGCCAGCACCGCCAGCGCTGCCAGTGCTGCCAGTGGCGCCAGCGCCGACCGTGCCCCCCGTCTCAACACCACACGGAAACTAACGCCCGATGCCCCACGGCGGTTGCCACCCGTCGGCCGGGGTGAGCACCCGGCCTCCTGCACCGGGGGGTCGTCTACCCTGCCCCAGTGGATTGGGTCGACCTGGTGCTGGTCGTGGCGCTGGTGGCGGCGGCGATCCACGGGCTGCGGCTGGGGGCCCTGGTGCAGGTGCTGACGTTCGGGGGCTTCTGGCTCGGCGTCACCCTCGGGGCCCTGCTGGCGGCGGCGGTGGCCCCGCACATCCACTCGGTGGGCGTCCGGGCGGCCGTGGCGCTGCTCACCGTCTTCGGCCCGGCCCTGATCCTCGGGGTGGGCGGTCGGGTGCTGGGCTCCTGGAGCCACGCCGCCATCCGCCGCATCCGGCTCGGCCCGGTGGATGCGGCGGCCGGGGTGCTGGTGGCCGTGGCGGCGGTGCTGCTCTCGGCCTGGTTGCTCGGCAGCGTGCTCTCCCAGAGTCGTTACGGGTGGCTCAACGACCAGATCGAGGGCTCGTCGGTGCTGCGGACGGTCGACGACGTGATGCCACCGGTGCCCGACGTCTACGCCAAGATCCAGGCCTTCCTCGGCAACACCGGGTTCCCGCCGGTGTTCGCCGAGCTGGCGCCGCCGACCGCCCAGCCGGTGGCCGTGCCCTCCGATCCCGAGGCCCAGGCGATCGCCCGGGTGGCGGCCGCCTCCACCGTGAAGATCCTGGGGCAGGCCTGCGGCTACCTGCAGGAGGGGTCGGGCTTCGTGGCCGGCGGGGGGCTGGTGGTGACCAACGCCCACGTGGTGGCCGGCGAGCGCGCCACCCAGGTGCTGGTGGGCGGGGTCCCCTACCCGGCCACGCCCGTCCTGGTCGACCCGGACTTCGACCTGGCGGTGCTGCGGACCGACGCCCCGCTGGGGCCGGCCCTCCACCTCGACCCCTCGACCGTTCCCCGGGGCGCCAAGGGAGCCGTGCTCGGCTACCCCGAGGACGGGCCGCTGACCGTCGAGCCGGCCGGGGTGGCAGCGACCATCACGGCCGAGGGCCGCAACATCTACAACGAGGGCTTCGTGATCCGGGAGGTCTACCAGATCGACGCCGACGTGCAGCCGGGCAATTCCGGCGGCCCGCTCGTGTCCACCACCGGGTCGGTGATCGGGGTGGTGTTCTCGCGGTCGACCACCGACGCCAACGTCGGCTACGCCCTGACCTCCCCGCAGGTCCTGGCCCGGGTCGACCGGGCGGCCGTGCTGCAGTCCCCCGTCTCGACCGGGGCCTGCACCCAGGGGTAGTCGCGGACCTCCCGACCGGAGCCCGCTCAGGCGTCGCAGGGTGACCGCGAGCCCGGATCCCGGGCCCCCGACGTGAGTCGGGCGACCCGGGACGGGTAAGAATGGCCGCCGTGCCGCTGCCCATCGAGGACTATGCGGTCATCGGCGACCTCCACACGGCGGCGCTGGTCGGGCGCGACGGGGCCATCGACTGGCTGTGCCTCCCCCGTTTCGACTCCCAGGCCTGCTTCGCCCGGCTGCTCGGCACCGACGACCACGGCTACTGGGACATCGCCCCCGTCGACCGCGTCACCGAGGTCCGCCGGCGGTACCTGCCCGGGACGCTGGTGCTCGAGACGGAGATGGACACCGCCCGGGGCACGGTGCGGATCACCGACTGCATGCCGGTGCGCGACCAGGATCCCCAGGTCGTCCGCCTCGTGGAGGGGGTGAAGGGCGACGTCCCCATGCGGATGGAGCTGTGCCTGCGGTTCGGCTACGGGGAGGCGGTGCCCTGGGTGACCCGGAACGACGGGCTGCTGACGGCCACCGCCGGCCCGGACGCGGTGGCCCTGTGGACCCGGGCGCCGACCCACGGCGAGGACCTCCGGACGGTCGCCGAGTGGACGGTGCAGGCCGGTCAGGTGATGCCCTTCCAGCTCTGCTGGTACCCGTCCCACCTCGCTCCCCCCTCACCCACCAATCCCTTCTACGCCGTGGAGACCACCCGGACCTGGTGGGAGGCCTGGTCGGCCGCCTGCACCTTCGAGGGCGAGTACCGCGAGGCCGTGCTGCGCTCCCTGATCACGCTGAAGGCGCTCACCTACGAGCCGACCGGCGGCATCGTGGCCGCCGCCACCACGTCGCTGCCCGAGTCGCTCGGGGGCAACCGGAACTGGGACTACCGCTTCTGCTGGCTGCGTGACGCCACCCTCACCCTCGAGTCACTGATGCGCGGCGGCTACCACGCCGAGGCGATGGCCTGGCGCGACTGGCTGCTGCGGGCGGCCGCCGGCGACGTCTCGAAGCTCCAGATCATGTACGGCGCCTCGGGCGAGCGGCGGCTCGACGAGTGGGAGGTCGACTGGCTGCCGGGGTACGAGGGCTCCGTGCCGGTCCGGATCGGCAACGCCGCCGCCGGCCAGTACCAGCTCGACGTCTACGGCGAGGTGATGTCGGCGCTGTTCACCGCCAGCCAGGTGGACGGGGTGCACAGCCGGGCCATCTGGGACCTCCAGAGGAACCTGGTGCAGTTCCTCGAGGAGGGATGGAAGCTCCCCGACGACGGCATCTGGGAGGTGCGCGGGCCCCGTCGCCACTTCACCCACTCGAAGGTGATGGCGTGGGTGGCGGTGGACCGTGCGGTGAGGACCATGGAGGAGTTCCCGGAGCTCGAGGGCCCCCTCGACCGGTGGCGGGCGTTGCGTGACGACATCCATCGCGAGGTCTGCGCGCAGGGGTTCAACCAGGACAAGCAGGCCTTCACCCAGTACTACGGGAGCGACCAGCTCGACGCCAGCGTCCTGATGGTGCCGCTGGTCGGCTTCCTGCCGCCCGGCGATCCCCGGGTCGTGGGCACCGTCGAGGCCATCCAGCGCGAGCTGCTCGAGGACGGGTTCGTGCTCCGCTACCGGACCTCCGAGGACGGGGCGGTCGACGGGCTGACCGGCCACGAGGGGGCCTTCCTGGCCTGCTCTTTCTGGCTGGCCGACTGCCTGCACATGATCGGGCGCGAGGACCAGGCGATCGAGCTGTTCGAGCGGCTCCTCGCGCTCCGCAACGACCTCGGCCTGCTCTCGGAGGAGTACGACGCCCGTGCCGGGCGGCTGGTGGGCAACTTCCCACAGGCCTTCTCGCACGTCTCCCTGGTCAACACCGCCAGCCGGCTGACCGGCCAGGAGCCTCTGTCGGCCGCGTCCGAGAACGTGCAGGAGCGGGTGGCCCGGCTGGTGACCGAGAGCGTGATGGGCGCCCCCACCTCTCTGCACCGTCCGGGCCGTGGGTCGTGGCGTGGCGGGTTGCTGGCCCGCCGCAGCCGGGGCAGCCACGTCCGGGGGCGGGCCCCGGTGGGCCCCTACGCCAGCTCGAACCAGGCGCCGGGGTCCGGTCCGGGTGCAGGGGACGGCCCGGTGACCGCCGGCGGTGCGGCCACCGACGGGGTGATCGACGACGCAACGCCCGCCCAGGCCAGCCCGACCGCACCGGTGGCCGGTCCGGGCACCGGGGTGCCGCGGCGCCAGGGGCGGTCGGGAAGCCGGGGGCGGTCGGGAAAGGAGAAGCGGTGAAGGCATTGACGGTGGTTCCCCTGCAGAAGGACTCGGCCGAGCTCTCCGATGTCGGCGACCCCCCGCCCACCGACGGTGAGGTGCTGGTGGAGACGCTGGCGGTCGGCATCTGCGGCACCGACATCGAGATCCTCTCCGGCGAGTACGGCTGGGCGCCCCCGGGGCGGGAGCGCCTGGTGCTGGGCCACGAGTCGCTCGGCCGGGTGCTGGAGGCGCCCGCCGGCGCCCCGGTGGCGAAGGGCGACCTCGTCGTGGGCATCGTGCGCCGGCCCGACCCGGTGCCGTGCGCCAACTGCGCGGTCGGGGAGTGGGACTTCTGCCGCAACGGCCGGTACACCGAGCGGGGCATCAAGGAGCACGACGGCTATCTCTCCGAGCGCTACCGGATCACCCCGGACTTCGTGGTGAAGGTCGACGCCTCGCTCGGGTTGGCCGGGGTCCTGCTCGAGCCGACCAGCGTCGTCGCCAAGGCCTGGGAGCAGGTGGATCGCATCGGCGGGCGGGCCCACTGGGATCCCCGCACGGCGGTGATCACCGGCGCCGGCCCGATCGGGCTGCTGGCGGCCATGATCGCTGTGCAGCGCGGGCTCGACGTGCACGTGATCGACCAGATGACCGAGGGCGTGAAGCCGGACCTGGTCCGGGCGCTCGGGGCCAACTACCACACCGGAACCATCGAGGACGCCTGCCCAGAGCCCGACGCCATCATCGAATGCACCGGGGTGTCGTCGCTCGTCCTCGACGCCATGGAGCACGTCGGGCCCGGCGGGGTGGTCTGCCTGACCGGCGTCTCGGCCGCCGGGAGGACCATCCAGGTGGACGAAGGGTCGCTCAACCGGAGCATGGTGCTGGCCAACGAGGCGGTGGCCGGTTCGGTGAACGCCAACCGCCGGCACTACGAGGCGGGCGCCCGAGCCCTGGCTGCGGCCGACCGGGACTGGCTCGAACGGGTGGTGAGCCGCCGGGTGCCCCTCGAGCGGTGGTCGGAGGCGCTCCAGCGCCAGCCGGACGACGTCAAGGTGGTGGTGGAGGTGAACCCGGGGTGACCGAGATCAGCCCCCCCCGGCGGATCGCCCCGGGGGTGCTCGAGCTCGACACCCTGCTCGGCGGCTGGCACCGGGTCACCGCCGGCTACCTGATCGAGGGGCCGGCCCCGGTGCTGGTGGAGACCGGGAGCCAGTCCTCGGTGCGGGTGCTGCTCGCAACCCTCGACCACCTCGGGGTGTCGCCCGGCGAGCTGGCCGGTGTGGTGGTGACCCACATCCACCTCGACCACGCCGGCGGGGTGGGCGACGTCGCCCGTGCCTTCCCCGGCGCCACCGTCTACGTCCACGAGAAGGGCGCCCGGCACCTCGCCGACCCCGGGCGGCTGGTGAGCTCGGCCGCCCGTGTCTACGGCCCGCTGCTCGACGGCCTCTACGGCCGGCTCGACCCGACGCCGCCGGAGCGCCTGCACGTGCTGGCCGACGGGGAGGAGATCCGGATCGGCGACGGCCGAGCCCTGGTGGCCATCGACTCTCCCGGTCACGCCAAGCACCACGTCGGCCTGCACGACTCGCTGAGCGGGATCATCTTCGCCGGGGACGCGGTCGGGGTGCGGCTGCCCGATGCCGGCGTGCTGCGTCCGTCGACGCCCCCGCCCGACTTCGACCTCGACCGGGCCGTCCACTCGCTCCGGCGCTTCGCCGAGCGCAGTCCCAGCGGCATCGCCCTCGCCCACTACGGCTTGCTCGAAGAGCCCCTCGAGCTGCTGGCCGAGGCCGAGGAGACCCTCACCCAATGGGCCGAGACCGCCGAGCAGGCCTACCGCCAGGGCCGGGACATCGCCACCGCCCTCTCCGAACGGTTCGACCCGGCCATGGGCGAGGTGCCGGCCGAGCACCGGGAGAAGCTCGAGATCATGAACGGCGTGCACTCCAACGCCGCCGGCCTGCGGCGCTGGCTCGAGACGCGCGACCGGCCGGGGCAGGCCGCCGGCTGACCGTCGACGCCGGGTCGGCGGGGCTCAATCGACCCGCAGCCGGGAGCGGAGCTCCTCTTGGCGGAGCTCGAAGTCCTCGAGGGAGATCCGCCCGTCGGCCAGATCGTCGTGGAGCCTGGCGAACTGCTCGAGCAGGGCGCTCTGGTCCTCGGCCGGCCGGGGTGCCCCCGGGTCGGTCGTCGCCCGGTCCTCGCGGCGGGCCAGCCGGTCCTCCTGCTTGGCCTTGGCCTTGGCCCGCTTGGCCTGGTCGCGTTGCAGCTTGCCGAAGGTGGACCTGGAACGTGCCATGCGCCACTCCTTTCGAACCGCCGGCCAGTGTCGGGGCGCGGCCGGCGCCGGGGGACGACCGTGATGGCGGGCGACGTGCGCCGGCCAGGACGAGCCGTCCCCGGATGACCCTTCCGTGGCGGCCGCATCCCCCGCGCGACCACCGAGCTCCACCACCGCCTGCCGGTTCGAGGGGTTCACCCCTCTCCTGCGAGCCCCGGCGGGCGTTCACCCTCGGTGCCGGCACCGCAGGTCAACGGAGGATGGGCCCACGGAGCGGCGCCCGGAGCGGCGTTGGCCGACCGAGCTGCCACCGGATGCGCGCCCACCGGCGTTGCGGCGGCCGGCCGGGAACCCGACCGGACACCGAGAGGCTACCAGGTGACAGGTTCGCGACCGGCCGCCCAGCCGCCGCCGGTCACGCCGCCACCAGGCCAATGCCGGGCCTCGACCGGCCGGGCCATCGACCTCTGGGAGGTCGGGCAGGGCTAACCTCTCGACCTCAGGTCTTCGTGCCGGTCGTCGTTCCCTCCGAGCCGACCAGGGGGCATCCTGACCGGCCGCCGAGGGGACGCGAACCCAGGAGGTGCAGGTGGACCCGGACCGCCCTGGTCAGCCTCCAAGACGGTGGGGCCGGTCGGTCGCCGGCCCCAAGCCCCACGCGGGCTCCGCGATCCCGGCCGAGGTCCGCCGGCGGCTCCGGGGTCGGCGGGACTGGTGGTCGGTGATCCTGGTGGCGTTGGTCGGCACGGTGGGCACGGCCGGGGTGGCCACCGGCGCCTGGTACTGGCGCTCCCGGAACCAGAGCCAGACCCAGGCCACCTTCGGGGCGGCCGCCGGGACGGTGGCCGACGACGTGGCCCGCGGCCTGGCGCAGGACGGCGAGCTGCTGTCGGGGTCGGCAGCCCTGCTCCACCAGGGTGTCGTGAGCCGGAGCCAGTACGTCGACTACCTGCAGGCGGTCGGCTTCGGCTCCCCCCGGTTCGCCGGCCTGAAGGGGGTCGGCCTCATCGAGCGCTTGGCACCTGCCCAGGTGCCCGGCTTCCTGGCGTCGCTCCGAGCCGACGGCATCAGCGCCTCGGTGAACCCTCCGGGGCAGCGGTCGGAATACTGCCTGGGCAGCTACGTCGACTGGAGCCAGCTCCGCAGCCCGGTGCCTCTGTACGGCTACGACGTCTGCACCGTCCCCTCGATCGCCCGCGCCCTGCAGGCGGCGGCGGCCACCGGACACCAGCAGGTGCTGCGGGGGGCGACGCTGGGCCGGGCCTTCGCCTCCGACTTCCTGCTGGTGCAGCCGGTCTACGGGGCGGGCACGTCCCCCGGCCAGGTGCGGGGCTGGGTGGTGGCCTTCGCCGACGGGAACCAGCTCCTGCATTCGATGGTCCCCACGGGCGGACCGGAGTTCGTCGTGTACGGCGGCACCCCCGGTCACCTGGCGGGGCCGCCGGTGCTCCGTTCGCCGCCCGACGTGGCCACCGGCGGCACATGGTCGCTCACCCGGACGGTCGAGGCGTACGGCCCCTGGACCATCCGGTTCCGGGGATCTCCCTCCGTTCCCGAGCCGGCCGGGACGAGCGTGGGACCGCTCTCCTTCCTGCTCATCGGGTTGACGGCGGTGGCCCTGCTGGTGGCGCTCCTGCTCAGCCAGCTGGGTGCCCGGCGCAAGGCCGAGGAGGCGGTGGAGCGGGCGATCCGGTCGCTGCAGGCCCGGGAGGAGCGGTTCCGGAAGCTGGTGGCCAGCTCGAGCGACCTCATCTTCATCCTCAACGAGGAGGGTGAGCTCCTCTACACCAATCCGGCCGCCCAGCGCTTGGCCGGCATCGGCGGCGGGCAGAGTGACGCACCGGGCGGTGGGCAGGGCCCGGTCGGTGGGCAGGGCCCGGCCAACCTCCTGGCCCTGGTTCACCCCGAGGACCGGGCGCGGGCGGTGCAGGCCTTCCGCCGGGACATCTCGCGACCGGGGGCCCGCTTCCGGGTGACCTACCGGTTCAGGACGGCGGACGGGGAGTGGCGCATCCTCGAAGGAAGGGTGAGCAACTACCTCGACGATCCGGCGGTCGGCGGCCTGGTGGTCAACGCAACCGATGTCACCGAGTCCACCCATCTGACCCGTGCCCTGCGCACGCTCGGCCAGGGCAACCAGGCGCTGGTCCACGCGGCCGACGAGGCGACCCTGCTGGGCGACACCTGCCAGACCATCGTGGAGGCCGGCGGGTACCTGCTGGCGTGGGTGGGCTACGCAGAGGAGGACGAGGACCGCAACGTCCGCCCCGTGGCCTCGGCGGGCACCGTCGAGTACCTCGACGAGATCACCGTCACCTGGGGCGACGGCGACCACGGGCGGGGCCCGGTCGGCACCGCCATCCGGACCGGCAGCAGCCAGGTGTTCGAGGACATCCGCCAGGCGCCTTCCTTCCTGCCCTGGCACCGGACCGCCGAACGGTTCGGCTTGCTCACCATCTGCGTCCTCCCGCTGTTCGTTGGGGACCGGTGCATCGGCGCCCTCTCCATCTACGCCGGAGAGCCGGGCGCCTTCGGGCCCGACGAGGTCGAGCTGTTGAGCCAGCTCGGCGACGCCCTTGCCTACGGGATCGGTCGGATCCGCGACGCCGGGGCCCTCCGATCGAGCGAGGAGCGCTTCCGCAGCCTGGCCAGCGCCGCCCCGATCGGTGTCCTCGAGGTCGATGACCGTGGCCGGGTCACCTACGCGAACGCCAAGCTCGCGGCGATCGCCGGTCACACCGTCGAATCGATCCTCGGGCGGGGCTGGCTGAACGCCGTCCATCCCGAGGACCGGCGGTCCCTGCTCGGCTACGTCGCCGGCCTGAGCGCCGAGCGGGCCCGTATCACGACCCGCTTCCGGCTCTGTCGTGCCGACGGGGAGGTCCGCCACGTGCGGATGTCAGCCGCCCCCCGCCTCGACCAGGACGACAGCGGCTACGTGGTGACGGTGGAGGACGTGACCGACGAGGTCCACGCCCAGGAGAAGCTGACCTACCAGGCGTTCCACGACACCCTCACCGGGCTGCCCAACCGCGAGCTCTTCCTCGACCGCCTCGACCAGGAGCTGGCCTGGCGCAAGCGGACCGGCTCGAACATCGCCGTGCTGTTCCTCGACCTCGACAGGTTCAAGATCGTCAACGACGGGCTCGGCCACGGAACCGGCGATGCCGTCCTGCAGGAGGTCGGTCGACGCTTCGCCCAGACCGTGCGTGCCGGTGAGACCGCCGCCCGCTTCAGCGGTGACGAGTTCATCTTCATCATCAAGGACGTCACCGACGCCGCCGACGCGGCCGCCGCCGCCCGGCGACTGCTCGACGCCCTGCTGACCCCGGTCAGCACCGAGGTGCAGGAGCTGATCGTGACGGCCAGCGTCGGGGTGGTGGTCCCAGGTCCCCATGCCGACGCCGCCACCGTGCTGCGCGATGCGGACACCGCCATGTACCAGGCCAAGACGGCCGGGCGGAACCGCTACGAGCTGTTCGACGAAGAGCTCCACCGCCGGTCGGTTCTCCGGCTGGCGATCGAGGCCGACCTGCGCGAGGCGCTGGCCCGCCGGCAGTTCGAGCTGTACTTCCAGCCGGTCGTCGACCCGGCCACCGGCCAGCCGCGTGGCGCCGAAGCGCTCATCCGTTGGCGGCACCCCGAGCGGGGGATCGTGTCGCCGCTCGAGTTCATCCCGGTCGCCGAGGAGTCCGGCCTCATCAAGCCCATCGGCGCCTGGGTGTTCGAGCAGGCGGTGACCCAGCTGGTGGCCTGGGACGCCGACCCAGGCGGACCGAGGCTCGACGTGCTGTCGATCAACCTCTCGGCCCGGCAGCTCGACGACCCCGAGACCCCGCGGCTGGTGCGGGCGACCCTCGTGCGCCATTCGATGGACCCCGGCCGGATCTGCGTGGAGATCACCGAGTCGACGATGATGAGCGACAACTCGAACTGCCGGCGAGCGGTCTCGGCCTTCGAGCGGCTCGGCCTGCGGGTGGCCATCGACGACTTCGGGACCGGCTACTCGTCGCTCGCCTACCTCCACAGCCTCCCGGTCACGACCCTGAAGGTGGACCGCGCCTTCGTCGACCGCCTCCAAACCGCCGACGACTCGCGGCCGGTGGTCCAGGCCATCGTGGAGATGGCCCACGCCATGGACCTGCGCGTGGTGGCCGAGGGGGTTGCGGACGGCGAGCGACAGCGGGTGGTGGCCGAGCTCGGCTGCGACCTGGCCCAGGGGTACCACTGGAGCCCGCCGCTCGCCGCGGCCGACTTCGAGGCTTGGTGGACCGCAGCGGTCGAGCAGGCGCCCGGCGGCGAGCGGGTGGTGGCAGGCGGTCGGGGGTCGACGGGCGGGGGCCCGGCGGGCGGGGGCCCGGCGGGCGA
>DAHUYA010000125.1 GCA_027315445.1 Acidimicrobiaceae bacterium | reverse complement strand
GGTCACCGGCGGGAGTGGTGACGAGGCAGCCGGGCGGTTCGGCCCCTGCTCGGTCCAGCCCTGCCGGCCGGGGTGGTGGGGGGAGGAGGCCCCGGCCGGCGGGCCGAACCATGCCACCGCCGCCATCACGCCGAGTGAGGCGGCGAGGACGGTGACCAGGAGCAGAAGAGCGCGGCGGGGCCGGGCCGGAACCCAGGTCGCCTCGAACTCCTGTCCAGTGCCGTCCACGCTGTCTCACCCCCGTTGCGGCGGAGCGGAAGCAGCATAGGCACATGATTCTGTACATCACAAGAAATTCTAGAACAATTCTGTATATAAGAATCAACGGCGTCGGGTCGCTTCCTTCTGACCGACCCAGAGGCAAAGGCACCGGCATCGTAGTAGCACGTAACGTGCTACCTTCTGCGCGCATGACGCGCATCGGGATCCGCGAGCTCCGCCAGCACGCCAGCCGCTACCTCGACCTCGTGAAGGCCGGTCAGACCGTCGAGGTCACCGACCGCGGCCGGCTGGTCGCCCTTCTCACCCCACCGTCGGAGGGAACGAGCCACCGTGATCAACTGGTACGCGCCGGGGTGCTCCGCCCCTCCTCCCGCCTCCGCGCGCTGAGGCCCGCCGAGGAGCTGCCGGTCGCCAGGGTCGCCACCGAGGTGGTCCTCGACGAGCTTCGCGGCGAGTCGTGATCTACCTCGACACGTCAGCCCTGCTGAAGCTCCTCTACCGCGAGGACGAGACCACCGCTCTTCTCGCGTGGCTCCACGAACGCGGCGACGAGCCGCTGCTGACGTCGGTCGTCGGGCGCCTCGAGGTCTTCCGGTCGGTCCGACGCCTGGGCGAGACGGATGCGGAGCGAGTCGGCGACCTCCTCGATGGCCTCGATCTGGTCGAGATGAGCCCTCGGGTGCTCCTTCGGGCCGAGACGATCGGCGAAGGGCACCTGCGGACGCTCGACGCGATTCATCTCGCCTCGGCGAGCGAGGTGGCCGCCGACCTCTCGGCCCTCGTCTGCTATGACCGCCGGCTCTTCGCCACCGGGACGGCATCCGGGCTCCCGATGGTCGCCCCCACCTGATCGTCGCCGGATGAGGGCCGCCCGTCGAGGACGCCCTACTGGCGGCCGGCCTCCACCTCGAGCTCGATCCGCACCTTGTTGCCGACCACGATGGCCCCGCCCTCGAGCACGCCGCTGAACGAGACGCCGAAATCGCGCCGGTCGATCTCGGTGCTGGCCGAGAACGCGACCACCTCGGAGCCGGGCTGCATCCCGGGGCCGGCGCCGTGGAGCTCGAGGTCGAAGACCACCGGCTTGGTGACCCCCCGGAGGGTGAGGTCGCCGGCCAGCTGCCACTCCGTGTCGCCCACCTTGGTGAGGCCGGTGCTGGTGAAGGTGAGGGTCGGGTGGTTCGGGACGTCGAGGAAGTCGTTGGTCCGCAGGTGGTCGTCGCGCATGTCGACCCCGGTGACGATGCTGGCCGCCTGCACCACCGCCTCGACCTTCGAGTCCTCGGGGCGCTCGGCGACGGTGATGGTGCCGTCGAAGTCGGTGAACCGGCCCCGTACCTTGGTGCCGATGAGGTGCCGGGCGACGAACCCGACCTCGGTGTGCGCCTTGTCGAGGGCGTAGGTGCCCGGCGAGGGGAGCTTGACGGCGCTCTCGGTGGTGGACATGGCTGCCTCCTGTCGTCTGGTTCGTCGTGACCGGTCGTCGTGACCGGTCGTCGTGACTCGTCGTTCCCGGTGGATCGTGACTGGTCTGCTCGGGACGCCCTGGTTCCGGCCGTCCGCTCCGCAGTATATCTGACTACTCAGTAGTTGTGTCAACATCTTCTCGTTGTTCAATATCTGTACAGGCAACGGTCATCGACGCTACGCTTGGTCGCATGGCAGCCGGCGACCTCCCGACCCAGCTCGAGCCGAGCGCGCCGACGGCCTGCCCGGACAGCGACGACCCCCGGATCACCCTGATGGGGCTGCTCATCGAGGCCAACGCCAAGTTGACCCGGCTGCTCGGGGCCGAGCTCGAGCAGGGCTGCGGGCTCCCGCTCACCTGGTTCGACGTGCTCGTCCGGGTCGGCCGCTCCCCCGACCGCCGACTGACCATGACCCAGCTGGCCGCCGAGATCTCGCTCACCTCCGGCGGGGTGACCCGGCTCATCGACCGGGTGGCCGAGGCCGGCTACGTCGAGCGGCAGAGCTGCCCCACCGACCGGCGCACCGTCTACGTTGCCCTCACACCAGCCGGTCAGGCGATGCTCGAGCGGGCGACCGCCCAGCACCTGAGGAGCCTCGAAGAGCACCTGGTGACCCCGCTCACCGAGCCCGAGCGGTCCGAGCTGGCGACCATCCTCACCAAACTGCGGAACGCCGCCGGCGCCGCCGGTCCCTGCGCCGGTCGCTGAGCGTCGACGCCGGCCGGTCCGATTCATCTGACCGGCCGAGGTGATCCGCGCTGCGGTCGCGGCGGCGCTGACGCCTCCCCGGCCCAGGCCCCGTGCCGGGCTGTTCTCGGGTGAGCCGATCGCCGGGCGAGTCGACGAGCTCCTCGAAGGGTTCGGGCCTACGAGCTGGCGGCCGTCGACACCGACGGGCTGCGGCAGGCGGCCGGCGTGGTCGCCAAGTACCGCGACCGGGGGGTCGGCGTTGCCGTTGCCTCACTGGTCGTCATCGCGGCGCCCGCGGCTCGGCGTAGTAGGCGAGGGCCATCGCTCCCCCGAAGGCGCGCGGGATCCCGGACAACGCCGCGTCGAGGGCCGACACCCGTTGGGCCAGCGTCAGCATGCCCGGCGCGACATCATCGGGGGCGCCCGCAGCACCGCCGGACGCCGGACCACCGGCACCGCGTCGGCCAGGCTCAGGACGTCCATCAGGCGGCGGGCCCGCTCCTCGTCGTCGGCGGCGAACATCACCCCGGACCCCACCGGCTCCGCCACCAGCCGCAGGCGCTCGCCACCCGCCTCGACCAACCGGCGCAACGTCTGGCAGCTCGGATCGCGCAGCCCACCGAGGTCTCGGGCAGTCGGCTCCAAGGCTTTCGCCAATTCGAACTCGAGGCTCTGGTGGCGATGAGTGGCGGGCGGCACCATGTGGAGCACCCCTTCCCAGAGCTCGTCGTGCCGGTCGAGGCCGAGCCGGTGGCGCTCAGCAATCATGCGCCCGTCCACCTCCGAATCCAGCGCCCGCACCAGCCCAAGCTGTCTCGGTGATGTGACTGCGTCGGCGGCGCTGGGCGGCGCCGGTCACAACGCCCGCCACTCCGGGGAGCGACCCTCGCGGAAGGCGGCGAAGGAGTCCGCCAGCTCACCGGTCGAGGCGCACAGGACCTGGGTCCGGTTCTCCATGTCGAGGGCGTGGCGCAGGCTCGGGGCGTCGACCGTCTGCCACATCGTCTCCTTGGTCATCCACACGGCCAGCGGCCCGTTGGCCGCGATGAGCCGGGCCGTCTCGAGAGCCCGCTCGACGACCGAGCCCACCGGCACCACCTCGAGCACCAGCCCCATGTCGGCCGCTTCGGCGGCGTCGAACACCCGGCCGGTCAGCAGCAGCTCGGCCGAGCGCGAGGCGCCCACCAGCCGGGGCAGGAAGTAGCTGGTCCCCATGTCGCAGGCCGACACGCCGCGCCGGATGAACACCGCCCCGAAGCGACCGGCGGTGTCCGAGTACCGGATGTCGCAGGCCAGGGCGAAGGCGAACCCGCCGCCCACGGCGGCCCCATTGACCGCGGCGATCACCGGTTGGCGGAGCCGGTGGACCTTCTCGAACAGCGACGCCATCAGCTCTTGGGCAGCCATGGTGCGGGCGGTCGTGCCGGTGGCCCGGGTGGCCAACACGCCGATCGGCACCGCGTCGGGCTCGGGCTGGTCGTCGCCGGTCGCCTTCATGTCGGCCCCGGCGCAGAAGGACTCGCCCGCACCGGTGACCACCACCACCCGGGCGGCCGGCTCACCGGCGATCCGGTCGAGCAGCTGGTGCAGCTCAGTCAGCATCCGCCCGCTCAGGGCGTTGCGCCGCTCGGGGCGCATGAGGGTGACCAGCACGATCCCCGGCTCGACCTGCTCGGCTGCGACCAGCTCCATGGCGGCTCCTCCCGTCTTCACGTCGTCGCGGCCCGACGACCGCGACCGAGCACCCGACCCGATTCTGGGCCTGACGCCAGCGTGCCACCAGCCGCACAAGGGGGTGTCACCGCCATGGCCGTGGCGGTCGATCCCCGCCCTCCGCGCGCTGCGCCGGCGAACGGGTGACCGAGGGACCGGCCTGCTCGTGGCCTACCGCCCGTTCTCTCGAGGTGGGCGGTGTTGCCGCCGGGGATTCCATGGTGCCTCCCTGCCGCCACCGCGCTGTCGAGAGGAAGAGCGATGGCCACGCCTCGAGGCCGGGAACCACCCGTCGAGATCCATCTCCCCGCGGAGGCGCCTCTCGAACGAGGACATGGTCCGACTCGACCGGGCCATCGTTGTGTTCCTCGGCCTTGCCGGTAGACGAGCTGCTGGCCAGCGCTTCAGCGAGCAGGTTCATCGTCCCACTGTTCAGCGGATGCGGTAGGCGACCGGGAGGTGCTTGGGACCGCCCACGAACAGCGTCCGCATGTACGAGGGCTCGCCGGCGAGGGCGATGTCGTCCAGGCGTGGGAGGAGCTCGGCGTAGAGGGCCCGCACCTCGAGGCGGGCCAGCTGGGCGCCGAGGCAGTGGTGCACCCCGAAGCCGAAACCGACGTGGCGGTTGGGCTGGCGGCCGACGTCGAACGTGTCGGCGTCCTCGAACACCTCCTCGTCCCGGTTGGCCGAGGGATACGAGAGGAGGACGGCGTCGCCGGGGCCGAGCTCGACCCCGCCCAGGGTGTAGGGCTCGGTGGCCGTCCTCATGAACTGCTTCACCGGCGACACCCAGCGGATCATCTCCTCGGCCGCCAGGGTGACCAGCGACGGGTCCTCGCACAGGCGCTGCAGCTGCTCGGGGTGCTCGAGCAGGGCGTGGAGGCCGCCGGCCACGGTCGAGCTCGTGGTGTCGTGCCCGGCGGTGGCGATGATCACGTAGTAGCCGACGGCGTCGGCCATCGAGAGGAGCTCGCCGTCCACCCGGGCGTTGGCGATCACCGAGGCCAGGTCCTGGCCGGGGCTCGCCCGGCGCGCCTCGGTCAGGAGCCGGAAGTACTCGAAGAACTCGGCCATCGTGGTGAGCGGGTCCTGGGCGACCCCGTCCCGGGCCATCTCGGGGTCGGCGGTCCCGAACAGCTCCTGGGTGAGGCGCAGCATGAGCGGGTAGTCGCCCTCGGGGATCCCGAGCAGGGCCAGGATCACCTGCAAGGGGTACTCCACCGCCACGTCGGTGACGAAGTCGCAGGTCCCCCCGAGCTCGACCATGCGGTCCACGGCCCGCCGGGCCAGCTCGGCGATGCGCTCGCCCAGCCGCCCGATGCTGTTCGGCTTGAACCACTCGGTGGTGATGCCCCGGTGGACCGGATGGTCCGGCGCGTCCATCTGCACCAGGGAGCGGAAGGGCGGCGGTCCGTCCTGCCGTTGGGAGCGCGGGGAGAGGGCCGGCCTCGGGGCGTTGAGGAAGATCCGGTGCTGGCGCTCGACCTCCATGACCTCGGCGTGGCGGGTGAGCGCCCAGAAGGAGTCGAAGCCGGCCCTCTCCACCAGGGCCACCGGCGCCTCTCGCCGGAGCACCTTGCAGGCGGCGTGGAACCGCCGCTCGTCGGCGTAGGCGTCAGGGTCGGTGAAGACGATCTTCGCCTCTGAGAGGTCCATCGAATCTCCCGGTTCAAGTCAAATGGTTGAGCCTCGGTGCCCCGGTCCACCCGGAATGGACCGGGAACTTCCCGGGCGAAGACTCTCTGATGCCGGCACCGGATGGCCCACGGCAGGCGGCTCAGCGACGCCGCTTCGGCGCGGACCCGCCCTTGGCCCGGCTCCGCCCGCCGGAGGGGGCCAGTCCGAGGGCGTTGGACCAGAGCACGGTGAGCTGCTCGACCACCTCGTCCTTGCGGAGGCTCGTCCTGCCGGTCGCCACCTGATCGGCCACGAAGGCGACCATGCCGCCCAGGGCGTTGGCCGCCGTCCAGGCGTCGACCCGGGCGTCGGCCAGGTCGGCCGCCTGGTACTCGAGGATCCGCTTCTCGACCACCCGGGCGAACTCGTCCTGCCGCTGCAGGCGGGTCTTGCGGACGTCGGGGTCGAACGTCGCCACCTGCTGGATCACCGCCAGGATCTTGGCGTTCTGGAGGTAGGTCTCGAGGTAGTGGCGGTTGGCCGCCCGGATCCGCTCGACCGGGCCGGCGCTCTTGGTGACCGGCTCGAGCCGCAGGAGGTCGATCTCCACCGAGTCGACCACCTCCTGGAAGATCTCCTCCTTGGCGGTGAAGTAGGTGTAGAAGCTCCCGTGCGACATACCGGCCTGGTCGCAGATGTCGGCGACCCGCGCCCGCAGGAAGCCGTCCCGCTCGAAGACCACCCGAGCGGCGTCCACCAGCTGCTGGCGCGACTGGCGGCCGCGGACCGTCCGGCCGGTGCCCCGCCGCGGGCGCCGGGTCTCGGCATCCACCGAATTCATGCGGCGGGCAGCATTCGATATCCGGACGGCGCGCTCCACCTCTTTATGCTACCCCCGGCATGCTGAGGCCCCGTCCATCTATGGCCAAGTGACCGCACCATTTCACCCGATCGCCGCCCGGCCGGGGCTCGCACCCGGCCGGGCGGCGTCGGGCGGCGAGGTCAGGCGCCCGGGACGCAGGCCGGCTTCAGGCCGTAGGGGGTGGTGTACTTCCCATCCTTCATCACGGTCCAGTACCAGCAGTCGACCGGGTGCGGCTTGCCGGCGGTGAACCGCAGCGGCGGCGCCAGGCCGTCGAGGGTGTTCCCGTTCAGCGAGTCGAGCCCCTTGACCAGTTCGGCGCTGGTCGGCGTGGTGCCGTGGACCCCCAGGTGACCGGCCTCGGCCGCCGCCTGGATGAGCTTGCCCGAGACCCAGGCCTCCATGGGGAGCTCGCCGTAGTTGGAGTCCTTGAGGACACCCTTGGCGTACTTGTTGAGAGCGGCGTCCATCTGGTGGATGGCGGGCGTGTCGGCGAAGTACGGCAGGTTCGGCACGGTGAAGTACGTGCCCTTGGCCAGGGCGGTCTTGGTCAGGCTGGGCAGCAGGATCTCACCGTCGATCACGTACTTGGCGTCGTACCCCTGCGCCTGGCAGTCCGAGGCGATCTTCTCGTTCACCGTCTGGACGTCGGCGGTGAAGATGATCTGGGCGCCCGCCTGCTTGGCCGCCAGGCACTGGGCCGTGTAGTTGGGGGCGGAGGCCGAGACCTCCAGGGCGGTGACCACCTTGACCCCGAAGGACTTGGCGGTCTGCTCGAGCGGGGCGATGCCCTCTTGGCACTGCACCGCCTCGGCGCAGTACATCAGGGCCATCTTGGTGTCGCCCGCCTTCTTGACCGCGCCCACGATGCCGTTGAAGAGGTGGTCCTCGGTCTGGCCCTCGGGGTAGAAGTCGGGGTTGGTGAAGAACGGGAGGGTGGAGGTGCCCGCCCCGATCACCGGCACGTTGTGCTGCTGGACGTAGCTGGCCCACCCCTGGTCGTGGTTGGTCTCGTCGACGATGGCGATGACGTGGTCCTGCTGCACCAGGCTCTCGACCTCGGTCAGCGAGGTGCCCGGGTTGCTCTGGTCGTCCTCCACGATGAGCTTGATCTTGTGACCGTTGATGCCACCGGCCGCGTTCACCGAGTCGACCCACGCCTTGAGGACCGGGGGCACGTCGGTGACGGCCGCGGACAGCGGGCCGGAGCAGCCGCACTCGAGCCCGATGGTGATCGGTGCGCTGCTGGCGGCACCGCTCGGCGCGGCCGTGGCGGCCGACAACGACACCAGGCCGGCCAGACCGACCGCCAGCGCGGCCACACCCCTCAGCAACCCACGTCGAAGGATCGACATCATCCCCTCCCTCGGTCTTGCGTACGCGATGCTTGTGCGTACGTGACGATTGTGTGTCGTTCTTATCACAACATCGACGTCGATGTCGATGATCTCCGGCGGGTGCGCGACGGGCCGGGCCCCCGGGTCACCGGCCCACCCGCGACGCCCGGGGAGCCGGCCCCGGACGTCACGGTTGGAGCGGGACCAGGGGTTCGTCGGGGCGGGGCCGGTGCCACACCGGGTCGTCGCAGCGCCAGGCCTCCGCCCGCAGGCGCTGCTTGTCCGGCTTGTAGCTGGCCAGCAGCGGCAGCTCGACCACGACCCGCACGTACCACGGGCGCCACTTGGGCCCCATGTCCGGGTGGTGGTCGAGGAAGTCGTCGAGGGCCACCGGGTCGAAGGCGTCCCCCGGCTGCAGGGCGATCGCCGCCATCACCCGGTCGCCCACCCCCGGATCGGGCACGGCGTAGACGGCCACCGCCCGGGCGGGGCGGAACTGGGCCAGGATCCGCTCGACGGCCACGGCGGCGAAGTTCTCGCCGTCCACCCGCAACCAGTCGTTGTTGCGGCCTGCGAAGTAGAGCCAGCCCTCGGCGTCGCGGTAGGCCAGGTCGCCCGACCAGAAGATGCCGTCCCGGAGCCGCTGGGTGTCGGCCTCCGGGTTGGCGTAGTAGCCCTCGAAC
>DAHUYA010000090.1 GCA_027315445.1 Acidimicrobiaceae bacterium | reverse complement strand
ACGATCGGCCAGGTTTCCGAGGGCGCCCCCCAGCACGAGGCCGAGCGCCCCCGCGCTCGCCGTTCGCCGCACCCGCCGGGCCAGCAGCCCGCCGACCAGCGTGCCGCTCTTGCGCCCGGCGCCGGGGTGCACCACGACCCCGGCCGGCTTGTCCACCACCAGCACCGCGTCGTCCTCGTGGACGACGACGAACGGCACCTCGGGCTCGGGGATGATCGGGCGGTCCGTCGAGGGCGGCAGCCGGACCACGAGCTCGGCCCCGACCGGGAGCGGCTGGCTCCGGGTGCGCACCGGCCGACCGCCCACCTGCACCTCACCTCGGACGATGAGCTCGGTGGCGGCGGCCCTCGAGATCCCGGTCAGCATGGCCACCGCCCGGTCCACCCGCACCCCGGCCAGCAGGGCGGGAACGACGATGACCAGCGGTCCCTCGCCGGTCATGCCGTCGCCGGTCATGCCGTCGCCGGGCGCACCAGGAGCGTCACGACCAGCAGCAACACCCCCACCGTGATGGCCGCGTCGGCCAGGTTGAACGTCGGCCAGTGGCTGAGCGTGACGAAGTCCACCACGGCCCCTCCGTGACCCCGGAACACACGATCGGCCAGGTTTCCGAGGGCGCCCCCCAGCACGAGGCCGAGCGCCACCGCGCTCGACGTTCGCCGCACCCGCCGGGCCAGCACCGCGAGGGCCGCCGCCATCACCGCCGCCACCACCGCCAGCACCACCGTGTCGCCGGGGAACAGGCTGAAGGCCGAGCCGGTGTTGTAGGTCAACCCCAGACCGAGGGGGCCGACCAGGTGGACCGGCCGGTGGATGTCGGCCTCCGCAAACGACTTGGAGACCTGGTCGGCCACCAGCACCACCCCGGCGGTGCCCAGGGCCAGCAACAGCGACCGCCGGCCGTCCCGGCGGCTCAGCGCCGCGACAGTCCCCCGCTCTTGCAGGCCACGCACAGCCGGGCGTAGGGGAGGGCCCGAAGCCGCGGCTTGGGGATGGGCTGACGGCACCGCTCGCAGATCCCGTAGGTGCCGTCGCCGATGCGGGCCAGCGCCTCGTCGATTTCGGCCACGGCGGCCAGTGCCTGGGCCGACAGCGCCAGGTCGCGCTCACGATCGACGGTGACCGTCCCGCCCTCGCCGGACTCCTCGTCGAACTGAACGTCGCCGGGCTCTCGCTCTTGGGCCAGGGAGTCGGCCTCCGCCTTCAGGTCGGCGGCCTGCGATTGGTAGATGGTCCGTTCCGACTCGAGCAGCTCGCGCTGTTCCTCGAGGAACTTGGCATCGCCGGCGTACGGCCCAGCGGCCTTCTTCGGAGCGGCCTTCTTCTTGGGAACGGTCTTCGCGGCAGTGTCGGCAGAGGTGATGATGGTGCTTCCCTTCGTCGGGCTCGGAGCCGGGGACGCCGCGGACGCGGCGAGGCCGGCTGACGTTCGGGCCGGCGCTCTCGCCGGTGTCGGGGATGGCCGGGCCGCCTGCGCCGCTCGACTGCTCGACGCGGCGACGGCCGCCATCGATCCTACCCGTCCCTTGGCTGGCGCGGCCGTATGCGATTTGGCGCCTTTGCCAGCCTTCGAACTCGCGGTGGTGGACGCCGGCGTCGCGCCGGCCGACCTGCCGGCGGCTCTCGTCGGCGCCGCCTTGGTGCCTCGGGCCTGCGCCGTCGCCTTGGTGGTCTTCCCCGCCTTGGCGGCCTTGGCGGCCGCCCTCGCCGGCGGGCCGATCTTCGCCCTCGCCCGGACGGGCTTCACCCCCCGAGCCGACGTGGCGGACGGAGTTGCCTTGGCAGCCTTCCCCACCCGTGACGGCTTCGGGGACTTCGCTTTCACGGCCTTGGCGGCCTTCGTCCCCTTGGCGGCGGCGACCGGTCGTGCGCCCGCCCGGCCGGCGGCCGACCGCGAGGTCCGGGCCCCCGAAACCTTCGCCGCCGCACGCGTCGGGGCGTGCTTCTTGGCTGGGCTCATCTGGTCCTCCTGGTCGGCATCGGCAGCCGAAGGCGGCGGCGCCGGCGCGCCGGCGGAGGCGGTGACGTTAGCGGACGGGGACCGTCCCGGCAATCGTCAACGACCACCACCCCCGTGGCGGCCGCGTGCCGACGGGGTCAGCGGTCCTCGACCGAGGCACCCACCTGGGCGATGGCGGGGGGCGGTGAACCGGTGCCGTTGAGGTCGAGCATGCCGGCGGCACCCTCGGGTTCCTCGCCACCCGTGCCCGGCTGCCCGCCGCCCTGGCGACCGCGCGACCCCCGGGCGCCACTCTCGGCCCGGATGGCCATCAACGAGTTGCCCGGTTGGACGTGCTCGTCCACCCACTTGAGCACCTCGGCCAGGCTCGAACGGAGCCGGTTGCGCTCGGCCTCGAGGTGGCGGGCCATGTTCTCCACGTCCGTCGCCAACTGGCTGCGAAGCTCCTCGAGCCGGGCGACCTCCTCGCGCAGCCGGATCTCGGAGTCGGTGACCAGTCGCCGAGCCTGCTCCTCGGCCTGGGCGATCGTCGCACGGGCGCGCTCCTCGGCCTGGGCGATCACCTCGGCCGCCTCGGCCTCGCTCTCGCGCTTGGCCTGGTCCACGAACTTCTGGGCCAGCAACAGCGTGCGCTGGAGTGAATCGTCCGCCGGGGCTTCGGCCGGGGCGGCGACCTGCGGGGCCTCGCGGCGGCTGGCCTCGAGCTGGCCGATCCGCTCGGTCGCCTGCCGGAGGCGTTCGCCGCCCTGGCGGACCTGCTCGAGCAGGTGCTCGGCTTCGACGGCCGCCTTCTCGAGGTACTCGTCGACCTCGTCGACGTTGTACCCCTTGAGGCCGAGCCGGAACTCCACCGTGCGCAGCGTCTCGAGAATCGACTGGTTCGGCGCGGGGTTGTCCATGGTGTACAAGTCTACGCAAGCTCAGCGCCGAAGCAGGGGGACGACCACTATCTGGGCCACCAGGATCACCACCATGATCGAGAGGTCGATCCCCATGCCCCCCGCCCGCACCGGCGGGAGGACCCGCCGGACCGGACGGAGCACCGGCTCGGTCACGGTGTCGAGGACCCGGACCACCGAGGCGAGGGCGGTGCCCGGGCGGGCCGGGAACCAGCTCAGCAGGGCCCGCACGATGAGGACGAAGACGTAGGCCTCGACCAGATAGGCGATGAGGTTGAAGACCACGGCGGCGTCAGCCGCGCCCGTAGCCCCGCTCCTGCAGGCGCTGACGCTCCTCGTCGGAGATCTTCACGTTGGTCGGCGCGAGCAGGAAGACCTCATCGGCCACCTTCTCCATCTCGCCGCTCAGCGCGTAGGTCACGCCACTGCAGAAGTCGATCATGCGTCGCTGCAGGTCGCGCTCGACCACCTGGAGGTTGACGATCACCGGACGGTTCGCCTTCAGGCAGTCGGCGATGTCCTTGGCGTCGCCGAAGCGCGTCGGGGCCACCACCTGCACCTTCTGGGTGTCTCCGGGGATCATCGGGCGCACCGAGGCCGGGCGCGGGGTCACCGAGCTGTGGGGGGCCGGCAGCGGGGCGGCGGCCGGCGACATCTCCCGCTGCAGTGGGCGGATGCGTCCGACCAGTGATGGCGTCACCTGCCGCTCCTCGGGCTCCTCGGGCTCGGGGAACCGTGTCTCCACCCGGGAGGTGACCGGGGAGAAACCCCGGCTCCGGTCGTCGTACTCGTCGTACTCGTCGTACTCGTCGTCGAGCAAGCCGAGGTACACCATCGTCTTCTTCAGAAAGGAAGTGGGCATCAGATGTCTCCCTGCGTCACAGCGTAGTGCCTCACCGTCCCGAGGGGTGGGCTGCCCACGTCGCCGGTGGCGGGCCGGCGGATCGGGCGGGGCGGGGGCCGACGAGGGCGGTGCCGAGCCGCACCATGGTGGCACCCTCGGCCACCGCCAGCTCGAGGTCCCCGGACATGCCCATCGACCGCTCGGGGAGCCCGAGCCGGTCGGCCAGCCGGCGGAGGGTCCGGAAGGCCAGTCGGGCGGCGCCCGGCTCCGGCGGGGCCACCGTCATCAGTCCGGCCACCTCGAGCTCGAGGCCCCGGATGGCTCCCACCAGCCGGTCCAGCTCCCCGGGGGGGCAGCCGTTGCGTCCCGGGGTGCCGGCTGCGTCGAGCTGGGCCAGCACGGTGGCCCCGGGACGGCGCCGGGCGATCTCCTCCCCCTCGGCCTCCCTGGCCACCGACTGCCAGCAGTCCACCACCGGGGCGAGCTCGCGGACCTTGTTGCGCTGGACCGCCCCGAGGAAGTGCCACCGGAGGGCGGCGCCCCCCGGGTCCAGCTGCCGGTGCTTGGCCAGGAGCTCCCGGGCGTAGTTCTCGCCGACGTCGGCCACCCCCACCGCCAGGGCCGCCTCCACCGCCTCGGCGCCGAAGCCCTTGGTCACTGCGACCACCCGGACGGTGGCCGGATCCCCCCCGGCCGACTCGATCCGCCGGCGCACGTCCGCAAGAGCGGCGGCCACGCCGGCCGGTGACGGCCCGCCGGCCGCCTCAGCGGAGGAAGGAGGGGACGTCGAAATCGTCGTCGCCGATGTCGACGCTCTCCTCGGCGGCGTCGCCGAAGATGTCCACGGTGCCGACCTCCTCGAGGCCGAGCACGCTCGAACCGCCGCCGTCGGAGGCAGACCGGTGGCCGGCCCCGGCCTCCGCACGACCGCCGTCCTCCCATCGCTCGAAGCCGGCGGCGATCACCGTCACCCGGACCTCGTCGCCCATGTTGTCGTCGATCACCGCCCCGAAGATGATGTTGGCGTCGGGGTGGGCCACCCCGTGGATGATCTCCGCCGCCTCGTTGACCTCGAACAGCCCGAGGTCCGATCCCCCGGCGATGTTCAGCAGGATGCCGCGGGCCCCCTCGATCGACGCCTCGAGCAGTGGGCTGGTGATGGCGGCTCGGGCCGCGTTCACCGAGCGGCCGTCCCCGTTCGACGCCCCGATCCCCATGATGGCGGTGCCGGCGTTGGTCATCACCATCTTCACGTCGGCGAAGTCGGTGTTGATGAGGCCCGGCACGGTGATCAGGTCGGTGATCCCCCGCACGCCCTGCAGGAGCACCTCGTCGGCCATCTTGAAGGCGTTCACCATCGACGTCTTGTCGTTCGACACGGTGAGGAGCCGGTCGTTGGGGATCACGATAAGCGTGTCGACCTTGTCCTTCAGGACCTGGATCCCCTTCTCCGCCTGCATCGCTCGGCGCCGGCCCTCGAAGGTGAACGGGCGGGTGGCCACGCCGATGGTCAACGCCCCCAGAGCTCTGGCGACCTCGGCGACCACCGGTGCGGCGCCGGTCCCGGTGCCGCCGCCCTCGCCGGCGGTGATGAAGACCATGTCGGCACCCTGCAGCGCCTCCTCGATCTCCGCCCGGTGCTCCTCCGCGGCCTGCCGGCCGACCTCGGGGTCGCTGCCGGCACCGAGCCCGCGGGTGAGCTGGCGCCCGATGTCGAGTTTCAGGTCGGCGTCGCTCATCAGCAGTGCCTGGGCGTCGGTGTTGGCGGCGATGAACTCGACGTTCCGCAGGCCCGCCTCGATCATCCGGTTGACGGCGTTCACGCCGCCGCCGCCCACGCCGACCACCTTGATCACCGCCAGGTAGTTGCTCTGGGTCGGAACGGTCACTTAGCTCCCTTGTTACTGGGGCGACCGCCGGCCGATCGCGATGCTTTCACTCCCCCGCACACCGGCGCCCGGATCGCTTTGCTTCCCTCGGCGCCGACCTCAACCTTACGCGGAGGTTGACGATCACCCGGAGAGTGACGATCAGCAGGCGGCAACGTGGACACACGATACGGGCGGCCGCCCGACGGGGTCAAACAAGCCGGAGCCCCCAACCACCCGCCGACCTGGGACGACCCACCTCCCGGGCGGCGGCCGTCAGCCCCTGAGGACCCACGGCGACTCCGGGACGCTGACGTCGATCCGATCGCCGGCGACCAGCGAGGCGCCGGCGAGGAAGGCCGCCACGTCCTCGTACTTCGCGTGCAACTGGCTGGTCGAGCCGAGCTCGACCGTGACGGGCGTCGTCAGCTGCAGCCCCACCGTCCCACCCTGCTCGGCCACCACGGCCGTCACCTGCGAGGCGAACGCCGGCGGCAGGGTGGCGGCCACCTTCAGCGCCCCCCGCTCGGACGGTCCGAGGTCGCCCCCGGGGGCGGGTGGCGCCGGGACGGTCCCCGCAGTGGAGGTCAACCGGACCAGGTGGGGTGGCGGCACCGGGACGTCGGCCAGCACCCGGCCGGTGCGGTCCACCTCGGCCCAGCCGCCGCCGGGGGCCGGGCCGGCCGCCACCACGGCCACCGGCGTCCGCTCGTCCACCGTGACCACCACGCCGTCTGGCCACTGCCGTTGCACACGGGCGGTGGCCACCCACGGCAGGCGTTCGACCCGGGCGGCGGCCGCCCCGGGGTCGACGTCCACCAGCGGCGGGTGGGTCGAGAGCCCGGCCGCCGCCAGGATGCTGGCAGCCGGCGTGTGGACCGAGCCCACGACCCGCAGCACCCTGGCGCTGAAGAGGCTCCCGTGGAGCAGGAACCAGCTGCCGACCCCGAGCGCCACCACGACGAGCCGGGCCACCACCATCCGCCGGCGGCGCCGGCCGAGCCCCCGGGTCACCTCCTCCCGCCGCTGGCGGATCCTCGGGTCGATGGAGACCCGCCCCTCCGGGCGCCGGCCGGGCGCGGCCCGGGCCGGCCGGTCGGCCAGGCCGGTCCTCGACGGGCTCATACGCACCACCCTTCCTGCTCGACGCCGTCCACCTCGAACCCCACGAGCCGCACCTCGGGTCGCAACCGGACCCCGAAGCGCCCCTCGACGGCCGCCGCCACGTGCGCCATCAACCGGCGGACGTCGTCGGCCGACCCACCGTCGTCCACCTGGATGAAGTTGGCGTGCTTCTCCGACACCCGGGCCGAGCCCAGGCGGTGCCCCTTCAGGCCGGCGGCCTCCACGAGCCGGCCGGCGGCGTCACCGGGCGGGTTCGCGAACACCGACCCGGCGTTGCTGCCGCCCGGTTGGTGGGCGCGCCGCCAACGCACGATGTCGGCGATGGCGGCCTTGGCCTCGTCGGGATCGCCGGCCGTCACCGCCATCTCGGCCCACACCACCACCTCCGACGGGCGGACCGAGGACGTCCGGTAGCCGAGGGCCAGACGCTCCGGCGGGTCCGTCCCGCCGGCGTCCGACGCCAGGTCGAGCCATCGGTAGCGGAGGAGGCACGCCGCGGTGTCGGACCCGTGCCCGCCGGCGTTCATCCGGACCGCCCCGCCGACCGAGCCGGGCACCCCGACCGCCCACTCGAGCCCTCGGAGGCCCGCCTCGGCGGTCCGGCGGGCGAGCACCGGGAGCCCCGCGCCACCGCCCGCCCGCACCACCGCCCGAACCCCGGTCCCCGGCACGGCGGGCACCTCGATCGCCGAGAGCCCGTCCCCCAGGCGCACCACCAGACCGGGGAAGCCCCGGTCGGCCACCAGCAGATTCGAGCCCCGGCCGAGCACGAGCAACGGGAACGGGTCCTGGCCGGCCAGGGCCCGGCGCACCGCCTCGAGGTCCTCGACGCTCTCCGCCTCGACCAACAAGGCCGCCGGGCCACCCACCCGGTAGGTCGTCAGCTCACCGAGGGCTTGGTCTCGGCGCGCAAGGCCGCCGAGGGCCCGCGCCAACCGGTCGGCGTCGGTGGTCACCACGTCGGAGCCGCCATCAGCTCGTCCGGCAGGGTGGTCAGGTCCCCGGCCCCCAGGGTCAGGCAGACGTCGCCGGGCCGCAGATGGGCCCCCACCTGCTGGCGGAGCTCCTCCCTGGTCGGTGCGTAGAGGATCCGCAGCTCGGGGCGGGCTCCGGCCACCGCGTCGGCCACCAGGCGGCCCGACACCCCGGGGACCGGCGGCTCACCGGCCCCGTAGACGTCGGTCACCACGACCAGGTCGGCGCCGTCGAAGGCCGTGGCGAAGTCGCCCGCCAGGGCGGCCGTGCGGGTGTAGCGGTGTGGCTGGAAGACGGCGACCACCCGGTCCCATCCCCCGCCCAGGGCGGTGGCCAGGGCGGCCCTGACCTCGCTCGGCAGGTGGGCGTAGTCGTCCACGAAGCTGACCCCGTCGGCCTCGCCCCGGAACTCGACGCGCCGGGGCACCCCGGTGAACCTGGCCAGGGCGGCGACACCGGCCTCGAAGGGCGCACCGACCCGCAGTGCCCCCACCGTGGCCACCGCGGCGTTCCGGGCGTTGTGGAGCCCCGGCACCGGCAGCGCCAACCGGCCCAGGGGCCCCTCGGGCCCCGACAGGTCGAAAGCGACCGAGCGTCGGGCGAGCTCGATGCCGGTCATCCGGTAGGTGGCGCCCTCGGCCGTCCCCACGCTGGAGGCGCCGACCCGGCGGCCGAGGGCGGCCGCGCCGGGGTCGTCGGCCGAGACCACCACCGCCCCGGTCGCCCGGTCGAGGAAGTCGGCGAAGGCCCGCTCCAGGCCGGGCAGGTCCCCGTAGTGGTCGAGATGGTCGGGCTCGACATTGGTGAGCACGGCCACCTCGGGGTGGAGGGCCTCGAAGGTCCCGTAGCTCTCGTCCGCCTCCACGACCAGCCACTCCCCGTCGTCCCAGACCGCGTTCGTCCCGATCTCGTTCACGTCCGCCCCGATCACGAAGGAAGGGCGCAGCCCGGCCTCCACCAGGGCCAGCGACAGCATCGACGAGGTCGTGGTCTTGCCGTGGGTGCCGGCCACCGCGACGCAGCGCCGGGTGGCCGCGATGGCCGCCAGCAGCTCGGCCCGCCGGACGACCTCGAGCCCCCGGCGGACCGCCTCTGCCCGCTCGGGGTTGTCGGCGGGGACCGCCGGCGAGAAGGTGACCAGCTCGGCCGAGCCCACGTTCTCGGCCCGGTGGCCCATCGCCACCTCGACGCCCTGCGCCCCCAGCCGTTCGAGCAACGGCGAGGCCTTGAGGTCGCTCCCGGTCACCCGGTGGCCCATGGCGACCAGCACCGAGGCGATGGCGCTCATGCCGGCCCCGCCCACGCCCACCACGTGGACCCGGCGGGGACGCCCCAGGTCGGGTGGCCGGGGCGGGGGCTCAGCGGGCATGGGCGACCACCACGTCGGCCACCCGTTCGGCGGCGTCCGGCCGGCCCAGGCCGCGGGCGGCACGGCCCATGGCCCTCAGGCGGTCGGGGTCGGACAGCAGCGGGTCGAGCACCGACGTCAGCTCCCCGGCCGTGCACCGGTCGTCGGGCAACAGCACGGCCGCCCCCGCGCTCACCAGAGCCTCGGCGTTGCGGGTCTGGTGGTCCCCCGGCGCGCCGGGCAGTGGCACCAGGACCGCCGGCACCCCGGCCACCGCCAACTCGGCGACGGTGATGGCGCCTGCACGGCAGATCACCACGTCCGCCGCCTGGTAGAGCCAGTCCATCCGGTCCTCGAAGGGTACCCGCCGGTAGACCAGCCGCCCCGTCGGCGCCCCGTCGTCGACGCTCGCCCCCTCCCCGCCGGCCCCGGACCCGGACCCGGGGCCTCCCTCCCAGTCGCGGCGGCCGACCACGTGGTGGACGGCCAGGTCGCCCCGGGCCCCCCACCGCTCGGCCAGCCCGGCCACCGCCTGGTTGATCCGCCTCGCCCCGAGCGAGCCGCCGAAGGCCCCGACCAGCCGGCGGTCGGTCGGGGCCCCGAGCTGGCGCTTGGCCGCCTCCCTGGCCGGGTCGCTTCGGTCCACCTCCCTGATCTGATCCCGCACGGGGGTGCCGGTGACCACGGCCCGGGGCAGGGGGGTGCCGGGAAAGGCCACGGCGGCGGCGGCGGCGAACCGGCCGAGCAACCGGTGCACCAGGCCGGGCACGGCGTCGGTGTTGACCAGGATCAGCGGCACCCGGAGGGCCACGGCGGCGGCGGCCGGGGCGAAGCTGGCGTAGCCCCCGACCGAGACCACGACCCGGGGCCGCCAGCGGGCGAGGGCCGCCACCGCCCGCGCCAGCGCCTCCACGAGCCCCACGGCGGCCGCCAGGTTGGCCGCGAGCGCCTCGAGCGACCCGCGGCGGGTGAACCCCCGGCCGGGCAGAAGGGTCACCGGAAAGCCCTGTCCGGAGAGCAGGGCACCCTCGGGCCCCCGTCGCGAGCCGACCAGCTCGATCGAGCCGGGATCGTTTCCCCGGGCGACCAGCGCCCGGGCCACCGAAAGGGCCGGCAGAGCGTGACCCGCCGTGCCGCCTCCGGCCACCACGGCGTAGCGCCGCCGGCTCACCGCCGCCGGCCGGGCGCCCGGACCGGGCGCTCCTGGCGGGCGATGTTGATCAGCACCCCGGTGGCCGCCATGGTGATGACCAGGGAGGAGCCGCCGTAGGAGATGAAGGGCAGGGGGATGCCGGTCACCGGCAGCAAGCCGATGACGGCGCCCACGTTGATCACCGCCTCGGCGCTGATCCAGGCCACCAGGGCCACCGCCAGCAGCCCGCCGAAGCGGTCCGGGGCCCTTGAGGCGGCCCGCAGGCCGAACCAGGCCAAGGCGCCGAGCAGCGCCAGCACGACCAGCGCGCCGACCAGGCCCAGCTCCTGGCCGACCACCGAGAAGATGAAGTCGGTGTGGGCGTTGGGGAGCAAGCCCCACTTCTGGCGCCCGTTCCCGAGGCCGAGGCCGAAGAGGTGGCCGGAGCCCAGCCCGATCAGTGACTGCATCACCTGGTAGCCGGATCCCGAGGCGTGCGCACCCGGGTTGAGGAACGAGAGCAGCCTCTGGCGCCGGTAGGGCTCGGCGATCGCCACCAGCAGCGCCAGGCCGGCGAGTCCGCCCAGCACCTTCAGCACGGGCCGCATGGGCACCCCGGCGACGAAGAGCAGGGCC
>DAHUYA010000080.1 GCA_027315445.1 Acidimicrobiaceae bacterium | reverse complement strand
TGGCCGCCGCCGTCGGCCGCGGGCCCGACTCCGCCGCCGGCACCACGGGGACCGGCGTGATCCGCACGATCCGCAGCGAGCTGTTCAAGTTCCGGACCACCCCGGGGCCGTGGGTGGTGCTGGGGGTGACGTTCGCCCTGACGGCGCTCACCATCCTCACCGCCTTCGCGGCCGCCGCCCCACCCGGCCACTCCTTCGGGACGCCCTCCACCCCCCAGCAGCTTCGTGACCTGATGGGGGCCGGCTACTTCGCCGCCCTGCTGATGGCCCCGATCATGGGGGTGATCTGCATCACCGCCGAGTACCGCCACCAGGTCATCACCACCACCCTGCTGGTGACCCCGCGCCGGGTCCACGTGGTCGTGGCGAAGTCGATCGCCTCCGTGGTGTGGGGCCTCGGCCTGTGCGTCGCCAGCCTGGCCATGGTGGCCGCGATGGGGCTCCCGTGGCTGGTGACCTCGGGCGGGTCCGCCTCGGCGCTCCTGCACCAGATCGGGCCGGTGGTGCCGGGACTGTTCGGCGACTACGCGCTGATGGCGCTGTTCGGCCTCGGGGTGGGGGTGCTGGTCCGCAACCAGATCGCCGGGGTGCTCCTGACGCTGGCGCTGAGCCTGATCCTCGAGCCGATCCTCGTGGCCATCGCCGTCCACATCCTCCACTACAACCTGAACTGGCTCCCGTCGGACTCGGCCGCCTCGCTGGCCGGCGGCCTCAGCCGGGCAATGGGGGGCGGCCAGGGGGGCCGCGGCAACGCCGGCATCACCCTGCTCGCCTGGTGGAGCGGCGGCCTGGTGCTGCTGGCCTGGGGGGTGCTGCCGGCGACCCTGGGCTACTTCACCAGCTTCCGGCGCGACGTCACCTGAACGCCGGAGGCCCCTCGAGTCGGAGGACGTCGAAGGCCGGGCACTCGACGACGGTCGACGCCGCGCCGTCGAGGCGCTCGACCTGCACCGGCACCGGGCGACCGTCGGCCGAGGCGGCGGTGGCCGCCAGGCCGTGCACCACCACCCGGGTGGCCGGCGCCGGGTAGTCGCCCTCGCGCCGCCAGCGCAGCACCAGCGCCGCCGGCCCCTCGGGCGACAGCTCGAACCGGTCCACCCTCGACGGCCCGTAGCCGTCGCCCGCGTCGTCGTAGCCGGTGCCGGCCGCCTGGCCCCCGGCCGTGGGGAAGCAATGGACGGCGGGTGCGACCGGCCGGTGACCACCCTCGAGGTCGGCCGGACCGCTCCCGGCCCAGCCGTCGTCGGTGGCGACCACCGACCCGGCCCGCACGAACACCGGTGCCATCCCCGGCGGGGCGTCCGCGGTCACGCTGCGGCCGCCGTCCTCCACCGCGACCGCGTGCTGCTCGCCACCCGGTCGGCCGATCGGCGGCACCGGCCGCCAGCGGAACCAGCGCCCGGCCGGGAGCACCACCGACCGCGACGACTCGGGGCGGGTCACCGGTGCCACCAGCAACGCGTCCCCGAGCAGGTACTGGTCGTCGACGGCCCAGAGGCGGCGGTCGGGCGACGACCCGGACCCCGTCCAGCACAGAGGGCGGACCAGCGGGTGCCCGCTGTTCCGAGCCTGCCAGGCACAGGTGTAGAGGTAGGGGAGCAACCGGTAGCGGAGACGGATGAGCCGGCCGATCGCCGTGCGGTAGGGCTCGGGGAACCGCCAGGGCTCGCGCGGCGGGGAACCCAGCACCGAGTGGGTCCGGCAGAAGGGCATGAGCACCGACAGCTCGAGCCAGCGGAGGAAGAGGTCGGGGCTCGGCACCCCGCTGAAACCCCCGATGTCCGAACCGGTGTAGGGGATGCCCGACATCCCCAGTCCGATCGTCGTGGCGACCTGCTGGCGGAGGCCGTCCCAGCTCGACTCGATGTCGGCCGTCCAGTTCCAGGCCCATCGCTGCAGGCCCGCCCAGCCGGCCCGCGACAGCAGGAAGGGTCGCCGGTCGGGATGGGCGGCCACCAGCGCCTCGGAGCCGGCACGGTCCATCAGCAGGCCGTAGACGTTGTGGCACTCGCGATGGTCGCCCCCGCGACCCTCGGCGGCATGCCGGGTGCCCTTGGGCAGGGTGCGGTCCCCCCACAGGGTGATCGACGTCGGCTCGTTCATGTCGTGCCAGATTCCGGCCACCCCGGCTCCCAGCAGCCCGGCGTAGCGGTCGGCCCACCAGCCCCGGGTGGCCGGGTCGGTGAAGTCTGGGAAGACCGCCCGGCCGGGCCAGACCACGCCTTCGAGGGGACGCCCGTCGTCGTCGAGCAGGAAGCGCCCCGACGCCCGCCCCTCCTCGTAGACCTCGTAGCCGGGGTCGACCTTCACCGCCGGGTCGACGATCGTCACCACCCGGGTGCCGCGCCGTCCGAGCTCGTCCACCAGGCCCGGCAGGTCGGGGAAGCGCTCCCTCGACACGGTGAAGACCCGGTAGCCGTCCATGTAGTCGATGTCGAGGTGGACCGCGCTGAGCGGCACCCCTTCGGCGGCGAAGCCCTCGGCCACCGCCCGCACGTCGGCCGCGGTGCGGTAGCCCCACCGGCACTGGTGGTACCCGAGCGCCCACCGGGCCGGCAACGGGGGGCGACCGGTGAGCTCGGCGTACCGGCTCAGCACCGAGGCCAGGGTGCCGACCGCCAGGTAGTGGCGGAGCATCCCGCCCGAGAAGGCGATCTCCACCCGGGGGGGAGGGCCCGGTCCCCGCCGCGGCGCGCCGAGACGGACGGTGGCGTCGTAGGAGTTCTCGTAGAAGGCGAGGACGTCGGCGTCGGGGTGCAGGCCCACCAGCACGGGCACCGAGCAGTAGAGCGGGTCGTCGCCGGGGCCCCAGGCCCCCCCCGGGTCGCGGTTCCACAGCCGGTGGGTGGTGCCGCGCAGGTCGACCGGGGAGGCCTGCTCCCCGAGCCCCGACACACGCTCGTCCTCCCGGAGCTCGAACCGGGCCAGTCGGGCCGCCCCCCGCCGGAGGGCCGGCAGCTCCCGGCGGACCAGGCTCCCGTCCGGCCGCAGCAGGCGCACCTCCCCGTCCGTCCCGACCTCGAGCCGGAGGGCGGCCGAGACGATCGCACACCCACCGCCGTCCGGCTGCTCCACCGCCACCTCCGCCCCCCAGCCCGAAGGCGGGGGCGGCGCCAGTGCCCAGGGCAGGGGCGGCGTCGCCGGGCCCCAGCTGAGCCGCACCAGGTCGGCACCGAGGAAGACCACCTCGAGCTCGGCCTCGGTGAACCGGCAACGGACGCCGACGGTCCGGCGGGCCGGTCCGGCGCCCCCCAGCGAGCCGGCGTCGCCAAGCCCGGCGGCCTCGAGGTCGAGCGGGACGGCGTCGAGCAGCCGACCGGGCCCGCGGGCGGTGGCGGCCCGCCGCTCGCTGCGGTCGTCCCGGCGGCGGCGCTGCTCGGTCCGGACGCTGTTGGCGGCGATGGCGGCGAAGGTCCCGGGACCCAGCGCCACCACCTCGCGGGCGGCCAGTACCGTCTTGAGCAGCCCCCGGCGGATCGGGTTGCTGGCGCCGGGCACGAAAGCCGAGGTTACCGCGGCCCGACCCATTGACTGCCCGACCCGGTGGCCGCCCGACACGGTGGCCGCCCGATCCCCCCGGTGCGGGGTCGTCCGGGGGTAGCTTCCCGCCCGGGATGCACGGTCCGATGTCGCCGGAGCCGCCCGGCCGGTGGCCCGGCCTGCGGCGCAGGGTCAACGAGCCCGCCGCCCGGATGGTGCCGGGCGCCGTCCGGGTCGACGGCCGGCGGGTCCGGTTCGCCGTCTCCGACAACGAGGCGGCCCACGGCCCGGACGGACCGGGCTCGCCGCCGGTCTGGGCGGTCAACATCCACGGCTACTTCGCGGCCGGCGGGATGTACTGGCGGGAGAGCGGCCGGCTGGCCGAGAAGCTCGGGTGGCGGGTGGTCAACCCGAGCCTGGCCGGTTTCGGCGGCAGCGACCCGCTCGAGTGGCACGAGGTGTCGATGCAGGCGCTGGCCGACCAGGTCGCCTCGGTCCTCGCCCACCTCGGGGCCGGACCAGTGGTCCTGCTCGGCCACTCGATGGGGGCCGCGGTGGCCATCCAGTACGCCCACGACCACCCCGACGCCGCCCTCGGCGTCATCTACCGAGACGGGGTGGCCACCCCGGCATGGAAGAACCGGAGGGGCGTGCTGCCGGCGGCCCTGGGCCGCCTCCTGCCGGACATGGCACCCATGGCCGACATGGTGGCCGCCGTCCTCCTCGACCTGCCCGACCTCATGGTGGGACGCCTCCACTCCACCGTGCGCTCCGTGCTGCCCGACGTCCGCCGGAACCTCCGCACGATGGCCCACACCCTGCCGATCGCCACCATGCTCATGGCCAGCGACCTCAGCCGCGCAGTGGACGCGGTGGCGGCCCACGGCATCCCGATCCTCTCGGAGTGGGGCTGCTTCGACCGGGTCACCACAGCTGCCGCCGCCGCCGAGTTCGCCGGGCGCACCGGCACCACCACCCTGTGGGTGCCCGGCGGGCACTCCTGGATGCTGGCCCGTCCCTACGGGCAGACCGACGTGCTGCGCCACGTCCCGGCCGGGCGGGCCTTCCTCGCCCGGGTGGAGCACCGGCACCGGGCCATGGCCGACGTCCGGCCGGCGCTGCGCGCCGTCAACTGAGCGGCTCGTCGAGCAGGCTCCGGTCGCCGTTGCGCACGGCGGCCACCAGTCGCCGGAAGGCACCGGCCGAGTCGGAGCCGACCGAGTCGAGGTCGAGCCAGCGCGGCCCATCCCCGCCCCGGGCCCGGTCCATCCCGAAGAGGCCCAGCCGCGGCTCGTAGGAGCCCCACTCGTAGTTGTCGACCAGGGACCAGTGGAGGTAGGCCCCGACCGGCACCCCGGCCCCGAGGGCGTCGACCACGGCCGCCAGGTGGCGACGGAGGTAGTCGGGCCGGGTCGACCGGTCGACCCGCTCGAACGCCCGGCCGTGGCGCACCCGGGTGGCCATACCGTTCTCCACCACCCACAGCGGCAGGCCGGGCAGGAGGGCATGGGTCTCCGCACACCAGCGCCCGAGCCCGGCCGGGTCGGCTCCCACGTCCCAGATGGCCCGCCCGGCGCTCCAGTGACGCTCCCCGCCGGCGCTGCGGTGGCCGGGCACCCGCATCCCGTGACTGGCCACGGGGTCGTACCAGTCGAACCCGACGGCGTCGAGGGGCCGCTCGTGCGGCCCCTCGTAGACGGCGTCGACGACCCGCCGGGGGCACGGCCGACGGAGCCGCCGCCGAAGGGCGCCGGCGACCCCCGCCGCGCCGAGGTCGCCGTAGGGGGACGCGGCGGCGTAGAGCATCCGCAGGCCGTGGTCCACCAGGTCGGGTGGGGGCGCGGCGAAGCCGTGGAGCGCTCGCCGTTCGTCGACCCAGGGGTCGAGCTTGTCACGGCCGACGCCGAGTGACCGCGCCATCAGCAGGTCGGTCAGGAGGCGGTCCTGGTCGTAGAGGCTCGAAGCGTCGGGGTTGCAGGTGACCCGCGCCTCGGGCTGGTGGTGGTGGATGACCTCGTACGCCAGCACGTGGGCGGTGAGCAGGTTGTCCACCACCGCCCAGGCGTCGCTGACCGCGCCCCGTCGCCCGGGGGGGTACGCACCCTGCACCCACCCCATCAGTGCCAGCACGTTGGGCTCGTTCACGGTCACCCAGTGACGGCAGCTGCCCGTGAGCGCCGGGACCACCCGGTCGACGTGGGCCGCGAAGCGGTCCGGCGACCCCGGGGTGAGCCAGAACTCCTCGCCCAGGAACCACGGGTGGGTGAAGTGGTGGAGGGTGACCACGGGCTCCATGCCGCGCTGGCGGCACATGGCGAGGATCCCGGCGTAGTGGCCGAGCGCATCCTCGTCGAGCACACCCTCCTCCGGCTCGAGGCGGGCCCATTCGACCGAGAGACGGAAGGCGTTGGCGCCGAGGGAGGCGGCACGGTCGAGCGCCTCCGCCGGTCGGGCCCAGAAGTCGCAGGCGATGCCCGAGGGCGCCACCCTGCCGGACTGCTCCCACCGCACCCAGTTGTTGGCGGGCTCCCCCGGGCCGTTGAACCCCCCCTCGACCTGAAAGCCGGACGTGGCCACCCCGATCAGGAAGCCGGGCGGGAACAGGCCGGGGGACGCCGACTCGGACATGCGCCACAGCATGGCATTCCGTCGTCGTCCGCCCCGGTCCGCCGCCGGGTCGTCGAATCGGTTGGTAGCGTCGGCGGCCGGTCCCCGCCGGGGCGGCGTCGCCGGCGGGGAGCGGCGGCCGGGAGCGGCGGCCAGGAGCGGCGGCCAGGAGCGGCGGCCAGGTCGGGGCCAGGTCGGGGCCAGGTCGGTGGCCGGGAGCAGTGCGAGCGGAAGGAGCGGCAATGGCAGACGAGGTCCTGCGCGAGCGCCGGGGTCGGGTGGAGGTGCTCACCATCAACCGGCCCGAGGCCCGCAACGCCATCAACGGAGCGGTGAGCAACGGGATCGCCACCGCCATGGAGGAGCTGGCACAGGACGACGCCGTCTCGGTGGTGGTGCTGACCGGCCGCGGGGACAAGGCCTTCTCGGCCGGCATGGACCTGAAGGCCTTCGCCGGCGGTGAGGGTGGCTCCATCATGGGGGCGAGCGGCGGCTTCGGCGGGATCACCCAGCGGGACTTCCCCAAGCCGATCATCGCCGCCGTCAACGGCTCGGCCCTGGCCGGCGGGCTCGAGATCATGCTCTCGTGCGACCTGGTCGTGGCGGCCGACCACGCCGTCTTCGGCATCCCCGAGGCCAAGCGCGGCCTCATCGCCGGCGCCGGCGGCCTGATCCGCCTGCCCAAGCGCCTCCCGATGGCCGTCGCCCTCGAGCTCGCCCTCACCGGCGACCCGATCGACGCCGCCCGGGCCTACGCCCTCGGGCTGGTCAACCGGGTCGTGCCCGCGGCCTCGCTGATGGAGGAGGCGCTGTCACTGGCAGAGACGATCGCCGCCAACGCGCCGCTGGCCCTGCGCTACTCCAAGGAGGTGATGCGCCGGGCGTCGGACGTGCCCGAGGAGGAGGGCTGGCGGGTCAACGGCGAGGCGGTGCGGGTGGTCTTCTCCTCGGCCGACGCGATGGAGGGGCCGGTCGCCTTCGCCGAGAAGCGGCCCCCCCGGTGGCAGGGCAAGTAGGACCGGCGGCTCCCGGGTGACAGCCGAGGGGCGGGTGGCACGCCCCCAGGAGGGGACGACGGGATGCTGGCGCCGGCACTGACCACGATCCGGCTGGGCCTGCACGTCCTGGGGGCCGCCGTCTGGGTCGGCGGCCAGCTGGTGCTGGTCGGCCTGCTGCCCTCGGCCCGCCGAATGCAGGCGGAAGGTCCCCGGGCCCTGGCCCGGGCCTTCGCCAGGATGGCCTGGCCGGCCTACGCCGTGCTCGTGGCCACCGGCATCTGGAACATCACCGCCCTCCACCCGTCCCAACAGGGCACCGCCTGGAAGGCGGTGCTCGGGGTCAAGCTGGCGGTGGTGCTGGTGGCCGGCGTGGCGTCCTTCGCCCACACCCGGGCGACTGCCAGGGCGTGGGTGGCCATCTGGGGCTCGGTGGCCGGCCTGGGCTCGGTGGCCGCCCTGTTCATGGGCATCCTGCTGGCCGGCCCCTGAGCAGGTCCGGGACCGCGGGGCGCCCGAGGAGGAAGGCCCGTCGTGGCGCCCCCGCCCGCCGAACGGTGGTCGAGCGTCTAACCTGGCAGGAGGCGGGCACCGCCGGGTGACCGCCTGCAAGGAGACAGTGATGCTCGCAGAGATCTTCGGCGTGGACGGGGTCATCGTCCTGATCGTCGTCCTGGTCGTCCTGTTCGGCGGCGCTGCCATTCCCAAGCTGGCTCGCAACCTGGGCTCGGCCCAGAACGAGTTCAAGAAGGGTCTGGCCGAGGGGCACAAGGAAGACAGCACCACCACGACCACCACGACCACCACGAGCGGCACCGCGGCCACCACCGGGGGGCCCGAGGACCCACAGCCCCGCTAGCCGTCCCCGGCCGGCTCGACCGCCGGCCACGGGGCGGAGAGGTGCCGGCACCGCCGGCCCCGTCACGAGGGGACCACCGGCTCGGGTCGGCGCGTCGTCCCTGACCAGCGCCGAACGGCGCCAGCCGTTCCATCGTCACTGAGGAGGGGCAGTGCCAGACGACGTCATCGAGCTCGCCGACCGGCTCTGGCGCGGCGAGGTGACCACCGCCGAGATCCACCCGGTCGGACACCTCGGCGGCCTGGCCGAGGTGTGCCCGGGAGTCGCCTTCGTCCCGTCCTTCGCCAACGTCTCGGCGATCGACACCGACGACGGCCTCCTGCTGGTGGACACCGGGAGCGCCCCGGTCGCCGGGCTCGTCCACACCGAGCTCCGCCGGTGGACGCCCAACCGTCTCCACACCGCCGTCTACTCGCACGGTCACATCGATCACGTCTTCGGGGTGCCGGTCTGGGAGGAGGAGTCCGCCGAACGGGGATGGCCGGCGCCGCGCGTCCTCGCCCACCGGGCGCTGCCCCCCCGCTTCGACCGCTACGTGCGGACGGCGGGCTACAACCAGGTGGTCAACCGCCGCCAGTTCGGCTTCAAGGACCTGGTGTGGCCGACGGAGTACCGCTACCCCGACGAGACCTACGACGACCGGCTGGCGCTGCGGATCGGCGCCACCGACGTGCTGCTCACCCATGAGAAGGGCGAGACCGACGACCACACCGTCACGTGGGTCCCCGAGCGCCGGGTGCTCTGCTGCGGCGACCTCTTCATCTGGGCCACGCCCAACGCCGGAAACCCCCAGAAAGTGCAGCGGTACCCGGCCGAGTGGGCGAGCGCGCTCCGCCGGATGATCGAGCTCGAGCCCGAGTACCTCCTCCCCGGCCACGGCCTCCCGGTCATGGGGGCGGCGCGTGTCGCGCAGGCGCTCGCCGACACCGCCGAGCTGCTCGAGTCGCTGGTCGACCAGACGCTCGCGATGATGAACGACGGCGCCCGCCTCGACGAGGTGCTGCACAGCGTGGTCACGCCGCCGCACCTGGCGGATCGGCCCTACCTGCAGCCGGTCTACGACGAGCCCGAGTTCGTGGTCCGCAACGTCTGGCGCCTCTACGGCGGGTGGTGGGACGGCAACCCGGCAACTCTCAAGCCGGCCCCGGAGCGGACACTGGCCGCCGAGCTGGCGGCGTTGGCCGGCGGGCCCGGGCGGCTGGCCGACCGGGCGCTGGCCGTGGCGGCCGGCGCCACCGACGCGGACCTCCGTCTGGCCGGACATCTGGCCGAGCTGGCCTGGCTGGCCGCGCCGGGCGACGCCGGGGTGGCCCGGGCGCGCCAGCAGGTGTTCGCCACCCGTGCCGCCGCGGCCACCTCCACCATGGCCCGCGGGGTGTTCCGCTGGACGGCGGAGGAGTCGGCAGGCTCCGACCCGGCCGACGGTGGGCGACGTTGAGGGTCACAACTCGCTGACCAGCCATTTCGTCTTCCGCGACGTCGTTCGATAGTGTCACCGTCCGTGGAAATCCCGCCGTCCGGCCAGAGGCTGGTCCAGCGCTTCCGCCGCGCCCTGCCGACCCCCCCCTCGCGGCGTTGGGTGGCACTGCTGGCGCTCGCCATCCCCTTTCTCGCGGGCGGGTGCCAGCTCCCCAACTTCCTGGCCTACAAGGGCGCGACCACCCAGGGTCAGGACTCGCTGAAGCTCTGGCAGGGCTTCTTCATCACCGGTCTCGTGGTGGTGGGCGTGGTGTTCCTGCTCATCCTGTGGGCGGTGCTCCGCTACCGGCGACGCTCGGACGAGATGCCCCGCCAGACCCAGTACCACACGGTGGTCGAGATCCTGTACACGATCGTCCCCATCCTGATCGTGGTGGTGCTGTTCATCTTCACCTTCATCACCGAGAACAACGTCGACAGCGTGGCCGCCGAGCCGGCGGTGGTGGTCAACGTCACCGCCTTCCAGTGGGGCTGGAAGTTCCAGTACCCCCACGACGGCGGGATCACGGTGCAGGGGGTGGAGACCCAGACCCCGCAGATGGTGGTGCCGACCCACGAGACGGTGCGCATCTACCTGCGGTCGGCCGACGTCATCCACGACTGGTACGTCCCGGCCTTCAACTTCGGCCGGTACGCCCTGCCGGGCGTCACGAACCAATTCGACATCAACGTCACGAACACCGGCGTCTACCGGGGCCAGTGCTCGGAGTTCTGCGGGCTCTACCACTCGCTGATGCTCTTCAGCGTGAGGGCGGTTCCCTCGGCCCAGTTCGCCCAGTGGGTCCACCAACAGGAGCAGACCAGCCAGAGCAGCAACTCGATCGGCGCCCTCAGGAAGCTGGCGGCGCAAGGGGGCTACGGGTGACCGACGTCATCAACCCGCCCATCGCCGGCACCGGCATCGCCCCGCCGGCGGCACCCGTCGACCTGGGGGCCCACGGCCACGAGGAGCACGGCCCGTCCGGCATCCTCAAGTGGCTGACCACGACCGACCACAAGATCATCGGCCTCAGCTACATGATCACCTCGCTGGTCATGTTCTACCTGGCCGGCATCATGGCCCTCTTCATCCGGCTGCAGCTCACCTCGCCGGCCGGATCGATCGTCTCCTTCCAGCAGTTCAACGAGCTGTTCACCATGCACGGCAGCCTGATGCTGTACCTGTTCGCCGGTCCCTTCGCCTTCGGCGGCCTGGCCAACTACATCGTGCCGCTGCAGGTCGGGGCGCCCGACATGGCCTTCCCCCGGCTCAACGCCCTCTCCTACTGGCTCTACCTGAGCGGCTCCATCACCATGCTGCTGGGCTTCTTCGTGGCCGGTGGGGCGGCGGACTTCGGCTGGGTCGCCTACGCCCCGCTCTCCGACGCCGTCAACTCGCCCGGTGCCGGGGCCGACCTGTGGATCATGGCGCTCGTCCTGACCGGATTCTCGGCCATCTTCACCGGGGTCA
>DAHUYA010000053.1 GCA_027315445.1 Acidimicrobiaceae bacterium | reverse complement strand
GTGTGGGCGTTCTGGGCGCCCCCGTGGAGCAGGACCAGCTCGGGCTGGCCCGGGCCCCAGACCAGGGCGCTCAGCCGCCGCCCCGGGGCGACCTCCACCGACTCGCGGCGCACGTCGGGGGGCCCGTCGTAGGGGAGGCCGAATTCCTGCGCGTTCTCGTGGAAGAGCCCGAACTCGTCGTATTCCACCCGTGCCACCTCCCGAGACTACCGGTGCCGGCCCACGGCGCCCGTGGCCCCCGCCCGGCGCCGTCCCGGCGCCGTCTCGGAACGGGGGAGACCGGGGGAGGCGGCACGAGGGGCACGAACGGCGGGTGCGCCACCACGGGTACGGCGGGGGGGAGAATGAGGAGATGACCCCTCGCTCCCTTTCCGCCGTCGTCCTGGCCGCCGGTGAGGGCACACGCATGCGCTCGTCCCGGCCCAAGCCGCTGCACCGGCTGTGCGGGCGGCCCATGGCCCTCCACGTCCTCGACGCCCTGGCCGAGCTCGACGTCCGACGGGTGGTGGTGGTGGTGGGCCACCGGGGGGAGTGGGTCACCAAGACCCTGATCGAGCACGCCCCGCGCTCGCTCGAGATCGAGTTCGTCGAGCAGTCGGAGCAGCGCGGGACCGGGGACGCCACGGGGGTCGCCCTCACCGGGTTGCCGGACGAGGACGAGGAGGGGGACGTGGTCGTGCTGCCGGGGGACACCCCGCTGCTGCGGCCCCCCACCCTGGCGGCACTGGTCCGCTGTCATCGCCAACTCGACGCGGCCGCCACCCTCCTCACCTCCGTGGTCGACGAGCCGACCGGTTATGGGCGGGTGGTGCGCCGGAGCGACGGGGACGTGATCCGGGTGGTGGAGGACGGCGACGCCGATCCGGAGGAGCGGGCGATCAGAGAGGTCAACACGTCGATCTACTGCTTCCGCCGGGGGGTCCTGGCCCCTTCGCTGCGCCGCCTCAGCCCGGCCAACGCCCAAGGGGAGTACTACCTGACCGACATCGTGGCGGTGCTGCACGAGGCCGGCTACCGGGTGGCCGCGATGCCCGTCGACGACCCGATGGAGGCCGCAGGGGTCAACGACCGGGCGCAGCTGGCCGTGGCCGAGGCGGAGCTGCGGGACCGGATCAACGAGCGCTGGATGCGGCGCGGGGTCACCATGTGGGACCCGGAGCGAACCTACGTCGACGCCGGCGTCCGTCTCGGGACCGATGTCTCCCTGTTGCCCGGGGTCATCCTTCGAGGTGAGTGCACGGTGGGCGACGGCGCCGAGATCGGCCCCGACTCCACCCTGGTCGACACCGAGGTGGGCGAGCGGGCGGTGGTGCGGCACTCGATGTGCGTCAACGCCGTGGTGGGTGCCGATGCCAGGGTCGGACCGTTCTCCTACCTCGGCGCCGGCGCGGTGGTGGCCGACGGCGAGGTGGTCCCCCCGTTGCAGTCGCGGGCCGAGGACGGCTGAGGTGGCTCGGCGCCACGGCCGGGGCCGAAGCGGTCCCGCGGGGGACGCGGTAGCGTCGGGTTCCGTGGAGCTCATCCCCCGCCGGCGGCTCGAGCTGGTGTCCGGCCGTTCGCACCCCGAGCTGGCCCAGCAGATCGCCGCCCATCTCGGCGTCGGGCTGGGCGAGGCCAACCTCCGCGAGTTCGCCAACGGGGAGATCCACTGCCGCTACGACATCTCGATCCGCGGCTGCGACGTCTTCATCATCCAGACCCACTGCGGGCCGGTCAACGACTCCCTCATGGAGCAGCTGATCATGATCGACGCGGCCAAGCGTGCGTCGGCCAAGCGGATCACCGCCGTCTGCCCCTACTACGGGTACTCGCGCCAGGACCGGAAGTCGACCGGTCGTGAGCCCATCACGGCGAAGCTGGTGGCGGACCTGCTGTCGGCCGCCGGGGCCGACCGGGTGGTCAGCGTGGACCTCCACTCGGGGCAGATCCAGGGCTTCTTCGACGTGCCGTTCGACCACCTCACCGCAGCGCCGGTGCTCGAGGCCTACCTGCGCGAGCACGTCACGCGCGACGTGGTGATGGTGGCGCCGGACGCCGGCCGGGTGAAGGTCGCCGAACGCTACAGCCAGCACCTCGGGGCCGACCTCGCGCTCGTCCACAAGACCAGGCCCCGCGGCCTCGCCAACGCGGTGAAGGCCCGCCACGTGGTGGGCGACGTCGAGGGGCGGCACTGCGTGCTGATCGACGACATGATCGACACCGCGGGGACGATCTGCGCCGCCGCCGAGCTGCTGCACGAGTCCGGGGCGGCCGACGTCTGGGCGATGGCCACCCATGGCGTGCTGTCGGACCCTGCGATGGACCGGCTGAAGGCGGCCCCGATCTCGAGGGTGGTGGTCACCGACACCCTGCCGGTGCCGACCGACCGGGGGCTCGACAAGCTCGAGGTCCTGTCGGTGGCCAAGATCATCGCCGACGCCGTCGACGCCGTGTTCGAGGACACCTCGGTGTCGGAGATCTTCGGGGGCGAGAACCTGGCCTGAGGGGCCGCCCGGGACCCCCTACAGGGTGCTGGCCCCGGTCGCCAGGGCGGTGCACCGCTCGCAAATGTAGGCGCCTCCCCTGAGCCTCGTCGGGCTGTGCTCACCGCAGGTCGAGCACCGGTGGCCGAAGTAGAGGAGCTCGCCGACCACCGGTTGGGGGACGTCGAGGTGGTCGAGCCGTGACTGTGCGTGGTCGCTCAGCCGCCAGGCATGGCTGGTGGCCGACCGGTCGTGCTCCACCAACCCGAAGGCGAGGAGATTACGAAGCAGGGCATCGAACCGGGTGCTGTCTGGGGAGCCATTGCCGACACTGGTCACCACTGCCTCCTTTCGCTCTCCACCCTTTGCGGGAACAACGAACGACAGTCCTGATTGTGACGCGGCCGAAGGCCGAAGTGCGGTCGCCCCGGGCGGTGCCGGTCTGGGGCAGACTGCGGCGGTGAGCGGGTTCGACGGCACCCGGTACCAGGCACGCTTCGACGAGTTGGCGCGCCAGGGCGTAGACGTCCACGGCGAGGCCGCCCTCGTTCGGTCGTTCGAGCCGGGGTCGGTGCTCGACGCCGGCTGCGGGACCGGGCGGGTGGCCATCGAGCGGGCCTGACACGGGATCGAGGTGGTGGGGGTCGACGTCGACCCCTCGATGATCGACGAAGCGCGACGGCGGGCCCCCGAGATGGCCTGGGTGGAGGCCGACCTGGCGCTCCTCGGGCTCGGTCGCACGTTCGACCTTGTGGTGATGGCCGGCAACGTGCTCCTGTTCACCCGTCCGGGCACCGAGGGAGCGGTGATCGCCGCCTGCGGGCGTCACGTGGCCGGCGCCGGCGTGCTGGTGGCCGGGTTCCAGCTGGGGCGTGGGGTGGGGCTCGAGGAGTACGACACCCACTGCGAGGCCGCCGGGCTCCACCTCGAGGAGCGGTGGTCGACCTGGGACCGGGAGCCGTTCGTACCCGGCGGCGACTACGCCGTGTCGGTGCACCGGCGGCGCCCGGCGCCCCCCCGCTGACGCGGCGGCCGCGACCCGGTGGTGGGTGGCGGGTGGTGGCTCACCATGGCCCCGGTGGTGGGCCGCTCCGAGGTGGGGCTATCCTGGTCAGCCGGCCGAGCGGCGTCTCGGGGCCCTCGTCACCCGGCCCCGACCGCCCTGCCCGGAGCCTGCGCACGCCGAAACCGCCGAGGAGCGACCGATGTCCGAAGTCACCCTGCACGCCGAGGTGGGACGCCCGTTGGGCTCCCGGGCCTCCCGGCGCCTGCGCCACGAGGGCAAGATCCCCGGGGTCGTCTACGGGCACGGCACGGAGCCGGTGCCGGTGGCCGTGATCGCCCGTGACCTGCGGGTGGCGCTGTCGGGCGAGTCCGGGCTCAACACCCTGCTCACGCTCGAGGCGGGGGACCGGACGTTCCTGACCCTGGCCCGTGACATGCAGCACCACCCGGTGCGTGGCACCGTGACCCACGTCGACTTCCAGATCGTGGGCCGCGACGAGGTCATCAGCGCCGACGTCCCGGTCAACCTGGTCGGCGAGGCGGTCGAGGTCAACCGGGGCGACGGGCTGGTGGAGCAGCAGCTGTTCGTGCTCTCGGTCAACGCCCGGCCGACGGACATCCCCTCGACCATCGAGGTCGACATCTCCGAGCTGGTCATCGGCGAGTCCATTCGGGTCGGCAGCCTGGCCCTCCCTCCGGGGGTGGCCACCGACGTGGACCCGGAGTCGGCGGTGGTCGTCGGCCAGCCGCCCCGCGTGTCGGTGGCGGCGGAGGCGGCCGAGGGCGAAGCCGGCGAGGAGGGGGCCGCCCGTGGGCCCGCCGAGGGCGGGGCTCCTGCCGCCGAGACCGGCGGCGAGGGCTAGACGCTGCGCCTCTTCGGGGGCCGGGGCGCCGGGCGGGACACCGACGACCGCCGGGGCACCCCGGCGGACTTGTTGGTGGTCGGGCTGGGCAATCCCGGCACCGAGTTCGAGGGCAGCCGGCACAACGTCGGCGCGGAGGCCGTGGCCGTGCTGGCGAGGCGCCACGGGGACGGCCGGCTCCGGCCGGCCAAGGGACTGCGTGCTTCGGTGGAGGAGGTCCGGCTCGACGGTCGCCGGGTCGCCCTCGCCGTGCCCACCACCTACATGAACGAATCGGGAGCAGCGGTGCGCCCGCTCCTGCGCCGCTTCGGCATCACGGACCTGGCCGGGCTGGTGGTGGTGCACGACGAGCTCGACCTCCCGCCCGGCCGCCTCCGGGTGAAGGTCGGCGGCGGCACCGCCGGGCACAACGGGCTGAAGTCGCTGCAGGCCCACCTGCACTCGACCGAGTTCCTCAGGGTCCGCATCGGGATCGGCAAGCCGCCCGGCCGGCAGGCCGGCGCCGACTACGTCCTGCGGCGGCCGGGACGCCGAGAGCGGGAGGTGCTCGACGTGAGCGTGGTCGAGGCGGCCGACGCCGTCGAGCTCATCGCCGCCGAAGGGGTGGAGGCGGCCATGAACCGCTGGAACAGCACCTGAGCCGGCGTCCTCGCGACTGCGGCAGTCATCGCGCGCTGGGTCGCCTACGCCGGTGCCGGCCCACCGGTGCCGGCGGGTCAACCATCCCCACGTTGGGGCACCAAAGGGAAGGAGCTGTCGGCCGCCGGAATACCGCCAGACTTCGCGCCTTTGACCCGGGCGGCGGGGTTCGGCCGGAGTGGCTCGACGGGCGACACGTCGGCGCCACCGACGCCGCCGTCGATACCGAGGGCGGCGTCGCTCAGCCGACCAGCGACTCGATCTGCTTGGCCAGCTTCTCCTCGATCTCGAAGTTCCAGGCGGTCTCGGCCACGTCGATGACGAAGAAGAGGTCGGAGATCAGCAGCGTCTCGATCGCTGCCACTCCGAGGTGCTCGAGCCACTTGCCGATGCCGATGCGCACGGTGAAGTCGTCCGGTTCCCCCGAGACCATGATGGTGAGGGCGCGGTCGGCGTCGATCACCCCCCGTAGGAACCCTCCCTTCTTGGCCTGGAGCACGGTGCCCTGGTTGCTCTGGGCCGACGTCTGCACCGTGAAGCCCTCCGACTTCAGGTAGCCCTCGATCTTCTGCTGGAGGTCGTCGAGGTTCGTTCCCTTCTTCTGGAAGCGCAGAACCTTCTCGCTGATGCCCATGGTGCCTCCCGAGGCTGGGACGCCGGCTTCGAACCCTGCCCGACGTCGTGGTGCGCGGCTGTGGGCGAGGTTACCGGCGATGGCGGCCTCAAAGGGGTCGGCCCCCGGGGCGCCTGCCGGGCCCGACCCGGGGCGCCTGCCGGGCCCGCTACGGCACCACCACCGCCCGGCCCTCGATCTCGCCCGCCTCCATGGCCCGGTAGGCGTCGGCGGCTTTCTCGAGGGGGAAGGTGGTGATCCGGGGCACGACCAGGCCCCGGGCCCCGAGGTCGAGCATCTCCACCAGTTCCGGTCGCGAGCCCCAGTAGGTCGTCTGGATCGACAGCTCGTAGGGGACGCTGAAGAACGACACCGGGAGCGTGCCGCCGGCGATGCCGACGACGGTGAGGTCGCCGAGCATCCGGCTCGCGGACGCCCCGAGCGCCATGGTGCTGTCGGAGCCGACGAAGTCGAGCACCACGTCGGCCCCCCGACCGGACGCCGTGGCCGCCCGGACCTGGGCCGGCGCCTCCGGCCCGGCCGGCACCATGGCGTCGGCGCCGCAGCCCGCCGCCAGCTCGAGGGCGGCCGCCCGGGTGTCCACCGCCACCACCCGGGCGGCGGTGGTGGCCTTGAGGATCTGCACGGCGAGGTGCCCGAGGCCGCCCACGCCGATCACCACCGCCGTCGAGCCCGGGACGAGCTTGGGCCACGAGCGGCGCACCGCGTGGTACGGGGTGAGGCCGGCGTCGGTCAGGGGCGCCGCGTGGACCGGGTCGAGCCCGTCGGGGAGGGGCACCAGGTGGCGGGCGTCGGGCACCAGCAGGAGGTCTGCCATCCCGCCGTCGAGGCCGAGGCCGCCCCCGCCCATCGGGGCCGGCGCCGCCCCGGGGTCGTCGCAGTAGTTCTCCATGCCGACCCGGCAGCGGTCGCAGCTGCCGCAGCCCCAGGCCCCGTGGACGGCCACCGGCTGGCCGACCTCGAGGCCCCGGACCCCGTCGCCGAGCGCGTGGACCCAACCGGCATTCTCGTGGCCGAGAGTGAACGGAGGTCCCCAGGGCAGCAGGCCGGCTTCGAACTCCCGCATCAGGTGGAGGTCCGAGTGGCAGGCGCCGGCGCCGCCGACCCGCACCACCACCTGGCCCGGCCCGGGCACGGGCTCCTCCACCTCCACCAGGACCGGATCCGACTTCCACTCGAGCAGTCGCAGCGCTCTCATGACCTCTCCTTCCGTCCGCTCCGGCGCCGGTGGCGCCGGCACATCGGCGGCATCGGCCACCGGTCCGAGACTACGGCGACGGGCCGCCGGCGCCTCGGGTAGAAGGTCACGACGCCGCTGGTAGGGTGCGACCCGTGACGCCCCCCGCCCATGGACGGGGCGGCGGGCAGCGGCGCGCCCCGAACGCCGAGCGCCGGGTGCGTCGAGCGGCCGTGGCGACGGATGTGCCCGGCGGTCACCGGCGGTCCGATGGCTGAGGGAGCGCCGGCCGGTCTCGGCGCCCTGCCCCCGCTCCTGCGAAACGAGCCCGCGCTGCCGGGCGTCGTCGGGCGCGCCGGCGCGGTGCTGGCCGTGCCGGGCCCGGCCCAGGCCTTCGTGCTGGCCGGGCTGGCCCGCCTGACCGAGCGGCGCCCGCTGCTGGTCCTCACCGCCACGGCCGCCGACGCCGAGCGACTGGCGGATGACCTCGCATGCTTCCTCCCCCCCGAGCCGGGGGCCGACGCCGACCGACGCGTGGTCGGGGCGCTGGCCGAACCGGTCGTGCTGCTGCCGGCCTGGGAGACCCTGCCCTTCGAGCGGATCAGCCCCGAGGTGGCGACCATGGGCCGCCGGCTGGCCGTGTTCTGGCACCTGCTGGGCGAGGGCGGCGATGCCGAAGGCCCCGGGGCGGGCCGCGGGCCCGACGTGATCGTGGCGCCGGTCCGGTCGGTGCTGCAGCGGCTCGCCTTCACCGGCGAGGTGGCATCGCCGATGGTGGTCAGCCCGGGCGCCCAGCTCGACGTCGAAGAGGCGGTGGCCCGATTGGTCGCCGCCGGGTACCGCCGGGAGCCCCAGGTCGAGCACCGCGGCGAGCTGGCGGTGCGCGGCGGGATCGTCGACGTGTTCCCCTCCACCGCGGATGTGCCGGTCCGGATCGACCTGTGGGGCGACGAGGTGGACCGGCTGACCACCTTCGACGTCGCCGACCAGCGCTCCACCGGGGACCTGTCGGCGGCCTACCTGTTCGCCTGCCGCGAGCTGGTGCCGACCGACGAGGTCCGCCGGCGCGCCGAGGCGCTGGTAGGGGCCGAGCCGTGGGGTCGCACCCAGTGGGAGCGCCTCGCCCGGGGCGAGACGTTCGAGGGCATGGAGTCGTGGCTTCCCTGGCTCCACCCTGACGACGCGCTGCTCACCGACCTTCTGCCCGACGGCGCCCAGGTGGTGCTGGTCGAACCGCGCCGGGTGCGCGACCGGGCGGTGGAGCTCCACGACGAGGAGGGGGCGCGGGGCGAGGCGCTGGCCACCACCTGGGGTCTGGCCGGGGGTGTCGCCGCCGGTGACGGTCGCGCCCCAGGCGACGGCGGTGGCGCCCCAGGCGACGGCGGATCCGGAGACGGCGGCAACGACGCCGGCGAGCGGTTCCCCCGCCTCTATCTGCCCTTCGATCGGCTGCTCGCCCGCAGCGGCGTCCCGATCCTCGCCGTCCACTCGGTGGCCGAGGGCCCCGAGGTGACGGTGGTCGGCGTGCGGGGCTTCGAGCCGGTGGCGGGAGACGCCGAGCGCCTGGCCCGCCAGGTCGTCACCCTGGTCGACGAGGGGTACTCGGTGACCTTGTGCGCCTCGACCCCGGGCGGCGCCGAGCGCCTCTCCCAGGTGCTGGCGGGCGAGGGCGTGAGTGCCCCGGTGGCCGACGCCGCGGGGACCGGTGCGGGCGCCCGGGTGGTGGTGGCCCCGCTGTCGCTGGGCTTCGTGGTGCCCGCGGCCAAGGTGGCAGTGCTGGCCGAGTCGGACGTCACCGGCCGGCGTAGCGCCCACCGCAGGGCCCGCCCGCGGGCCCGGCCCACCGACGGTTTCTTCGACGACCTGGCGCCGGGGAGCTACGTGGTGCACCGCCAGCACGGCGTCGCCCGCTACGCCGGGATGACCACCCGCACCATGGGCGGCACCGCCCGCGACTACCTGGTGCTCGAGTACCGGGGGAGCGACCGCCTGTACCTGCCGGTCGACCAGATCGAGGCGGTCACCCCCTACAGCGGGGGCGAGACGCCGACCCTGTCCAAGATGGGGGGCACCGAGTGGCAGCGGACCAGGGCCCGGGCCCGGGCGGCCGCCGGGGAGGTGGCCGAGGAGCTGGTCGTCCTCTACCGGAGCCGGATGTCGATTCCCGGGCGCGCCTTCGCGCCGGACACGCCCTGGCAGCACGAGCTCGAGTCGTCGTTCCCCTACACCGAGACCGACGACCAGCTCCGGGCCGTCGCCGAGGTGAAGTCGGACATGGAGCAGCCGCGCCCGATGGACCGCCTGGTGTGCGGGGACGTCGGCTTCGGCAAGACCGAGGTGGCGGTGCGGGCGGTCTTCAAGGCGGTGCAGGATGGCGCCCAGGCGGCGGTGCTGGTGCCGACCACCCTGCTGGCCAGCCAGCACCACCAGACCTTCGGTGACCGCTACGCGGGCTTTCCGGTGCGGGTCGAGCTGCTGAGCCGCTTCCTGTCACCGGCCCAGGCCCGCAAGGTGCTGGCCGGCCTCGCCGACGGTTCGGTGGACGTGGTGGTGGGCACCCACCGGCTCCTGGGGGAGGACGTGCGCTTCAAGAACCTGGGCCTCCTGGTGGTGGACGAGGAGCAGCGGTTCGGGGTGACCCACAAGGAGGCGGTCAAGCGCATCGCCGAGGGGGTGGACGTGCTCACGCTCACCGCCAGCCCGATCCCCCGCACCCTCGAGATGGCGCTGACCGGCATCCGCGACCTCTCGATGGTCAACACCCCGCCGGCCGACCGGCGACCCATCCTGACCTACGTCGGTGAGTACGACGAGCAGGCGGTGTCCGAGGCCATCCGCCGGGAGCTGCTGCGCGAGGGGCAGGTCTTCTTCGTCCACAACCGGGTGGCCGACATCGACGCGGTGGCCCGGCGGCTCCAGGGCCTCGTCCCCGAGGCGCGGGTGACCGTGGCCCACGGGCAGATGGACGAGGGCAGCCTCGAGCAGACGGTGCTCGACTTCTGGGACCGCAAGGCCGACGTGCTGGTCTGCACGACCATCATCGAGTCGGGCATCGACATGCCGACGGTCAACACCCTGGTGGTCGACCGGGCGGACATGCTCGGGCTGGGGCAGCTGCACCAGATCCGGGGACGGGTCGGCCGGTCGGGCCAGCGGGCCTACGCCTACCTCTTCCACCCGGCCGACCGCGTGCTCTCCGAGCAGGCCTACGAGCGGCTGAAGACGGTGGGCGAGCACACCGAGCTCGGGGCCGGGTTCAAGATCGCCATGCGGGACCTCGAGATCCGTGGGGCGGGCAACCTGCTCGGCCAGGACCAGTCCGGCCACATCGCCGCCGTGGGCTACGACCTCTACGTGCAGCTGGTGGCCGAGGCGGTGGCCGAGGCACGGGGCGAGCCGCGGCCCCAGCCGCCTGCGGTCAACCTCGACGTGCCCGGCGACGCCCACCTGCCGCCGGAGTACGTGCCGGCCGAGGACGCCCGGCTCGAGGCCTACCGACGGCTGGCCGGCACCACCACCCAGGCCGAAGTGGACGACGTGGCCGAGGAGTGGGCCGACCGCTACGGACCGTTGCCGTCGCCGGCCGAGGGACTGCTGGCCGTGGCCCGGCTGCGGGTCGAGTGCCTCCGGCTCGGCATCGGCGAGGTGACCGTGACCCCGGCCCGGGTGGGCGGGTCCCGGCGAGCGGTGGCCAAGGTGAGCCCGGTCACCCTCCCGGCCAGCGCCCAGGTCCGCCTGCGGCGGCTGGCCCCCGGGGCCACCCTGCGGGAGGAGCTGCACCAGCTGGTGGTGCCGCTCGAGGAGAAGGAGCGCCCGGCGGAGGCGCTGCGTACCCTGCTGACTGCGCTGGTGCCCGACACCGCTAGCATGCCCCGGGCGTGAAGCGCTTCCTCGTCCTGCTGGTGGTCCTCGCCACCGGCGTCACCGCCGCCGCACTGCTCGTCCCCGGTCCTGCCGTCACGGTGGACAGCACCGGGATCAGCCGGGCGACCCTCGACGCCCAGCTGTCGGCCATCGGGGGCAGCACCCACTACCAGTGCTACCTCGACGCCCGCCTCACCCTGCAGTCGGGGGGCCAGAGCACGGGCAGCGTGCAGGTCTTCGGCGCCGGGTCCTCGTCGAACGGGTCCACGGGGACCGGCACCTACAGCACCGCCTTCGTCGACTACTGGCTGACCCAGATGGTGACCAACCAGTTCCTCGAGAACCTGGCCGCCCGCCGGCACCTGACGGTCAGCCCGGCCGCCATGGCCCTCGCCCGCGAGGACCTGCAATCGACCATCACCACCACGCTCCAGCAGGTGGCCGGGAGCCCCTACCAGCACTGCCTGGCCGACGGTTCCCAGGTGCTGGCCAGCATGCCGGCCTCGTTCGTCGACGCCGAGGTTCGTGCCCAGGCGGCCGGCGACCTGCTCGAGGCAGCGGCGGCCGGCCAGTCGCTGAGCGACGGTTCGCTGGCCGCCTACTTCGCCGCCCACCCCCGCCGGTTCGACACCCTCTGCGTCAGCGTCATCCAGGCGCAGACCTCCTCCGCCGCCCAGCAGCTCCGGGCGCAGATCGCCGCCGGCACCTCCTTCGCCCAGGTGGCCACGAACAACGGCGAGCCGGCGGGCGGCAGCGACGGCTGCATTCCGGCCAGCAACCCCGGGTACGCCTCGCTCCGTGCGGCCATCGGCAACCTGCCGGTCGGGCAGGTGTCGGCGCCGATCGAGACGTCCTCGCGGACCTACGTGATCGTCGAGGTCACCAGCGCCGAGCCGACCACCTATGCCGCCGCCCGCTCGGCGGTGCTGTCGGCGGTGCTGGCGGCCGGTGAGCCCATCGCCTCGGCCGAGCTGTCGGCCGCCATCCGGGCCGCCCACGTGTCGATCGACCCTCGCTACGGCCGGTGGCAGCCCGGCTCCACGGTGACGATCAGCGGGCCGCCCCACCCCCCGGCCGGCAGCATCCTGTCGGCGACCGCCGACGTGCCGGGTGCGGCACAGGCGTTGGCCGCCCAGAACGCGGCGAGCTCGGCCGCCCCGTCGAGCGCGCACCACGCCACCACCGGGCGCACGACCGGGCACAAGAAGGGCTGAGCCGGTGCCGGACGGCGGCGCCGGCGCGGTGATGGTCGTGGGGCTCGGCCCGGCCGGTCCGGACCTGATGAGCGAGCGGACCCGGGACCTCCTCGAGACGGCACCGCGGGCCTTCCTCCGCACCGCCCGCCACCCGGCCGCCGCCGCCTTCCCGGCGTTGCCGTCCTTCGACCACCACTACGAGGAGGCGCCCGGCTTCGACGAGGTGTACGCACGGATCGTGGACGACCTGGCGGCGGCGGCCGCCGACGGCCCGGTGGTCTACGCCGTGCCGGGCTCGCCCTTGGTCGCCGAGCGCACGGTGGCCCTGCTGCGGGCCGACGACCGGGTGTCGGTGGCCGTCGAGCCGGCCCTGTCCTTCCTCGACCTGGCGTGGCAGCGCCTCGGTGTCGACCCGCTCGACGCCGGCGTCCGCCTGGTCGACGGTACCCGGTTCACCGCCGGGGCGGCGGGCCAGCCCGGGCCGCTGCTGGTCGCCCAGTGCTGGTCGCCGGCGGTGCTCTCGGAGATCAAGCTGTCGCTCGACGACGACCGGGGCGACCGGCCGGAGGTGACCGTGCTCCACCACCTCGGGCTCGGCGACGAGGTGGTCCTCTCGGTCTCGTGGGAGGACCTCGACCGGACGCTCGCCCCCGACCACCTCACCTCGTTGTGGATCCCCCGTCTGGCGGCCCCGGTCGCCGGGGAGCTGGTGGCGCTCGAGGAGCTGGTCCGCACGCTCCGGGCCCGCTGCCCGTGGGACCGCCAGCAGACCCATGCCTCGCTCGGCCGCCACCTGCTCGAGGAGTCCTACGAGGTGCTCGACGCCATCGACGAGCTGACCCGGGCGGAGCGGGCAGGGGCGGAGGGTGGCAGGGCCGGCACAACCGAGCCGGTGGCGGTCGCCCATCTCGAGGAGGAGCTGGGCGACCTGCTGTTCCAGGTGTACTTCCATGCCCGGCTCGGGGCCGAGGAGGGCCGGTTCACGTTGGCCGACGTGGCCCGGGGCGTGCACGACAAGCTGGTCTCGCGCCACCCGCACGTCTTCGGGGAGGTGCAGGCCCACAGCGCCGAGCAGGTGCTCGACAACTGGGAGCGGCTCAAGCAGGTGGAGAAGGGACGGGTGAGCATCACCGAGGGCATCCCGATGGCGCTGCCCGCCCTGGCACTGGCGGCCAAGCTGCAGCGCAAGGCGTCGGCGGTGCCGGGGATGCCGGCCGGGGCGGTCGACGAGGTCCGGGAATCGGCCGGCGCCCAGCTCGACGCCCTGGCCGAGGCGGTGACGATCGCCGGCGACGGCGCCCGGCCGTCGGCCGACGGGGGGGAGACGGCCCTGGTGGGCTCCGTCCTGTGGGCGGTGGTCGACCTGGCCCGCCGGCTCGGGGTGGACGCCGAAGAGGCGCTCCGCTCGGCGACGCTACGGTTCCGTGACCGGGTGCGCGAGGTCGAAGCGAGCGACGCCGGGGGTAGATGAAGCGGGAACGACGGGGTGATCCGGTCCTGCTCGTTCGATCGGCGTTCCCCGATCGTCGCTTTGGTGGCGACTAGCCTGAGCAGGCGCATCTCTGCCAGGGGAGATGCAAGGAGCGATCAGTGAGCGCGATCGAGAACGTGGTCGGGCGTGAAGTGCTCGATTCTCGCGGGAACCCGACCGTGGAAGTGGAGGTGATCCTCGACTCCGGTGCCGGCGGGCGGGCCATCGCCCCCTCCGGAGCGTCCACCGGCATCCGCGAGGCGCTCGAGCTCCGTGACGGGGGCGACCGTTACCGCGGGAAGGGTGTCCGCAAGGCGGTGGCCAACGTGAACGGGCCGATCGCCGACGCCCTCGTGGGGTCCAACGCCCTCGACCAACGGGCGGTCGACTTCGCCATGATCGACCTCGACGGCACCCCGGACAAGGGACGGCTGGGTGCGAACGCCACCGTGGCCACTTCGCTGGCGGTGGCCAAGGCGACCGCGGCCGAGCTCGAGGTCCCGCTCTACCGGGCGATCGGGGGCTCGAACGCCTACCTGCTACCGGTCCCGATGTTCAACGTCATCAACGGCGGGGTGCACGCCCGGAACTCCATCGACTTTCAGGAGTTCATGGTGATGCCGGTCGGCGCGCCCTCCTTCGGCGAAGCGTTGCGCTGGGGCGTCGAGACCTACCACGCCCTCCGGGACGTCCTGAGCGGGCGGGGATTGGCCACCGCGGTGGGCGACGAGGGGGGCTTCGCCCCCGACCTCCCCTCCAATGAGGACGCGGTGAAGGTCCTGGTCGAGGCGATAGAGAAGACGGGGCGGACACCGGGCGCCGAGATCGCCATCGCCCTCGACCCTGCGACCAGCGAGCTCTGGAGAGACGGCTCGTACCGGCTGGAGGGGGAGGGGCGGACGCTGAGCCCGGCCGATCTGGCGGGGTACTGGTCCGACCTGGTCGAGCGCTACCCGATCGTCTCGATCGAGGACGGGATGGCGGAGGAGGACTGGGACGGGTGGGCCGCCCTGACCGCGGCCCTCGGGCAGCGGGTGCAGCTGGTGGGTGACGACCTCTTCGTGACCAACGTCGAGCTGATCGAGCGGGGAATCGGCAGTGGCGTGGCCAATGCGGTGCTGATCAAGCTCAACCAGATCGGCACCCTCACCGAGACCCTCGACGCCGTGGCTCTCGCCGGGCGGTCGGCCTACCGCTCGGTGATCTCCCATCGCTCGGGCGAGACCGAGGACACTTCGATCGCCGACCTGGCCGTGGCGGTCAACGCCGGCCAGATCAAGACCGGCGCCCCCTGCCGCTCCGACCGGGTGGCCAAGTACAACCAGCTGCTGCGCATCGAAGAGGATCTTGGCGGCACCGCCCGCTTCCTGGGCGCCGCCGCACTGGCCGGAAGGGCCGGTCTTGCCGGGGATTAGGACGAGCCGTCACGCCGCGCCGGCGGGTGCCCGCCGCGAGCGGTCCACCCGCCAGGTGGGCAGGCGACGTGCCGCGATCAACGCCGGTCCTCGCCGGTCGGCGGCAGGGACGACGAGCTCCCGCCAGGCGGCGGCAGGCACCACGCGCTCCCGCCAGCCGGCGGCAGGGCGACGTGCCGGGCGGCAGCCAGCTGCGGGCAGGCCGGCGACGCCGCTGACGAGGGCCGAACGGCGCCGGCAATTGCAGGTTCGCCGGACCCGCACCCTGGTGGTGGGGGCGGTCGTCATGTCGGTCGTCGCCGTGGTGGCATGGTTCCCTGCCTCCGCCCTGCTGTCCGATCGCAAGGCGCTGGCGACGGTCACCTCCCAGCTCGACACGCTTCGCCAGCAGGACCGGGCGCTGACGGCGGAGAGGGCCCGGCTGAGCCAGCCGGCCGAGATCGAACGGATCGCCCGGCAGCAGTACCAGATGGTGAGCCCGGGGGCCCAGCTGTACCAGGTGCTGCCGAAGAGCGGGACCGGAGCCAACGGGACGACCGACCCCTACTCGAGCGATCCGGGCCTGCAACGCCCGGTGGCCCCCTCGGGCACCGCCCAACTGCCCCCCGGGACCCTCACTGACGGGGTCGGAGGTCCGGGAGCCACCCGGGGGTCCTCGGGCTCGTCCGGCCGGGGTGCCCACTCCCCGGCCGGGCAGGGACTGCTCGGACGGATTCTCCACACGCTCGAGTTCTGGCGTTGAGCGGCCCGGCGCCTGATGCGGGCGCCGGGGACGTCGCCGCGGTCACCGAGCAACTCGGACGCCCTCCGGCCGGCCGCTTCCGGGTGGTGGCCCGCAACCCCGACGGGTCGCCGGTGGTCATCGAGAACGAGCCTCTGCTCGACGACGGCACCCCGATGCCCACCCGCTACTGGCTGGTCGACCCGGCGCTCAGGGCGGCTGTCAGTCGGCTCGAGTCGGAGGGGGGCGTCCGCCGTGCCGAAGCCGAGCTGGACCCGGGCGAACTGGCCGACGCCCATCGGCGGTACGCGGCCGAGCGCGACGCGGCGCTGCACTCCGGTTACACGGGCCCGCGCCCGTCGGGGGGGGTCGGGGGCACGCGCCAGGGCGTGAAATGCCTGCACGCCCACCTGGCCTGGTGGCTGGCGGGCGGCGTCGACCCTGTGGGGGAGTGGGTCGCGGGGGAGCTCGGGCTCGAGCGCCGCCCGCCTGCGCCCATCTGACCCGGTCGACTCCGGCTCGCACCCGGCCACCCGCCGGCCGTCGCCGATGTGGTAGGCCAACGTGGTGCCCGATCCGTCTGCCGCAGCGGTCGCCGCGCTCGACTGCGGCACCAACTCGACACGCCTGCTGGTGGCCGCTGCCGACGGGACTCCCCTCGTCCGCCTGATGCGGATCACCCGCCTCGGTCAGGGAGTCGATGCAGCCCGGAAGCTCGACCCCGAGGCGATCGAGCGGACCGTCGCCGTGCTGCGGGAGTTCCGCCAGGTGATGGACGAGCGGGGCGTCATGCGGGCGCGCCTGGTTGCCACCTCGGCCGTCCGGGACGCCGTCAATGGGGACGAGTTCCTGGCGGCTGCGTCCCAGGTGGCGGGGACCGAGGCGGAGCTCCTCTCCGGGCTCGAGGAGGGTCGTCTGGCATTCGCCGGCGCCACGGCCGACCTGCCGCCCGGCAAGGGTGACGACGTGGTGGTGGACATCGGCGGCGGCTCGACCGAGCTGGTGACAAAGGGACCGCAGGGCATCGAGGCGATCTCCCTCGACCTCGGCTGCGT
>DAHUYA010000032.1 GCA_027315445.1 Acidimicrobiaceae bacterium | reverse complement strand
GCCTCGCCCTGCGGTGCCTCGCCCTTCAGGAGTCGTCTGGCCTGTTCAACCGCCGCCCCCCGACCCGCCGGCGGTACTGGAGGGCCCGTCCGTCCAACTGCGTCAGCTCGGGGCGCCGCCGGCCGGGCGGTCACGAGGGTGCCATCGATGTCCTCGTGGGCTGGGGAGTAGCCGGCGCGGCGCAGCACGGCCACCACCGTCGCCGGCTCCGCGTCGCTCACCAGGACGGTCGGTGCGATCGAGCGCAGGCCCAGCTCGGCAGTGCGTCGCCCACGAGCCAGCTCGACGGCTGTGGCTTCGTCGGCGCACCGGACGTAGCTGGTGGCTGCCCCGGCTCGGATGGTGCCGTGGCGGCGGGCCGCATCGCCGACCAGGTACCCAAGCGGCTGCGGCACCCCGCTCGACGCATGTTCCTGCAGGAAGCCGAGTATGTCGTCGGCCGACAGCCCAGCATCCATGGCCCGGCGCACCGTGGTGTCGCTGAACCGGTAGACGACGGTGGCCCCGGTCGACTCCACGTCGGCCAGCAGTCGCATCCGCTCACGGAACCACCGGGGGGAGACGGCAGGACCGATGGCAGTCAGATCGGCCTGCAGCACGAGGCCGGTGGCGGCCCTCGGGGTGTGGTCGGCGAGCAGCTCGGCCGCCGCGTTGATCTCGCCGGCTACGAGCTGGCGACCTAGGGCGGACAGAGCATCGTGGTGGACCAGACCCAGGGCAGTCGCCTCGTCGAGGACCCATGCCACGTGGCCCGCGGCGTCGAGCGGCCCGACACCGATGGCCAGCGGCGTCTGCCACTGGGCGGCCGCCGTCAGCGAGCTGCGGTCGGGGACCGTTCCGTCGGGGAGCTCGGCCAGCAGCCGAAGCACGACCCGCCGCTGGCTGGCGGCCTCGGGGACTGCAACCGGGTGGGAAAGCGCCGGGTGTGGCTTGCCGTCGACGTCACGAGTGCCGGCCAGGCTGGCGAAGCGCTCGCCGGTGAACCAGGCGACAGCCAACCACGCCCACTTCTGGGGCATGTCGAGGTTCGCCCAGGTGTCGAAGGCAGTGGTGGGCCGCACCTGGCTGGCCTGTGCCGAGACGCGGCGGGCGATCAGCCCGGCCAGATCGGCAATTTCCACTGCCAGTGCGGCTCGGTCTTCTGGCATGTCGGCATCCTTGGCCAGCCGTCGCAGCTGACGGACGCCCAGACCGCCCGTCTTGAGCATCGTCACCGGCGTAGCGTCGAGGCCATCGACCACTGCCTCCACCTGGTCGACGATGGTGGCCGCCGCGTCGAACCCTTCAACGCCGGGTCCGCCGGTGGACAACTGTGAGGGCCGCTCGCCGTGCACCGCGGGGCGCTCGGTGCGCACCGGGCCGAATGGTTGGCCGCCTCGCAGGGTCACGATCACCTCGCGAGGCATGATGCAGCCGAACCAGTTGTCGCGCACCACCAGCCCGTGCCACGCGAGCCACTGCACCGGATCGTCGGTCCGTGCCGCGCGGGAGCTGGTGACCCTCGGATAGATCCCGAAGGGACTGGTCGGGATCCGGGGGTCGTGGCGGGCGAGGCGCTCGGCCATCCGAGCGGCTGCCGGCGGCGCCTGGCTCAGTACCCGCAGGATGTCGGCTCCGTCAGCCAGCGTCTTCCCCAGGGTGGCGAGCAACTCGGCCTTGCGGGTTGCGGCGTCGCTGACGGGTCGGTGGCGGGCCACCCACCGCAGCTCATCGACGGTCAGGTATTTGAGCAGCTCGGCAACCGGAGGCCCGAGCTCGTCGAGGGGCAGTACCTGCCCCAGCGCCGGGTGGGTATAGAACGCGCCGCCGGGTCCCGTCGCGCCGAGCAGCAGGTCCACTACTCGTATCAGCGCCCCGGCCAGGGCGTCGTCGTCGTGGTGCAGACCGAGCAGGCCGGCGACGCTGTCCGCTGAGGACGCGCCCCCCGAGGCCAGCACCGCCCGGACCACGTGCCAGGCGAGCTCGTCGAGGTGGTCGACGGCCCGGTAGACGCTGGTCGGGGAGGCCGCCCGGCGCAGCACCTCGGCCAGGTCCCTCGGTGGCGGGTCGACCAGGTCGGGGCGGCGCTCGAACAGTTCGGCCAGGCGTGCATCGTCGAAGCGAGCGAGCGCGATGGCGAACGGGTCGGCAGGCGGCGAACCTGTCCGACGTTGGCGGACGGTGGCAGTCTTGGCCATCGGTCTTCCTGACGTAGTCGGTTGCCTCGTGGGTTGGCGCCGATGAGCGCCAGCTTGGCGACCGCTGTCCGCTACGTCCGCCTCGCTGCGGACCGATGGTAGCGAGCGGAGCTCCGTTGCGGTGGGACACCGGCGCGGGCCCTGGTTTGCAGCGCGGCACACCGCCGCGAGGAGGTCTGCAGGTCGCGCCGAAGGATTCGTCGTGCTCGAGGGCAGAGGCCCACCTCGGGGCGGTGTGCGAAGCGGTGCGTGTGTGGAGGGCTCATGACGTGGGCCATGCCGATGTCCCGGTCCGCACGTGGTTGACCGGGTGCTCAGCAATGGCGCAAGGGCACGAAATGGGCGGGTACCGTGGCGACCGTGACGATGTCCGGGCCGCGGCGCTCGAGTGTCACGGCCACGTTGCGGTCGACGAGTGGCACCACCAGCCGACCGTTGGACCCGAGCTGCTCGGCCCAGGCGGGGGACACTTCGTCGGCCGCAGCCGTCACGACGATGGCGTCGAACGGGGCGAGTGCCGGCATGCCGGTGGCGCCGTCGCCCACCAGCACCCGTACCGCGGCATAGCCCTCGGCCGCCAGGGTGGCACGAGCCACCGCTGCGAGCCCGGCGTCGATCTCCATGGACGTGACGCGGCCGTGTGGGGCGACCAGTTCGAACAGGAGGGCGGCGTTGTAGCCCGTTCCCGTCCCCACCTCGAGCACCCGTCCGCCCGGTTCGAGGCGGCACAGCTCGAGCATGATCGCCACCATCCGTGGCTGTGAGATGGTGCTCAGCACCTCGTTGCCGGCCGTCTTCACGACGATGCTCTCGTCGGCGTAGGCGGTGGGCAGATCGACGGCGGGAATGAAACGGTGTCGACGCACGGTCCGCATGGCCTGCGCCACCGCCGGCGTCCGGATCACCCCGTCGGCCACCAGCCGGTGGACCAACGACTCCCGAAGCTCGGCGTCGTCCTGCACCGGTCTCCAGTCTTGACCTTGGGCGACCCGGCTGCAGGAGCGCTCGGGTCGCGGGATGGCTCCGGGCGGTCGGCGCAGGTGGTCAGGGCCTTCCGCAGATCACGTAGGGCCTGAGCGACATCGACTTGCCCGCACCCAGGGGACCGGTGACCTCTCCCACCACCTGCCACGTCGTGCTGTTCAACGGGAAGGAAGCCCGGATCTCGACGTTGCGATCGGCCAGCACGCCCGGTGCCGACACCCGCCCGCCCCCGCCGAGCAGCACCTCGCTGGTCGGGCAGGAGGTGTCGGCCACGACCACGGCGCCCACCGCCGGGTTCGGACCCGAGAGGTCGGCGGTGGGGGAGACGATGCTGGTCTTCTTGACGGTTCCCGCCGGCCCGGCCGGCCCGGCCACACCCCGGGGCCCGGTGGGCCCCATCGCGCCGGTCGGGCCGCGCGGTCCTGGCCCACCCGGCGCTCCGGTTGGTCCGACCACCTCTTGCGGTCCTCGAACAAGAGCGGCGACCCCGACTCCCAGACCCGCCAGACCGAAGAGGAGGGCGAGCACGACCAACGCCACCAGCCCGGGTCCGAGCCGCGCGGTTCGGGCGTCGTCGACGTGGTGCCCGAAGGCCGGTGGAAGACCCGAGGGCCCCGAGAGTGTCGTCCCACGGTTGGTGACGGGCACCTCCGTGGTCGGACGGCCATCCGCGTCGGTTTGTGCCATCGGCGCGCTCTCTTCCTGCTCCTGCCTTCCTACTCCTGCTTCGGTCGAGCGAGGGACCCGGCCCATCCAGATCGGATCGTAGATCCTTCTGCGATACGTCGGACACGAGGGTCACCGGTTCCATCTCCATTCCTACCCCGCTCGGGCTCGAGGAACACCACTGGGGGGCCGGTGTGCTGTCGCCGGATCTCGCCGGTCCGGGGCGCATCGTCTCCCGTCGTTCGTCCCGACCAGGACACCGAGCCCCTCGTCACCCTGGTCACCCCACGACCTCCCGACGCCGCACCGCCGGGCGAGCTGTTCCCGACGGCCTCGGACCAGGGGGTCGGTCAGTGCCGGGTGCCAGCCGAGCATTGCGTCCCACCGTCCTGAGCGGCGTTGCCCGGCGTGAGATGGAGCGCCGCGCCACCGCCCTGACCTCCATCCGCCCACGCGCTGTCATCGCGCCGTAGGAGCTCCGGATCGGGGATCGATCCATCGCGGTCGTCCGGCGAGACCGCTCCCGACCCCCCCCGGTGGCCGGCCTCGTCCCTTCGAGGTCCCTTCGTTGGGGAGGTTCGATCCCCGTTAGGCTGGCCGCGTCATGCGCGACCTCTCCGCCGTCTTCAAGGCCTACGACGTGCGCGGCACCGTTCCCGACCAGATCGACGAGGCGCTCTGCCGCGCCATCGGGCGGGCGGTGGCCCGGTTCACCGGGTCCCCCCGGCTGCTGGTCGCCCGGGACATGCGCCCGTCCGGGGCGGACCTGTCGGCGGCGTTCGCCGACGGCGCCCGTTCGGAGGGGGTGGCGGTGACCGACCTCGGTATGGCCTCCACCGACTTTCTCTACTTCGCCTCGGGGCGTCTCGACGCACCCGGCGCCATGTTCACCGCCTCGCACAATCCGGCCGAGTACAACGGGATCAAGCTGTGCCTGGCCGGTGCCCGGCCGATCGGTCGGGACACCGGCCTGGTCGAGATCGAGTCGGTCACCCGGTCCCTGCTCGAGCACCCGCCCGTTGGCGGGCCCACGGCGCCCCTCGACCAACTCGACCTGCTCGGAGAGTACGCCGAGCACGTCCGGTCCTTCGTCGACCGCGGGGCCCTGCGCCCGCTCAAGGTGGTGGCGGACACCGCCAACGGCATGGGCGGCATGGTGGTGCCGCTGGTGATGGAGGGGCTGCCGTTCGAGGTCGAGATCCTCTACGGCGAGCTCGACGGCACGTTCCCGAACCATCCCGCCGACCCGATCCAGCCGGAGAACCTGGTCGACCTGAAGGAGGCTGTGCTCGCCTCGGGCGCCGACATCGGCCTGGCCTTCGACGGGGACGCCGACCGAGTGTTCCTGGTGGACGAACGGGCGGCGCCCGTTTCCGGCTCCCTCACCACCGCACTGGTGGCGTCCTCGATGCTCGACAAGCACCCGGGGGCGACCATCCTCTACAACCTGATCTGCTCGCGGGTGGTGCCCGAGGTGATCGCAGAGAAGGGTGGGGTCGGCATCCGCACACGGGTGGGCCATTCGTTCATCAAGCAGGTGATGGCCGAGACCGGCGCCGTCTTCGGCGGCGAGCACTCCGGCCACTACTACTTCCGTGAGAACTTCCGGGCGGACTCGGGGATCATCACCGCTCTGTTGGTGCTCGAGATGATGAGCCGTGCCGGCCGCCCGCTGTCGAGCCTGCTCGACCCGTTCCGGCGCTACGCCGACTCGGGGGAGCTCAACACCGAGGTGTCCGACCCGGCGGCGGCGGTGGAGGCGGTGGCGGCTCACGAGGCAGGCTCGGGCGCCCGTCTGGACCGGCTCGACGGGCTCACGGTCGACCACGGGGACTGGTGGTACAACCTGCGGCCGTCGAACACCGAGCCCCTGCTGCGGCTCAACGTCGAGGCGCCCGACGAGGCGACGTGCGCGGCGCACGTCCAAGAGGTGCAGGAGCTGGTCGCCAAGATGACGACCGCCTAGCGCGAGGGAGGCGAGATGACCCTGGACCCGTTGCTGATCGAGGTGCTGGCCTGCCCGGTCGACAAGGGCCCCTTGCTGTGGTTCGCCGACGAGGAGGTGCTCTACAACCCTCGGCTGCGCAAGCGATACCAGGTCCGGGATGGGGTCCCGGTCATGCTGGTGGAGGAGGCGAGCGACGTCGACCAGGCGGAGCACGAGCGGCTGATGGCCAAGGCGGCGGCCGAGCACGTGCCCGAGACCGGATCGGCCGGCGAGCAAGGTCCGACGGCCGACGACGCCGATCGGCCCGACACGGGGGCGCCCGGGGACGGCGGGTGAGCCCGGGCGGAGCCCCGCGGCTCGACTCGCTCGGGATGTGGGACGCGGCGGCTGGGCTCCCTGAGCAGCTCCTCGAGGCGGCCGCCCTGGCCGCGGACCTGCCGCCGCCGGTGGAGCCCGGGACGGGGCGCCGCCGGGGCGGTCCCGTCCTCGGGGTGGCGGTGCTGGGCAGCGGGACGGCCGCCCTGGCCGGTGACGCCCTGGCCATGGTGGCCGGGGACGCGATGGCGGTACCGCTGCAGGTGGTGCAGGGGTTCCGCCTGCCGGCCTTCGTCGGTCCGGACTGGCTGGTCCTCGCCCTCTCCGCCTCGGGCGAGACCGACGAGACGCTTTGCACGGCCAACGCCGCCCTCGAGGCCGGGGCGCGGATGGTCGCCGTGACTGGTGCCGGGGCCCTGGCCGGCTTGGCGGCCGACGCCGGGTCGGTGACGGTGTCCCTGCCCGACGTCCCACAGCCCCGGGTGGCCCTCGGCGCCATGCTGGCCGCAGCGTTGACCATGCTCGAGCGGGGCGGCCTGCTGGCCGGGATCGGCGGCACCCTCGGTTCGTGCGCCGCCCATCTCCGTCGCCGCCGGGACGAGGTGGTCGCCGGGAATGGTCCGGCGGCCGACCTGGCTCGCCGGATCGGGGGGACGGTACCGCTGGTCTACGGGACCGAAGGTCCGGCCGAGCTCGCCGCCCGCCGATGGAAGGCCCAGGTGAACGAGAACGCCAAGGCACCGGCGTTCTGGGCGTCCGAGCCGGGGGCGTTCCACGACGAGGCGGCCGGCTGGGGGCTCCACGGCGACGTGACCCGCCAGCTGCTGACCCTGGTGTCCCTCCGCCACGCCGGGGAGCATCCATGGCTGGCCAGCCGGGCGGCCCGGCTGGCCGACACGCTGCTCGAAGTGGTGGCCGACGTGCTCGAGGTCCGTGCCGCCGGCGAGGACGATCTCACCAGGTTCCTCGATCTGGCCCTGCTGGGGGACTTCGTCTCCCTGCACCTGGCGGCTTCCCACGGCGTCGACCCCGGCCCGGTGCCGGTGGTCGACGAGCTGGCCGCCGCCGGGGGAGTGATCAGTTGAGGCGCTCCACGATCATCGCCATGCCCTGACCGCCGCCCACGCACATCGATTCGAGGCCGATCGACTTGCCGGCGTCCTCAAACCCGTTGAGCAGCGTGGTCATGATGCGGGCCCCGGTCTGGCCGAAAGGGTGGCCGAGAGCGATGGCGCCCCCGTGGATGTTGAGCTTGTCCCAGCTGATGCCGAGGTGGCGTGCCGAGGGGATGACCTGGGCGGCGAAGGCCTCGTTGATCTCCACCAGGTCGATGTCGTCGATGCTCATCGACGCCCGCTTGAGCGTCTGGCGGATCGCCTCCACGGGGCCGAGCCCCATGATCTCGGGGTTGAGGCCCGAGACCCCGCTGGCGACGATCCGGGCCAGGGGGGTGACGCCGAGCTCCCGGGCCTTGGTGTCGCTCATCACGATCACCGCCGCGGCGCCGTCGTTGAGCGGGCAGGCGTTGCCGGCGGTCACGGTGCCTTCCTCGCGGAAGACGGGCTTCAGCTGGGCCAGGCCCTCGAGGGTGGTGTTGGGCCGGGGACCGTCGTCCTTGGTGACGACGTTGCCGTTCGGGGTGGTGACCGGGATGATCTCCCGCTCGAAGAACCCGTTCTCCTGTGATTCGACCGCCCGGGTCTGCGACAGGAGCGCGAACTCGTCCATCTCCTGGCGCGACACGTGCTCGTACTCGGCCACGTTCTCCGCCGTCTGGCCCATGGCGATGTAGATGTCCGGGAGGCCGGCGGGCGGGGTCCACGGCTCGGTCACCTTCGGCGCCCGTGCCGCCGTCCGGGACTCCGCCTCGGCGAAGAGCGGGTTGTGGGGCCCGACATCGGCCGCCCCGTGCCCGTAGCGGCTCACCGTCTCCACGCCGGCGGCCACGAACACGTCACCCTCGCCCGCTTTGACGGCGTGGGCAGCCATCCGGATCGCCTGCAGTGACGACGAGCAGTACCGGTTCACGGTGACGCCCGGCACGTCCGCCAGCCCGGCCATGACGGCCACCGCCCGGGCGATGTTGTAGCCCGACTCGCCGGCCGGCTGGGCACACCCGACGATGATGTCCTCCACCGTGGTCGGGTCGAGTTGCGGCACCTTCCCGAGGACCGCCTTGACCATGTGGGTGGCGAGGTCGTCCGGACGGCAGTCCACCAGCGAGCCCTTCACCGCCCGGCCGATCGGGGAGCGGCCGGTGGCGACGATGACTGCTTCGGGCATTGGGTGCTCCTCGATGTCGACGTCGCCGTCGGCGACGTGGGCTCCGTCCTGAAGGCCGGCGCCACGGGTGGATTCGCCGTGCACCGTACCGCCTGGCAAGTTACCAGGCAGTAATTCCCATCCTCCAGGGGGCCGGCGGGAACATCGGCGGTACCGGTGGGAACATCGGCGGTGCCGGTGGGAACATCGGCGGTGCCGGTGGGAACATCGGCGGTGCCGGGGGCTCGATGGGAGCCGATGAGTGTCGATGGCGTTCCCGGTCCGCTTCCCGAGCGCCGCCGGCCCGTGGCCACCCCGGAACGGCAATGTAACGTGTTCTATCGCCGGCCGCGGTGGCTTCCGCCCACCCCGGCGGCAGGGAGGGATGCCATGGAGATCGGCTACAGCTCGGAGCACGAAGCGCTCCGCCAGGAGCTGCGGCGCTACTACGCCAACCTGCTCACCCCCGAGGTCGAGGCGGAGCTGGCGAAGAGCAACGGCATCGGCGAGACGGTGCGCCGTGTCGTCCGCCAGATGGCCTCCGACGGGTGGCTGGGAATCGGGTGGCCCAAGGAGTACGGAGGTCAGGGCCGTTCGGCGATCGAGCAGTTCATCTTCTTCGACGAGTCGATGCGCAGCGGCGCGCCGGTGCCCATGCTCACCATCAACACGGTCGGCCCGACCATCATGAACTTCGGGTCGAAGGAGCAGAAGGAATTCTTCCTCCCGAAGGTCCTGGCAGGAGAGATCCACTTCTGCATCGGCTACACCGAGCCCAGCGCCGGTACCGACCTGGCATCGCTGACAACCCGGGCCGTCCGCGACGGCGACGAGTACGTGATCAACGGGGCCAAGGTCTTCACCAGCCTGGCTGGCGGCGCCGACTACGTCTGGCTGGCCACCCGGACGGACCCCGAGGCCTCCAAGCACAAGGGCATCTCGATCTTCATCGTCCCGATGGACACCCCCGGGATCCGGGTCGTCCCGATGTCGCTGCTGAGCGACCACAACATCAACTACACCTTCTACGAGGACGTCCGTGTTCCGGCGAGCGCACTGGTGGGCGGTGAGAACAACGGCTGGACGCTCATCACCAACCAGCTGAACCACGAGCGGGTGACCCTCTGCTCGCCGGGGATCATCGAGCGGGTCCTGACCGACGTCCGGGCGTGGGCGCAGCAGACCAAGCTCCCCGACGGTCGTCGGGTGATCGACCAGGCTTGGGTGCAGGAGCACCTGGCGCGGGTCCACGCCGAGCTCGAGTTCCTCCGCCTGATCAACTGGAAGGTGGCATGGCAGGCCACCCAGGGCACGCTCGACGTGGCCGACGCCTCGACCATCAAGGTCTTCGGGACCGAGTTCTACCTGCGGGCCTTCCGGGCGCTCATGGAGGTGATCGGCCAGGCGGGCTACCTCAAGCGCGGCTCGCCCGGGGCGGTGGCCGCCGGACGCCTCGAGATGTACGCCCGCTCGCTGATCATCCTTACCTTCGGCGGCGGGACGAACGAGATCCAGCGTGATCTGATCGCCATCTTCGGCCTCGGCCTGCCGCGATCGCTTCGCTGAGGATCTCATCGACGCACCCGATCGACCGAAGAGCGACCGAACGAACGAGCAGCGAGGGGACCGACGTGGACTTCAACTACAGCGAAGAGCAGGAGGCGGCCCGCCAGCTGGCCGACCGGATCTTGACCGAGCAGGCCACCCACGAACGGCTCAAGGAGGTGGAGGCGGCGGCCGGTGAGCAGGGACCCTTCGACGACCGGTTGTGGGCCGCCCTGGCCGATGCCGGTCTGCTCGGGCTCGCCCTGCCTGAAGAGATGGGGGGCGCCGGGCTCGACTTCGTGGCCGACTGCCTGGTGGTGGAGGCGGCGGCCCGGACGGCGGCCTACGTCCCGGTGGTGGAGACGCTGGTGATGGGTGCGGCCGCCATCGACCGCTTCGGCACCGAGGCGCAGCGGCGGGCATGGTTGCCCAAGGTCGTGGCCGGGGAGGCGGTGTTGACGGCGGCGTTGGCGGAGCAGGTCGGCGACGTGGTGCAGACCACGTTGGGCCAACCGGCCAGCGTCGCCATCCCGGAGGCGGACGGGTGGCGTCTCGAGGGCACCAAGGCGTGCGTCCCCGCCGGCCTCCGGGCCGACCTCCTGCTCGTGCCGGCGATGGTGGTGGGCGAGGACGGCGACGGCGCCGTCGGGCTGTTCCTGGTGGACCCCTCGGCGCCCGGGGTGCGGCGCACCCGCCAGGACGGGCCCGCGCTCCCGGAGGCGTTGGTCGAGCTCGACGGTGTGGCGGTCGGCGCCACCGACCGGCTCGGGGGGCCCGGAGCCGACGGCCGGACCGCCATCGAGTGGATCGCGCAACGCGCCACGGCCGCCCTGTGCGTGGCCCAGTCCGGTGCCGCCGCCGCCGCCCTGGCTCTGACCGCCGAGTACGCCAAGACCCGCGAGCAGTTCGGCAAGGTCATCGCCACCTTCCAGGCGGTCGGTCAACGGGCGGCGGACGCCTATGTCGACGCCGAGGCCATCCGGTTGACCGCCTGGCAGGCGGCGTGGCGGCTGTCCGAGGGGCTGCCGGCCGCGGCCGAGGTGGCGGTGGCAAAATTCTGGGCGGCGGACGGTGGCCAGCGGGTGGTGCACGCGGCAGCGCACCTGCACGGCGGTGTGGGGGTCGACCGTGACTACCCGCTCCACCGCTTCTTCCTGCGCACCCGCCAGATCGAGCTCACCTTGGGCGGGGCCCACGAGAGCCTGGCCCGGCTGGGGGGCATCCTGGCAGAAGAGCCGGTCTGACCCCGGGACCCTCCTGCCGCCCCGACCTGCCCTCCCGATCTTCCCCCGGATCGTCCCTTCCTTCGGTCGTCGCAGGTCCTGCGTGATCCCCGCACGGAGTTCGCGCTTGTGACTAGAAAGTCACCGTGCTGTCACTCATCGGGGTCCCACCCGCACCCGCCACGGTCAAGGTCATGCCACCGGGGGGTCTCAACACGAGGATCTACCTCGACGTCAACCGGTTCTCCCGGCAGACGGCATGGGCCCATGCCTTCATGCACCACTACGCCCTCTGGCTGGGGCCGGTGCTGCTGGCGGTTGTCTTTCTGGTGGCCTACGCAGTGGCATGGCGGCGGCGCCAGGTGGGGGCGACGAGCCTCCTGGTGCTCGGGGGCATCGGCACGCTGGTGGGCCTGGGCCTCAATCAGCTGGTCGGCCACGCCGCCGACGAGTTGCGCCCCTACGACACCCTGCACCACGTGCTGGTGCTGGTGCCCAAGGCGAACGACTTCTCCTTCCCCTCGGACCACGCGACCATCGCCGGTGCCCTGCTGGCCTCCGTGCTGCTGGTCGTGCGCCGGTCCGGCCTCCAGCCGGTGCCGGCGGTGCTGGCGGCCTGCGCCGGGGTCCTGGGACTCTTCCTCTGCTTCTCCCGCGTCTACGTCGGCGCCCACTACCCGGGCGACGTGGTGGCGGGCCTGTTGCTCGGTGCGGCGGTGGTGGGGCTCGTCTCGCTGGCTCGACCGATCGCCTACGCCATGGCCAGCCGGCTCGAGTCGACCCCGCTGGGCGTCGTGGTCCGCCGACCGTTACCCGTCGGCCAGAACGCCGAGACGGTCCGCTAGGGGGATCCGCCGGCGCGACCTGCCACTGCGACCTGCCACTGCGATCTACCGCCGCGACCTACTGGCGCGACCTACCGGCGCGACCTACCGGCGCGACCTACCGGCGCGACTGGAACCTCAGCCGAGCACCAGCTCGGCCAGGGCACGAAGGGTGGCCACGTCGCCGCTCACCAGCAGGGAGGTGGCGATGGACTCCCTCCAGGCTTCGAGGTCGTCGCGGATCTTCTCCTTCGATCCGATGAGGGCGATGTCCTCCACCATGGCCGTGGGCACGGCAGCCGCGGCCTCGTTCTTGTGCCCATCGAGGTAGAGGCTCTGCACCTTCCGGGCGGCGTCCTCGTAGCCCATCCGGGCGAACACGTCGAAGTGGAAGTTCATCTCCTTGGCGCCCATCCCGCCGATGTAGAGCGCCAGGTAGGGACGGAAGGCGTCGGCCGCTGCCGCCACGTCGTCGGCCAACACGGTCGGAGCGAAGGCGAGCACCTCGAAGCTCTGCCGGTCGTGCCGGGCACCCGGGCGGGCGAAGCCCTCGTCGAGGGCGTCCGAAAAGGAGGACATTGCGCGCGGGGAGAAGAAGATCGGGAACCAGCCATCGGCGATCTCCGCCGCCAGCGCCACGTTCTTCGGCCCTTCGGCACCCAGGATGATCGGCAGGTCGTCCCGCAGCGGGTGGACGATCGACTTGAGCGGCTTGCCCAGCCCGGTGCCGCCCGGGTAGGGGAGCGGGTAGTGGGGCCCGTCGTTGGTCACCGGGTCCCGTCGGGCCAGCACGTCGCGAACGATCTGCACGTACTCGCGGGTGCGGGCGAGGGGCTTGGGGAACGGTTGTCCGTACCAGCCCTCGACGACCTGGGGACCCGACACACCGAGCCCGAGCACGAAGCGCCCGCCCGAGAGATGGTCCATCGTCAGTGCGGCCATGCCCATGGCGGTCGGGGTCCGGGCGGAGAGCTGGCAGAGGGACGTGCCCAGACGCAGTCGTGAGGTCCGAGCACCCCACCAGGCCAGGGGGGTGAGGGCGTCGGAGCCGTACGACTCGGCGGTCCAGACCGAGTCGAAGCCGAGCCGCTCGGCCTCGGCCACCAGGGCCGGAGCGTTGGCCGGCGGGCCCGAGCCCCAATAGCCCAGCTGCAGCCCGAGCTTCATGTCCTTCATGGGGAGCCTCCGTTCGGCGTGGCCCGGCTGGCCGGTGGGTGGGGACTGTACCCGGGGCGCCCGGACCGGGGTCCGTACAGCGGGCCGGGTCCGTCCAGCGGGACGGGTCCCGCTGCCGGGTGGGTGTCAGGGGAGGTGCGCCACCACCTGCTCGGCGAATTGCTCGCAAGCCGATCGGCGGGCGGCCAGCGCCTCCTCGGAGTCCTGCCGGAGGCCGCCACGGACGAACATCCACGGCGCGCAGATCATGTCGGTGACCCCCGCGTCCTCGAACCGTCGGTACAGATCGATGTCGGGGCGTTCGTTCAACGAGAGGTAGACCGCGAAAGGCTCCTCGGCCCGGCCGGCGTCGGCCAGGTGCTTGCGGAGCTCGCCCAGGCGGTGCCACGCCTCCTCCTCGGTGTAGGCACCGGCGGCGATCCACCCGTCGCAGAGGGTGGCGGCCCGCCGGATGGCCGCCGGCGAGTGCCCGCCGCCGAGGATGGGCACCGGCTGGCGCGGCGACGGGTTCATCTGGCATGCCGGCACGTCGTAGTACGTGCCGTGATGTTCGACCCAGCCACCCCGCCACAGGGCCCGCAGGGCCACGATCATCTCGTCGAGTCGCCGTCCACGGGTTGCGAAGTCCTGCCCGGTCTGCTCGAACTCCTCCCGGCACCATCCGACCCCCACCCCGAGCCGCACCCGGTCGCCCGAGAGCACGGCCGCCGTGCCGACCGACTTGGCCACCGTGATGAGGTCGCGAGCCGGGGCGATGTAGACGCCCGTGGTGAAGGTGAGCGAGGTGGTCGTCGTGGCCAGCGCCGAGACCACGCACATCGGGTCCGGCCAGCTGGTCTCTTTGTCCCATCCCGGCGCCCCGTCGGGGCGCTCCGAATAGGTGTAGGCCGAGTGCAGGTCGCGCGGGTTGAACATGTGGTCGGACAGGTACATGCCGGCGTAGCCCAGGCCGTCACACGCGACGGCCAGCGGCACGATCTGGTCGGTCGGCAGGAAGGTGACCGATTGGTGGAAGCGCACGGTCCGACGCTGCCTCAGCGGTGCCGGGGGGCCGATGGGTTGAACGCCACCGGAAGGTGCTTGGTGCCGTTGATGAAGTTGGACTGCAGCCGCTGGACCTCACCGTCGAGCCGGATGTCGGGCAGCCGCTCGAGCAGACGGTCGAACATGACCTCGATCTCCATCCGTGCCAGGTTGGCGCCCAGGCAGAAGTGCGGCCCGCCACCACCGAAGGCGATGTGGTTGTTCGGGCTCCGGGTGATGTCGAACTCGTCGGGCCGGTCGAACACCGACTCGTCCCGGTTGGCCGAGGTGTGCCAGAACACGATCTTGTCCCCGTCCTCGATCGACTGGTCGCCGATCTGGCAGGGCATCGTCGCGGTGCGCCGGAAGTGCATCACCGGGGTCACGAAGCGCAGCATCTCCTCGACTGCCGACGAGAGGTGCGAGCGGTCGGTCCGCAGCTTCTCCCACTGATCGGGGTGCTCGAAGAAGGCCGCCATGGCTCCCGACATCAGGTTGCGGGTGGTCTCGTTTCCGGCGACGATCAGCAGGAGGAAGAAGAGGTCGATCTCGAGCTGGGTCAGCTTCTCCCCCTCGACCTCGGCATCGAGGAGGACGGTGAGCACGTCGGCGGTGGGGGAGGACCGCTTCCGGGCGGCCAGTTCGTCGGCGTAGGCGTAGACCTGCATCGCCGCCTCCCCGGCGACCTCCTCGGAGACCTGGTACTCGGGATCGGCGCTGCCGATCATCCGGTTCGACCAGTCGAACACCATCCGACGGTCCTCCTGGGGGACCCCCAGGATCTCGGCGATCAGCAGCAGGGGCAGCTCGGCGGCGATCTCCTCGACGAAGTCAGCGGTGCCCCGCTCGCAGACGGCGTCGACGATGTCATCGGCGTAGCCGACCATGGTCGTCCGCAGGTCCCGCACCATCCTCGGCGTGAAGCCCTTGTTGACCAGCCGGCGGTAGCGGGTGTGCATGGTGGGGTCCATGTTCAGCATCATCAGCCGTTGCTGCTCGAGCTGGTCGCTCTCCATGTCTTGGAACAGCGCGCCGCCCCGGTACGACGAGAAGTGCTCCCAGTCGCGGTTGACGTTGACGCAGTCCTCGTAGGCGGTGACGCACCAGAACCCGCCACCCCCGGGGCCATCCATCGGGTGCCACCAGACCGGTGCCTCCCTCCGGAGGAGGGAGAACCATTCGTGGGGCACGTGGTCCACGAAGTTGGCCCCGTCGGTGAGGTCGATGTCCTCGAGCTTCATGGTCCCCTCCCTCGCACGGTTCGGCTGCGCGGGCCCCAGCCGGGCCCACCTGGCCCGAGGCGGTGCCCGGCGATCGCATTCCGGAACGTATGTTTCTAGAACGTGTGTCAGTCACTATAGGGTGAGGCCGCGGCGAGGCGAGGGCCGAGTGGTGCAGCCGGCCCGTGCAGCCGGCACGAGCGCCGGTGCCGACCGGTCGACGCCCCCGAGGACCCTCTTCGACGCCCCCGGGGACCCCCGCGAGAACGTGTTACAGTTCTCGCCCGCTGCCCGGAGGCACCGGGCCAGTCAAGGGAGGGAGCGGGGCTCGCGCCGTCATGTTCCTCGAGGAGAGCGCCAGCCAGCAACGGTTGCGCAAGGAGCTGCGGGAGTACTACCGGTCGCTCCTGACCGAGGAGGTGCGGGCCGGTCTCACCGGTGGCGGCGAGGGTGGCGAGGAGTGGCGCCGAGTGGTGCGCCGCATCGGTGAGGACGGCTGGCTGGGGATCGGGTGGCCGACCGAGTACGGCGGCCAGGGCCGGCCGGCCACCGACCAGTTCATCTTCTTCGACGAGACCCGCAGCGCCGGGGCTCCCTTCCCCTTCGTGACCGTCAACACCGTCGGCCCGACGATGATGCGTCACGGCACCGAGGAGCAGAAGCAGAAGTACCTGCCGGCGATCCTCCGCGGCGAGCTGGTCTTCGCCATCGGTTACACGGAGCCCTCGGCCGGCACCGACCTGGCGTCCCTGCGGACCCGGGCCGTGCGCGACGGTGACGAGTACGTCGTGAACGGTTCGAAGATCTTCACCAGTGGGGCCGACATGGCGGACTACGTCTGGCTGGCGGTGCGCACCGACCCCGACGCCCCGAAGCACAAGGGCATCTCGATCCTCTGCGTCCCCACCGACAGCCCCGGCTTCGAGTGGAGCCTGATCAACACCGTGGGCGGGCTGACCACGACCGCCACCTACTACGACGACGTTCGGGTGCCGGTGGGCAACCGGGTGGGTGGGGAGAACGAGGGCTGGCGGATGATCACCCTCCAGCTCAACCACGAACGGGTCGGGCTGGCTGCCTGGTCGGGGCTGGTCGGGCGCATGTTCGACGAGGTGGTCCGGTGGGCGGCCGCCGAGCCGGCGCCGGGCGTCGGGCGGGTCCTCGACCTGCCGTGGGTGCAGCTCGACCTGGCCCGGGTGGCCGCCGAGGTCGAGGCCATGCGGCTGCTCAACTGGCGGATGACGGCCGCGGTGGCCGCCGACGCCCTGACTGCCGCCGAGTCGTCGTCGGTGAAGGTGTTCGGGACCGAGAGGACGGTCGAGATCTACCGCATCCTTCTCGGGGTCGTCGGTGCCGCCGGCTACCTCGTGCCCGGGTCACCGGGGGCATTCCTCGGCGGGCGGCTCGAGGCGGGTGCCCGGCAGGCCCAGATCAACACGTTCGGCGGCGGAGTGAACGAGGTGCAGCGCGAGATCGTGGCCACCGCCGGCCTCGGGATGCATCGGAGCGACCGGTGACCGGCGCGGAGCCGGCGTCCCACCCGGACCACTCTGCCGAGCTGCAGGCACTGGTCGGGCGCCCGTCGGGTCCGGTGCAGTTCGCCCAGGACGCGGTCAACCGGGCGATGATCCGGCATTGGGTGGAGGCCATGGGTGATCGCAACCCCGTCTACGTGTCCGACGAGGCGGCCCGGCACGCCGGCTTCGGGGGGGTGGTGGCGCCACCCACCATGCTGCAGGCCTGGGTCATGCGCGGCCTGCGGGCCACCCTCGCCACCGAGGAGGCTCGTGCCGCGGGGGCGGGTGCCCCCTCGGCCACCGGGTCGCTGACCGAGCGGATGATGGCCCTGCTCGACGACGAGGGCATGACCTCGGTGGTCGCCACCGACTGCGAGCAGGCGTACCTGCGGCCGCTACGCCTCGGCGACCGGCTGCTCGCCCACTCGACGGTCGAGGAGATCTCGGACGTGAAGCGCACGGCACTCGGCACCGGCCGGTTCATCACGGATCAGGTGTCGTTCGTGGCCGTGCCCGACGAGGCGGCCGGACCCGACGCCGATCTCGAGGCCCTGTTCGCCGCGGGTGAGCCCGTGGCCACGATGCGATGGCGGATCCTCAAGTTCCGCCCGGCGGAGGCTGCGGGGGGAGGGACCGAGGGAGGCGTGGGGGGGACCGAAACGGGCAAGACCCCGACGCCCCCGCCCAACCCGACCGGCCCACCCGCCCCGCCCAACCCGTCCCGCCCTCCCCGCCCAAGGCCGGCGCTCACCCAGGACAACTCGTTCTGGTTCGAGGGCGCCCGTCAGGGCAAGCTGCTGATCCAGCGCTGCGCCTCCTGCGGCACCCTTCGCCACCCGCCGCTGCCGGCCTGCGCCAGCTGCCGGTCGCTCGAATGGGACGCCGTCGAGGCGTCGGGGCGGGGCGAGCTGTACAGCTTCGTCGTGGTCCACTACCCCCAGGTGCCGGCGTTCGAGTACCCCCTGCCGATCGGGCTGGTGGCGCTCGAGGAGGGGACCCGG
>DAHUYA010000028.1 GCA_027315445.1 Acidimicrobiaceae bacterium | reverse complement strand
GCCGGCGTTGTTCACCAGAAGGTCGAGGCGGCCACACCGCCGCTCGGCGCTCGCCACCAACGCCGCCCGGTGGGCAGGGTCGGTCACGTCGCCCGGGACCGTCCAGGCGCCGGTCGCCGCCCCGGCCCGCAGGAGCGCTGGGGCATCCCGGCCGTCGATCACCACCTCCCAGCCGTCAGTGACCAGGGCGGCGGCCAGTGCCCGCCCGAGGCCCCGGGACCCCCCGGTGACGATGGTGGTTCGTACGGTGCCCTTCGGTGAGGTTCGCATGCCGGCAGGGTACGACTTAGACTTCACTTTAAGTCAAGGGATTTCTCCGGAGGTGCCGATGCCGGGTGTGCTGACCATCGGGGAGGTGGCGGAGCGGGCCAACGTGGCCACCTCCGCCCTGCGCTTCTACGAGCGACAGGGGCTGATCACCGCCGCCCGCTCGGGCGGTGGCCAGCGGCGCTACCACCGAGACGTGCTCCGCAGGATCGCCTTCGTTCGGGCCGCCCAGCGGGTCGGCCTCCGCCTCGAGGAGATCCGGGCCGCGCTGGCCACGTTGCCCGAGAGCCGCACCCCGACCGCAGCCGACTGGCGGCGCCTCTCCCGCTCTTGGCGCCCGCTGCTCGACCGTCGGATCGCCGAGCTCGAGCGGGTGCGCGACCGCCTCGACACCTGCATCGGCTGCGGGTGCCTCTCGCTGCGGGTCTGCCGCCTCTTGAACCCCCTCGACATCGCGGCCGCCGAGGGGCCCGGGCCGAGGTGGCTGCTCGACGAGGACGGCGAGGCGCCTCTGCGGGAAGCCGGCCGCCGGGGCGGAAGGGAGGTCGATCAGTAGACCGAGTAGCCGGCCGGCAGCTCGCCCCGACCGGTCAGGGCCCGCAACACCGCCTCACCCTGGCGACCGGCGGCCCGCCGCGCCACGAAGGCCAGCGCCTCCTCCAGCACCGAGCGCGGCGGTGGCAGGTCGCCCCCGGTGGCGCCCGTCAGGTCGAGGCCGTGGATCGCCAGCTCGGCCACCCGCGAGGGCAGGTACTCGCGCAGCGCCATCGTGCCCATCGGGGACCCCAGGATGGCGTCGAGCGGCGTCGCCTCGACCAGGGCCACCACCCGCGCCGAGTCGGCGGCCACCGCCGATGCCGGGTCGTCCCCGAGGGACGCCACCGCCTGCCGACCGCGCTCGGCGATCGCCTCCGGGCGGAAGTACTCGCTGTCCGGCGGCTCCGGCGGCCGGGGATCTCGCAGGTACTCCTCCACCGTCGTGTGGGCGCGGTTGGCATGGCCCACCAGCTCCCGGACCGTCCAGGACCCCAGACCCGGGCCCTCCCAGCGGTCGGCAGGCACCCGGCGAACGACCTCCACCAGGTACCGCGACGCCTCCGCGTAGGTCTGACGCAGCTGCTCGTCCAGTGCCCCACCTCCTCGTGCCCGGCCGCCGAACCCGCGGCGCGCCATGGCGATCCCTCGCCACCCGCAGTCTCGCGCCGCCCGCGCGCGGCCTCGCAGCGGGCGGGCGGCGGGCGGTCGGCGGCGGGCGGTCTACGAGGGTCGGGGGGCCGTCAGCTTGAAATAGAGGTCGAAGACCGGCTCGAGCCAGCCCCGGAGGCTCAGCCAGTACACCTTGCCGAAGACAATCTTCATCAGGTGCTTCAACCGGGTCGGCCTCGAGCGGGCCACCGGTCGGTCGTACGAGCCGATGACGAAGGTGCCGCGACCATGACCGAGGTCGAGCGGGCAGTTGGTCCGCCCGTCGAAGCTGGCCGGCCTCCCCTTCAGGGCGCGGGCGACCACCTTGGCCTCGAGGTGCGCCCCCACCCCCGACTTGGAGGTGGGGAGGTCGGTGCCGTCGCCGATGGCGAACACGTTGTCGAACCCCTGCACCCGCAGGGTGTGCCGGTCGGTGCGGAGGAAGCGGTCGGGGTCGAGGACGTCGGGGGGTTCGAAGGCGATGTCCGCCCCGACGAAGGGCGGGATGAGGATCGGGAGGTCGTAGCGCACCTCGTCACCCTCGATCGAATGGACGACCGAGGCCTCCGTGTCGATCCGGTCCACGTCGAAGAACGGCATGACCTCGATGCCCCGCGCCGCCAGGATCGGCTCGACCACCTCGTTGACCGCCTCTGCCGGGTACGGCCGCGGGTAGGGGGTCAGGAAGACCAGTCGGCTGGCGCCGCGGCGCCCCCGGCGGCGCAGCAGCTCGTCGGCCAGCAGGATGCCCTCGACCGGCGACGGGGGGCACTTGCAGACCGGGGTGCTCTGGCCGAGGACGATGGTGCCGCCCCCGAAGGCGTCGAGGTGCCGCCAGAGCAACCGGGCCTGGGCCACGGTCGAGTGGTAGTCGCCGAACCGGGCGTTCAGCTCCGCCAGCCCGGGGATCTGCGACGGGTCGCTCTGGATCCCCGTCGCCAGCACCAGGTAGTCGTAGCCGAGGTCACGGCCGGCTGCGGTCGACACCTGCCGGCTCCCGAGGTCGACCCGGGTCACCCGGTCCTCCACCAGGTGCACGTGGCGCCCGAGCAGGGCGCGCTCGGGACGCACCGGTCGTGCGGCCGCCCCGGTGAACGCGAGGTACAGCAGCGCCGGCTGGAAGAGGTGGTCCGAAGAGGCGCTGACCACCGTCACCTCGTGGCGGCGGTGGTCGAGGGCGTTGGCCAGCATCGTCCCGCCGCTCCCGCCACCGATCACGAGCACCCGGGTCGGCACGTCAGCGCCTCAGGATCTCGAGGACGACGACGATCTTGTCCGGCTGGTGCTCGACGGAGCGGACCAGGTTGCCGGTCTTGGTCGCCCACGCCCGCACGTCCGGCTTGACGCCCGGGTCGGTGGCCCACAGCTCGATCACGTCGCCGACCTTCGAACGCCGGTAGGCCATCGAGAGGTCGGTGATGGGTCCGGGGCAGGCCGAGCCGCGGGCGTCGACCAGGGTGTGGGGGACGGTCTCGGGTTCCACGGTCGGCCTCAGACGAAGAACGTCTCGCCGTGCTCGGCCATCTCGAGGAAGGTGGCCGCCCCGACGACGTCGTCGACGAGGTCGTTGAAGTCCGCCTTGGTGAGCCCCATGATCTCGCACATGGCCGAGCAGGCGTAGACCTTGGCGCCGAGCTCCTTGGCCTTGCGGAGCATGGTGTCCCACGACTCGACGTGCTTGGCCTCCATCCCCTGCGCCAGCGCCGGCGCCATGGCCTCGAACTCCACCGGGAAGGGCAGGTCGTGGTGCTCGTTGGTGAACCCGTGCAGGGCGAAGCCCGTCACGAAGACGTTGACCTCCATGCCGAGGGCAGCCGCGGCCTGGCTGAGGATGCCGAGCGGGATGAACTTGTCGGCGGTGCCGCTGAACATCATGATCGAGATCTTGCCGGTGGTCGGTCGCTCGACGTCGGGCGCCGGCGCCGGCACGGACTGCGTGGTCGTCATGGCCACCTCCTCTGCACCACTCCCCGGTGCCTCGTGCGCGGATCTCCTGAACCGACGGTGGTTCCGACGCCGACGTCCGGGTAGGGCCGGAGGTCCCAATCACCGGGCCGGCGGCCTCCGGACCAACCCCCAGGTGGACGCGCCGGCGCCGGCCCGAGGGCCGGCGCCGGCGTTTCCGCCACCTCCGCGCTGTCCGGGCACCCGACACGAGCCGCCCGGCCGCCGCGACCGCTACGAGACGGGCTCCCCGGTGCTCGGGTCGAGGTACAGCTTCGGGTTCCGCCGGCCGAAGTCGAACATCGAGAGGATCGATCCGGCCGCGCCGTCGGCCGCCCCGTTGCCGAGCGCCGGCAGGTGCCAGTTGTACTCGACGAAGCTCACCACCGAGCTCTGGTCGATCAGCGTGTTGTCCACGAAGTTCGACTTGGCGAAGGGCGAGATCACCAGGAACGGCAGCCGGGGGCCGAGCCCGCACTTGCCCTGCTCGACCTGCCCGGCGGTGTCGACCGGGTCGAGGGAGGCCGACCCGCAGGCCCCCGTGCCGGTCAGGGCGTCGAGGCTCGTCTGCGAGCTGGTCACCAGCGGGGCGAGCACGTGGTCGTACCAACCGTCCGAGTCGTCCCAGGTGATCACCACCGCGGTCGAGGACCAGGTGGGCAGGCTCTCGAGGTGGTTGATCGTGCCGACCAGCCACTTCTGCTCGTCCAGGGGGTCCGAGTACCCGGCGTGGCCATCCTGGTAGGCCGGGGCCTTCAGGTAGGAGACGGCCGGCAGGTTGCCCTGGTCGGCGGCCGCCCAGAAGTCGGCCAGGTCGTAGTTGTGGTTGGCCTGGTCGGTCTGCCCCACCATCGCCACCGAAGTCGGCGGCAGGTGCATCGGGTTGGCGGTGGAGGCGTAGTACTGGAACGGGTTGTGGTGCGGGATGTAGTCGGTCACCAGCGAGCCGCCCACGTTCTTGTGGGCCCCACTGCACACCTGGGCGATGGTCGGGGCCGTCTTCCCCGGGCCGGGCACGAACCCGTCGTCGAAGCCACCCTCGAACCAGCCCCACGTGATGTTGCTCTGCGTGAGCTCCTCGCCGATGTTGTTCCCACCCATCTCGATGGTGGTGGCCGGCGTGTTGCCGTCTCCGCCCTGGGAGGAGGGCAGGTAGGAGCAGACGTCGAAGTAGGGGTCGGTGTCGCTGTAATCGGTGCCGGGCCCGGCCGCCGGCTGCTGGGCCACCGGGGTGGTGCCGGTCGGGTCGGACGGGCTGGGCGTGCTGGTCGTGATGTCCGAGGCCGCCACGTCGCTGGCGTCGTAGCCCGGTGGGGCGCTGCACGTGCCGTCGTTGATGGTGGAGAAGGTCGGCCCGCAGATCGAGCCGTAGGTCTGGGCCGAGGTGACGTTCAGCGCCCCCGGCGTCGACGGCCCGTAGGTGGTGCCGTAGGCGTTGTCGCTCATGGCGAAGTGCTGGGCGTAATTCCACAGGCCGGTGACGGTGTTGCCGTCGTAGTAGTCCATCGCCGCGTAGTTGCTCGAGGCCCCCGACGGCACCTGCTCGGGTGAGCCGTGGAGGGTCTGGCCGGCCAGGCATTGCGCAAGGGTCAGGTTGCGCCCGGTGCTCTGGGCGTAGAGGTCCTCGGCACCGTGGTCGGCCGCCAGTTGCTCGGCGCTGTACCCGTGGTTCTGGTCGCAGGTCATGGGGTCGGACCGGTCGAGGCGCACCGGGTTCGACTCGTTGCCGTTGTGGGTGAGCAGCGGGCCGGTCACCCCGGTCGGGGTGACCTGGTTGTACAGGCCGTTCACCGTCGGCGTACCCGGCTTGGCGCTGAAGGACGGCTCGCCGGGCGGGTTGGTCGCGTAGGGGTAGGTCCCGAAGTAGTGGTCGAACGACACGTTCTCGTCGAACACGACCACCAGGTGCTTGATCGGGGTGGCGGTGGTGACGCCGTTGGCGCCCGGGCCCGTCACCTGGTCGGCCAGGGCCGCCCGGTGGTGCCCGATCGCCGCGCCGGCCCCGCTCGCACCGGTGGCCGTCAGGCCGGTGCCCAGCAGGCTGGCCGCCAGCCCGAATCCCGTCACCGCGAAGGTGACCCGCCGTCGTCTGCTCATCTGCCGTCGCCTCCTCCATGTCGTCGCCACCGGGGCGATCTCCGCGCCGCGGATGGTCAGGAGCCCGGTTGAACGGGGCGGGGCGGCGGCGTGACGGCACGACCAACTCTCGGTGACCGGTCGCGACGAGTGCGGCCGGCGGATCCGCTCGCCGGTCGGGCGACGGCGCCTACGCTGGCCCGCGGAGATGGACGTCGAGCTCCTGTACCGCCAGCACCTGGGGGAGGCCGACCGCCGGCTGCTCGCCTCGGTGGCCGGTGCCGGCACCCCGGTCGAGGAGGCCCTCGCCTCGCCGGCGGTGGAGGCGGCCGTCTTCCCCCACCCCGGGGACGGCGGGGTGGCGATCGGGGTCTCCCCCTTCCTGGCCTTCGCCACCGCCGTCCACCGCACCGCGGTCACCCTCGAGACCGCGACCTTCGTGGAGGAGCGGTGGGCGCCCCGGGTGCGGGTCCCGGTCTTCGACGCCGCCGCCCTCCGGGACCTCGTGGCAGACCCGGCCCGCCGGTACTTCCTGGTGGAGCTGCTCGCCTCCTACACCCGGGTGAGCAGCGGCGTCACCTGGACGAGGACCGCCCGGGGCTGGCGCAGGCACCGGTTCAGCGAGCTCGACCCGGCCCGGCTGGCCGAGCTGCTCGAGGTGGTCGAGTCCCCGGAGCGACCCGGCGTCTACCGGCGTCTGGGGGACCTGGCGCTGTTCCTGTTGGGGGTGTTCCCCGACCACCCGCCGGCCATCGGGCCCGGGGCCGCCACCGACCGGTTGCTCCGGGTGTCCGGGGTCGGCCGGGACCCGGCGGCGGCCGCCGCCGCGGAGTCCGGCAGCCGGTCGCTGCTCACCCTGCTCGGCGCCCGGTGGTACCGGGCCGCGGTGGCCTCGGCCCGGGCGGCCGGGCGGCCGGTGACCGCCACCCTGGCGGTGGCGGGCCACATGGCCGACCACTTCGACGAGGGCCGGCGGGTGCTGAACGCGGTGGCCGACCGCTACCTGTTCCCCTGGCGCGAGCACTGGTTCGGGGCCCGCTGAGCGCCGGTTCGGCCGCGGTGGCCCGGCCGGGGCCCGTGCCCGCCCGCCGGGCGGCGATCCCCTACTGCTGGGAGGCCATCCCCACGATGGGGGCGTTCAGCGGCTGGCCGCCCATCGACCCCTGGAAGGCGGTGTTGAAGGCGAAGATGCCGCCGTCGGACGCCACCTCGAGGTAGCTCCCGCCCTTGCGGCCGGCCATGCCGACGATCGGGGCGTTGAGCGGCTTGGCGCCCATCGAGCCGTAGTAGGCGGCCCCGCCGAAGGCGAAGATGCCGCCGTCCCTTGCCACCTCCCAGTAGCCGCCGGTGGCCGGGTCCTCGGCCATGGCGACGATCGGGGCGTTCAGCTTCTGCCCGCCCATCGAGCCGTCGTAGGCCGCCCCGCCGAAGGCGAAGATGCCGCCGTCGGCCGCCACCTCCCAGTACCCGCCGCTCGTCGGGTCGAAGGCCATGGCGACGATCGGGGCGTTGAGCTTCTGCCCGCCCATCGAGCCGTCGTAGGGGGCGTCGAAGGCGAAGATCCCGCCGTCGGCCGCCACCTCCCAGTAGCCCCCGGTGGTCGGGTCCTCGGCCATCCCGACGATCGGGGCGTTCAACTTCTGCCCGCCCATCGAACCGTCGTACGCCGCCCCGCCGAAGGCGAAGACGCCGCCGTCGGACGCCACCTCCCAGTAGCCGCCGGTGGCCGGGTCCTCGGCCATGGCGACGATCGGGGCGTT
>DAHUYA010000022.1 GCA_027315445.1 Acidimicrobiaceae bacterium | reverse complement strand
CCGGGTCGAAGGTCTCGTCGTTGACCATGTGGCCACGGAAGGCCTCGAGCTCCCGTTCGCCGACCCGCTCGGTGGCGGCCGACCGGGGCTTGGCGAACTGACCGGCGATCCGGCCCACCTTCACGACCGGGACGCCGGCGGCATAGGTGAGGGCGACCGCAATCTGCAGGATGATCTTGAGCTTGTCCCGGATCGTGTCGGCCTTGAACTCGGCGAAGGACTCGGCGCAGTCGCCCGCCTGCAGCAGGAACGCCCGCCCGGCGGCGACCTCGGCCAGGGCCGAGGTGAGCAGGCGGGCCTCGCCGGCCACCACGAGGGGAGGCAGCGTCGCCAGCTGGGCCTCCGCCCGCTTCAGCGCCTCCTCGTCGGGCCACTCGGGCTGTTGGGCGGCGGGAAGCCGCCGCCAGCTGTCGGCCCGCCACCCGTCGGCGCCTGCCGCCCGGCCGTGCCGTGCCCCGGTGCGCCCCTCGTCGTGCTGGCTGGCCACCGCGACAGCGTAGGGCCTGCCCCCGAGGGGTCGGCGCGACCGCCCGTAGGATTGTCGGCCGTGTCGCCGACCAGCTCGCCGCCCGAGGACCGGCCGGCGACCGGGGAGGCTGTCGACGCCGCCCCGGCCCCGTCGAACCCCGGCGCGGCCCTGGGGCGCCCGAGGATCGGCCTGCTCGGCGGCACCTTCGACCCGCCCCACGTCGGCCACGTGGCGATCGCCCAGGCCTGCCGGGACGAGCTCGGGCTCGACCGCCTCCTGTTGGTGGTGGCGAACGACCCGTGGCAGAAGGCCCCGGTCCGCCGGGTCACCCCGGCCGAGGACCGCTACGCCATGGTGGTCGCGGCCGCCGAGGGCCTCCGCGGCGTGGAGGCGAGCCGCGTCGAGATCGACCGGGGTGGACCGAGCTACACCGTGGACACGGTCGAGCAGCTGGCAGCGGACGCCCGGCGGCTCCACCAGCCGGCGCCCCAGCTGTTCGTGGTGGTCGGGGCGGACCTGGTCCCCACCCTCGAGACCTGGCACCGCTACCGCGAGCTGCAGCGCCAGGTCACCCTGGTCGTCGTGCCCCGGCCCCATGCGCCCGCACCCGCAGGCCCCGAGGGCTGGCACTGGGTGGAGTTGGAGGGCCCGCGGCTGGACGTGTCGAGCTCGGAGGTCCGTGCCCTGCTCGAGGCGGGGAAGCCGGTCGACGGCCTCGTCCCCGAGCCGGTGATGCGTTGCATCCGCCGCCGACATCTGTACGCTGTCGGTAGATGACGATGTCGAGTGCGCCCACCGCCGAGCTCCCGGTGATCGGGTCCCTGGTGGGCGGCCCGGCTCCCGGCGCCCCGGCTGGCCGGCTCTCGCTCGTCGAACCGTTGGAGCCCTCCCCACTCCCGGCCGACCCGGGAGGAGAGCCCGCCGGTGCTGGCCCCTGCCGGGCGGACATCAGGGCCGAGCGGCGGCTGGCCCGCCGGTACCGTCGACGCCACGCCGTCCTGGGCTTCGCCGTGGTGCTCGGCACGCTCGGGGCCACCGTGGCCGTCCTGGACGTGCTCCATTGAGGTGCCGGTGACGGCTTCGGCCAACGGCGGTCGGACGGCGGGATCGGACGGCGGCTGGGACCCGGCGAGCCGGATGCCGACGGTGCCCGAGGAGGCGATGGTCGCGGCGGCGGCGGCCGACGAGAAGCTGGGCCGGGACACGGTGGTGCTGGCCATGGGCGAGCTCCTCGGCGTGGTCGACGCCTTCGTGATCACGAGCGGCCGAAACGTCCGCCAGGTCCGGACCCTGGTCGAAGAGGTGGAGCGCCGGGTGAAGGCGTCGAGCGGTCGACCGCCCCTCCGGGTCGAGGGCCTGCGGGACGCCGGCTGGGTCCTTATGGACTACGGCGACTTCGTGGTGCACGTCTTCCTCGACGAGACCCGGGACTACTACGACCTCGAGCACCTGTGGTCGGGAGCGCCCCGGGTCCGTTGGCAGGCCAGGGTCGCCGGCTGACCGAAGGGCCCTCAGCCCCCCGGGGGACGGGTCGTGGTGGTCGTGCTGGTCGTCGGCGGGGTCGGCGGACAGCTCCAGTTGGACGGCGCCAGTGCCGCGTACTCGAACTGGTACACCGGTCCGAAGGTCTCGGCTCCGTTGTAGATCGGGATGGCGGCGGAGGTCCCGTCGATCTCGAACGCCACGCCGGTGTTGCAGCCCTCGGAGGCGGCCACCGAGTAGACGACCTGGGCGACCGCCAGCACCTGCTCGGGCCCCGAGATCTGCCCGAAGGGACTGGTGAAGTCGACGGTCGCCACCTGGCCACTGGTGGTCGGGTCGCCGGCCAACCGGACGCTCGGGTCGAGGGCGGTGGTGTCGCCCTGCCCGGTCTCCGACGGCAGGGGGCCCGTGGTGAGGTCGACCAGGGCGGAGCGCAGGGGCGCCGTCCCCGGCACCACCCGCTGCACCGGGACGAGCTGCGTCCGGTCCGGGCCGACCCAGAAGATGGTCGCCGCCACGTAGTCCCCGGTCGGCGTGGTCGTCGGCGGGGTCGTCTGGGGTGGGAGCTGGCGCGGCAGGAGCGCGGCGGGGATCCCCGAGCGCGGCAGTGCGTGGACGCCCCCGATCGGCACCCCGCACCCGGCCAGCGCCAGCGCACCGGCCAGCGCCAGCGCCAGCGCCGCGGCCCTGCGCACCCTCACCGGCCGTCCTCCGGCCCGCGCTCGGTCCCGTCCTCGGGCCCGCGCTCGGTCCTGTCCTCCGGCCCGCGCTCGGTCCTGTCCTCCGGCCCGCGCTCGGTCCTGTCCCCCCCCGGCAGCTCGTCCCCCCCCGGCAGCCCGTCGGCCACCGGCAGCTCGTCGGCCACCGGCAGCTCGACCACGAAGCGTGTGCCCCGGCCCTCGGGACCTCCCTCGACCCACACCCTCCCGCCGTTGAGCCGCACGTGCTGGGCCACCAGGGCCAGGCCCAGTCCGGTGCCGGTGCCGGCCCCGCGCTTGCCGGCGGCCTGCCCCCGGTAGAAGCGGTCGAACACCCGGGCGCGTTCGGAGGGAGCGACGCCGGGCCCCTCGTCCTCGACCGCCACCCGGATGGTCGCCCTCCCGTCGGGCCCCGGCGGCCCGGGCTCGCCCACCACCCGGGTGGCCCCCCCGCCGTAGAGGGCGGCGTTCTCGAGCAGGTTGGCCATCGCCCGCTCGAACCGTCGCTTGTCGACGCTCAGGTGGGTGCCTTCGATGGCGTCGGTCTCGACCGCCGGTCGGGGCATGTCCTGGGGGAGCGTGCGGACACCGGCCTGCACCGAACGGCGCACCAGCTCCGCCGCGCTGACCTCCTCGAGGGTGACGTCGGCCGAGCCCGCGTCGGAGCGGGAGATCTCGAGCAGGTCGCCCACCATCCGCTCGAAGCGCCGGAGATCGGCGGCCAGCAGGACCAGGGCACGCTGCCCGGCGGGTTCCAGCTCGGCGGCGTGCGACTCGAGCACGTCGAGCGAGGCGGCCAGGGTGGTGAGGGGGGAGCGGAGCTCGTGGCTGACGTCGGAGGTGAAGCGGGCCTCCCGCTCGATCCGCTCCTCGAGCTGGTCCACCATCCGGTTGAACGAGGTGGTCAGCCCGGCCAGGTCCGGGTCGCCCTCCGCCTCCGGCAGCCTGGTGGCCAGCCGGCCCCCGGCGATGGCCATGGCGGCCCGTGAGACCGAGGTGAGGGGTCGCAGCGACCGGCCACTGGCCAGCCGGCCGAGGGCGATGCCGAGCACGGTGGTGACCAGGGCGGCCGACAGCAGCACCAGCAGGAGCACGCGCAGGATGTGGTTGACGTCGGCCAGGGAGAAGCTCTCGTAGTACTGGGCGTGCAGGGAGGGGATCGGGATTCCCACGGCGATGTAGGGCTGCCCGCCGAGCACGAAGTTCTGCGTGGCCGGCTGGCCGGCTCCCACCAGGGAGTGGAGCGCGGAGGGGACGACGGTGCTGGCCGAGATGGACGTGGCGTACCGACGGCCGCCGTAGTAGAGGACCGAGCCGGGCGCCGGGGCGTCGAGGCTGTCGATGACCGTCTGGGGCTGGGGGCCCCGTCCGCCGAGGCGGTCGGCCAGCAGCTGGCTGCGGACGGATTGGGCGTTCGCCACCGCGGTGTGGACCGAGGTCGACTCCTGCTCGTTGACCAGGAAGTGGCGGGCGCTGAAGTAGGAGATGCCACCCATTGCCACCGACAGCAGCAGCGCGCCGGTGCCGAACAGCACGGTCACCCGGGAGCGCACCCCGAGGTGGGTGCGCAGTTGCCGGCGCCGGCCCGCCGCCGCGCCCGCCGCCCCCTGGTCGTCGGTGCCTGCCGCCCGAGCGGCACGGCCGTCGGGCATGCCGCGGTCCTCGGCACCGCCGTCGGGGGCGCCGCCGGCCGTCGTGGCCGGGCCCTCGGCCCGGGGGCGGGCGGCAGTCCGGGCGATCCGGACGGCCAGCCGTGCCATCAGGGGACCAGCTTGTAGCCCATCCCGCGGACGGTGAGGATGTGCCGGGGCAGCGCCGGGTCGGGCTCGACCTTGGTCCGGAGCCGCCGGATGTGGACGTCGACCAGGCGGCCGTCGCCGAAGTAGTCGTACCCCCAGACCCGGTCGAGGAGCTGCTCGCGGCTGAGCACCTTGTTCGGGTTGGAGGCGAGTTCGCAGAGCAGGCGGAACTCGGTCCGGGTGCAGTGCACCTCGGACCCGTCCTTGTGGCGCAGCACCCCCTGGTCGGGCAGGAGCTCGAGGTCGCCGAAGGTGAGCGCCGACGGCTCCTCCTCGGCCGGGCGGGCCCGCCGCAGCAGGGCCCGGATCCGGGCACCCAGCTCCTTGGCCACGAACGGCTTGGTGACGTAGTCGTCGGCGCCCGCCTCGAGCCCCGCCACCACGTCGTGGGTGTCGGTCCGGGCCGTGACGATGATGATCGGCACCGCGCTCTGTCGGCGGAGCGCCCGGCAGCACTCGAACCCGTCCATGCCGGGCAGCATCAGGTCGATCAACGCCAAGTCGGGCGACTGGGCGGCGAAGCGGTCGAGGGCGTCCTCGCCACTGCCCGCCTCGTCGACGTCGTACCCTTCACCCTCGAGGGCGAGGCGCATGGACGAGCGAATCCGCTCGTCGTCCTCCACCACCAGGATCCGGCTGCTCATCTGGCCCTGTCCACCTCGTGTCCCGAGCGACCGCTCCCGCCCGCCGGGCCGTCGGCCGGGCCGTCCCGCTCTTCCCTGGGGCCGGCCCCGATCCGAGCCGTGCGCTCAGCGCAGCCAGATCTGGGTCGGCCAGATGCTCCCGGCGATCATGCCATAGGCCTTCTGGCCCGATGGCGTGGTCGGGTTGTTGAAGTTCTGCACGGTCGGCTTGGCCACGATCGCCCACGTCGCCCGGTCGAGCCAGATGTAGGGGAGATCCTTGCCGAAGAGCTGGTTGACCTTCTTGTAGGCGGCGACCCGGGCGGCGAGGCTGGTGCTGGTCCGGCCCACCTGCAGCGCCTTCTCGACCTGGGGGTCGTCGTTGCGGGCCATGTTGATCGACAGGTTGTTGGCGCTGTAGGTGGTGGTGCTCCAGAAGATGTAGTTGAGGTCGGGGTTGACCGCCCCGAACTGGCGCCACTGGTAGGCCTGGAACTTCCCGACCAGGGCGTTGTCGATCAGCGTGTTCTGCTCGAAGCCGGCGGACGACAGCTTGAAGCCGACGCTCTGCAGCTGCTGCTGCAGGTACTGGTTGGCCCGCACGGTCAACGGCGTGTTGACGCCGCCCAGGGTGAAGGAGACCGGGCCACCCAGCTCCTTCTCGGCCTGCTTCACGAGCTTCCTCGCCCCTGCGGGGTCGTAGGTGGGGTACGACGTCTTGCCGTAGTAGGGGGTCCCGGGGACGAACAGGCCCTGGGAGGGGGCGTCGACAGAGAGGTCGATGATCTTCGAGTACGCCGCGCTGTTCACGGCCTTGGCCATGGCCAGGCGCACGGTCGGGTTGTCGAAGGGGGGCTTGGCCAGGTTGAGCAGGAGGCAATTCATGTCCGGCTCGCCGACCACCGGGCCGCTGTCGTCGATGTAGGCCCACTGCTTGTTGCCCCGGAAGAGGACGATGTTCTGGGGGGTGTCGGTGACCATGATGTCGATGGTCCCGGACTGCAGGGCCTCTGCCCTGGCACTGGAGTCGGCGATCGGCCGGAAGGTGATCGAGCTCAGGTAGGGGTAGCCCCTCCGCCAGTAGGCGGGGTTGGCGGTGGCGGTGAAGTGGTCGTTGGGCACCCACTGCTCGAACTTGAACGGGCCGGTGCCGATCGGGTGGTCGGTGCCCCCGTTCTGGGCGTTGATCATCGCCGGGGCCATCAGGTAGGCGATCTGGCCACCGATGCCGCCGGCCAGGTAGTAGGGGAACGGCACCCACGGCTGCTTCAGGTTCCACCGGACGCTGTACTGACCGGTCTGGGTGAAGCTGTCCACGATGGGCTGCAGCACCGGCCCGGTGAGCAGGGAGTGGAGGTGGGCCTCCCAGTTGGCGATCATGGCGGCCGCGTCGCAGGAAGTCCCGTCGTGGAAGCTCACCCCCGGCCGCACGGTCACCGTCCACTGGGTGTAGTCCGGGTTGGCGGTGACCGACTGGGCCAGGTAGGGGGCCCAGCCCCCGTTGGCGGTGATCACGGTGAGGGGATCGAAGACCGTGCGGGCGTACATGACGCCCACCTCGTCGAACCGGGCGGTCGTGGGGTTGAAGCCCTGTTCCTCGGCATCGACCCCGAAGATCAGCGAACCTCCCCGCCTGGGCCTGGTGGTGGAGATCCCGTTGCGGCCGGGGCCGTTGGTCCGGCCCCACGCCGGATCGGCGACCGCCAGCTCGCCGGCCGCCCCCGCGGCGGCCACGCCGGCAGCGGTCAGAACCGAACGGGCGAGGAACGACCTGCGATCGAACGGATGGCCCACGACTCCCTCCCCTGCCTAGGTGACGGCCGCCGACGAGGGGACCCGACTCACCGGCGTCCCGGGCGTCACGGGCGTCACGGGCGTCACGTTAGCCCCACGCCTCGCCTCGAGGGTGGCGAGCGAGACGACCCGCTGGATGTCGGAAGCGGGGCGGGGAGGTGAAGGATCCCAGGAGAGCCATGACGACTCCGTTGCACAGCGGTGACGAGCGGGTGGTGCCGCAGCGTCGCCCACCCGGGCGACGCCCCCGGGTACCGTGGCCCGGTGGTGCGAGTCGACAGTGGCGATCCTGCCACCGGCGGCGAGCGGCTGCCGTGGCAGCTCGACGCATTCGAGCGGTGGCTCGAGGGTCGGTCGGCGGCCACCCGCCGCGCCTACCGCACCGACGTCGAGTCCTTCGCCGTCTGGGCGCAGCGCGCCGGTTGCATCCGGCCGTCGGCCGTGAGCAGGGTCTTCCTCCGGCGCTACCTCGCCTACCTGGGCACCCGTCGGTACGCCCGGGCCTCGATCGCCCGCAAGGCGGCCGCCTTGCGCTGCTACTTCTCGTGGTGCCTCCGTCGTGGGCTGGTGAGCGAGGACCCGGCCCGCCGCCTGTCGGCGCCGACCGGTCCGGGACGGCTCCCGGCGGTCCTCACCCCGGCCGAGATCGCCGTCCTCCTGGGGGAGGCGTCGGGCAGGGGCGGACCGGCGGGAGCGGGCGGGACGGCGCTCGAGGAGGCGGTGCGGCGGAGGGACGACGCGGTCCTCGAGCTCCTGTACGCCGCCGGGTTGCGGGTGGCCGAGCTGTGCGGGCTCGACCGGGAGGACCTCGACCTCGACGGCCGGAGCATCACCGTGCTGGGCAAGGGCGACAAGCAACGCCGGCTCCCGGTGCACGAGCAGGCGGTCGCGGCGGTGCGGACGTGGCTCCGAGACGGCCGAACCCATCTGGCCGGTCCGTCAAGCCCCTCGCAGGCGGTCTTCCTCAATCGGCGGGGCAACCGGCTCTCGCCCCGCGACGTCCGGCGCATCCTCGACCGCCGCTCGCCGGTGCCGACCCACCCCCACGCCCTGCGCCACACGTTCGCCACCCACCTGCTCGACGGTGGCGCCGACCTCAGGGTGGTGCAGGAGCTCCTCGGGCACGCCAGCCTCGAGACCACCCAGGTCTACACGCACGTCAGCAAGGAGCGGCTGGTCGGCGTCTACCGACGGGCCCACCCCCGGGCCTGACCCCCGGACCCCTCGGGGCGGTGGTGGGCCCTGTGAGGAGCGACTAACCTCGTGTGGCCCCACCGTCCGGTGCGGGCATCGCAAACGAAAAGACGCACCCGAGCGCGTTCCACGGTCGCCCCGAAGGGGTGCTGCGCCCGGGGAAGCACAACCGACTGGAGGAAATTGCCGACATGGCCGTCGTCACCCTGCGACAGCTGCTGGACGCCGGTGTCCACTTCGGGCACCAGACCCGCCGCTGGAACCCGAAGATGCGCCGCTACATCCTGGGCGAGCGCAACGGGATCTACCTGATCGATCTCCGCAAGACGCTCGAGGGCATCGACACGGCCTACGCCTACGTGCGGGACCTGGTGGCGGGAGGCGGCACCGTCCTGTTCGTCGGCACCAAGAAGCAGACGCAGGGACCGGTCGCCGACTTCGCCTCGGCTTGCGGGATGCCGTTCGTGAACCAGCGGTGGCTGGGGGGCATGCTGACCAACTTCAGCACCGTCTCCTCACGGGTCAAGCGGATGCAGGAGCTGCGGGCGATGCAGTCGGCGGGCGATTTCGACGCCATGCCCAAGAAGGAGGCGCTCCGCCACGTGCGCGAGCTCGAGAAGCTGAGCCGCAACCTGGGGGGCATCAGCGGCCTCGACCGGCTTCCCGACGCCATCTTCGTGATCGACACCAAGAAGGAGCACATCGCCGTCACCGAGGCGAACAAGCTCAAGATGCCGGTGGTGGCGGTCGTTGACACCAACTGCGACCCCGACGTCATCACCTACGTCATCCCGGGGAACGACGACGCCATCCGCTCCGGCACCCTGCTGTGCCGGGTGGTGGCCGAGGCGGTCAAGGAGGGGCGGTGGGTGGCTGCCCACCGGCCGGCCCCTCGTGGCGCGCCGGCGCCCGCGCCGTCCGCCCCGGCACCGCCGGCACGTGCGGTCCGTCCGCCCCGGCCGGCTCGGGGTGCCGCCAGCGAGGGTGCAGCCGCCCCGCCTCCGCCACCGGCCGCCGACGCCGGTTCGCCGACCACCGGGGACACGAGTTCGCCGACCACCGGGGACGACGGCACCGGGGATGCCGGCACCGGGGACCGGCCGGTCTCGGCCGGGGCGGAGGCCTGAGATGCCCGAGTTCAGCGCGAAGGACGTGCAGGCACTCCGCCAGGCAACCGGCGCCGGGATGCTCGACAGCAAGCGAGCCCTCGAGGAGGCCGGCGGCGACATGGAGGCGGCCGCCCGGTGGCTCCGCGAGAAGGGGCTGGCCGGCGCGGCCAAGCGTGAGGACCGCCAAGCCGCCGAGGGGGCGGTGGCGGTGGTCCGCCAGGACAACGTGGCGGCCATCGTCGAGCTGTGCAGCGAGACCGACTTCGTGGCCAAGGCGCCCGAGTTCGTCTCGTTGGCCGACGAGCTGGCGGCCCTGGTCGTGGCCAAGGGTGAGGACGCGGTGGCCGAGCGCCAGGACGAGGTCGACCGGTTGCGCGCCACGCTGCAGGAGAACATCTCGGTCGGGCGGGTGGTCCGCCTCGAGGCGGGCGAGGGCGAGGTGCTCGACACCTACCTCCACCAGCAGGCCGGCCGCGGGGTCAACGCCGTGGTGGTCCTGCTCCGAGGTGGGTCCCAGGAGCTGGCCCACGATCTGGCGCTGCACATCGCCTTCGCCCGGCCCTCCCACCTCACCCGGGACGAGGTGCCCGAGGAGGAGGTGGCGGCCGAGCGCCAGACGGTGGAGGCGATCAGCCGGAACGAGGGCAAGCCGGAGGCGGCGCTGCCCAAGATCGTCGAGGGTCGCATGAACGGCTGGTTCAAGGAACGGGTGCTCCTCGAGCAGTCCTTTGCCCGCGACGAGAAGCAGTCCATCGCGGGCATGCTCGGGTCGGCCGAGGTGATCCGGTTCGTCCAGGTCGTGGTCGGGTCCTGAGCAGCCGCCGACGAGTACGGGAGGGTCCCCGCCGTGGGTGAGCCCAGACGGATCGTGCTCAAGATGTCGGGCGAGGCACTCGCCTCCTCGGCGTCCGACGAGACCATCGACGCCGTCGTCGTCGAGCGGTTCGCCCGCGAGATCGCCGAGGCCCGGGCGGCCGACCCCGACCTGCAGCTGGCGGTGATGGTCGGCGGCGGCAACCTCTGGCGCGGGACCACCGGGGCGGGGGCCGGCATGGACCGGGCCACCTCGGACGCCATGGGGATGCTCGGGACGGTCATCAACGCCCTGGCGCTGCAGGACGCCCTCGAGCACCAGGCCCAGCCGACCCGGGTGCTCACCGCCGTCCACATGGCGGAGGTGGCGGAGCCGTACATCCGGCGCCGGGCCATCCGCCACCTCGAGAAGGACCGGGTGGTGATCTTCGCCGCCGGGATGGGCAACCCCTTCTTCACGACCGACACCTCGGCGGCGCTCCGGGCGGCCGAGATCGAGGCCCACCTGTTGCTGAAGGGCACCCACGGCGGGGTGGACGGCGTGTACAGCGCCGACCCCAAGATCGACCCCTCGGCCACTCGTTACGAGACGATCTCCTTCATGGAGGTGATCGCCAAGGACCTCCGGGTCATGGACCTCACGGCCATCACCTTCTGCCGGGACAACCACCTGCCGATCCTGGTGTTCGACCTGATGCCGCCGGGCAACCTACGCCGTGCGCTCAGCGGCGAGCAGATCGGTACGCTGGTCAGGTGATGGACGACGAGTTCGCCACCATGGCGCTCGACGACGCCCGGGACAAGATGTCCAAGGCGGTCGGTCACGTCCGGACCGAGTTCGCCAACGTGCGCACCGGGCGGGCGACCCCCGCGCTGGTGGAGAACCTGGTGGTCGACTACTACGGCAGCCACGTCCCCCTGCGACAGCTCGCCGGGTTCAGTGTGCCCGACGCCATGCTGCTGGTGATCTCGCCCTACGACAAGGGCTCGCTCGGGGCGATCGAAAAGGCCATCCAGTCCTCCGACCTGGGCATCAACCCGACCAACGACGGTACGGTCATCCGGCTGGCCTTCCCGCCGCTGACCGAGGAGCGCCGCAAGGAGCTGGCGAAGGTGGTCCGGCACAAGGCCGAGGAGGGTCGGGTGGCGGTGCGGAACCTCCGCCGATCCAGCCGGCACGAGCTCGAGGCACTCGAGAAGGATGGCTCGCTCTCCGGCGACGAGCTCGAACGGGTGGAGAAGGAGCTCGAGAAGATCACCCACCAACAGGTGGCGGCCATCGACGAGCTCCTGGCCCACAAGGAGAAAGAGCTCCTCGAGGTCTGATCGGGCACATGGACGAGCACGACGACAGGCACCAGGGTCCCGCGGGCGAGCCCCCGCCCTTGCGGTCGGGACGGGTCCGCATCGTGGGCGCCGAGCCGGTCCGCTCGGTCGGCGACCCCGATGACACGGCGGGCGGGGCGGCCGGGCAGCCGGTCGGCGAAGCGGACCGGGTCTCCCCCCCCGAGGCCGAGGAAGGGCTCGACGGGTTCGGAGAGGCGTCGCTGCCCCACTGGACCGACGCCCCGACCGGCGAGGTGCCGGCGGTGCTCGCCCGGGCCACCGGGGACGACGACCAGGGCCGCGACCCCTGGGCGGCGTTGCCGTCGCCCACCTGGCGCGAGGAGCACACCGACTGGCAGGCCGGCGAGGAGACGTTCGAGCCCTCGATGCTGGCCCAGGACGAGCTCAGGATCGGTGCCCTCGACGACTCCGGCTTCTCCGACCGCCAGCCGTGGAGCTTCGAGCTCGACGAGGACGAGCCCGAGCTGGGGTCCGGCTCGTCGGACCAGGACACCGTCGTGGTCCCGGCCGTCCGGGTGATCGGCGAGCCGGGCGGGGGCGGGCCCGAGGACGTGCCGAGGGACGCCTGGCCCCGGGGGACCCCGCCGACCGGCGCCGGCCCGCGCCCGCTGTCCCTCCGGGACCGGCTGGCGGCCGAGGGCCCGAGGGGCGTCGAGGCGGGCGGCAGCCGCGCCGACGAGGGGACGTCCACCGACGTCGGTCGTGGCTCGTTCGACGAGGCGGGGGAACTGGCCGGCCGCGGCCCGGGGGAGACGGGTCCCGCCGGCGGTGCTGCCGGGCTGGGCGAGATCGAGACCGAGGAGGCCGATGACGCGCTTCGCCCCCGGCGCGCCACCCGCCGGGGAC
>DAHUYA010000014.1 GCA_027315445.1 Acidimicrobiaceae bacterium | reverse complement strand
CCGGGTCGCCGGTGAGGACCGGACAGTCGAGGATGGACGCAGCACCGGCGGCGAAGGCGTCGGCATAGCTGAGCCCTCCGCGCGCCTTGATGGCCGCTGCCCGGCGCACGAGGGTGTCGTCGATGTCGATCCAGCGAACGGGCACCCCGCCGGGCCGGCTCTCCGCCCGGAGGTTCGCCCACACCTCGTCGGCGGCTGCGGCGCCGGAGGTGCGTTCCAGGATGTAGACGACCTCGCCGAGGTTGACGAGCGTCATCCACGGTTCGCACGTTCGGAGCACTTCGTCGACCTCGGCCCAGCCTTGCTCCTCGCCGAGGAAGGCGAGGACCGCGTGGGCATCGAGGACGACGCGATCAGGCATCCTCGTGCTTACGATCCCGGGCGCGCTCCTCCAGCAGCAATGCAGTCAGCTCGACACCCTTGAAGCGCCCACGCAGCTGCTCGACCGACAGGAGGGGCTTGGGGATGAGGTCGCCGTCGCGCTCCAGCCATACGACCTTCGTGCCCGGGGGGAACCCGTAGCGGTCGCGCAGCGGCTCGGGGATCGTGACCTGTCCCTTCGGATTGACCGTGGTGATCATCAGTATTACCTCCGCAGTCAGTGTAGTACTGGGGGAGGCTCCGTGGTGATCGACACCGTCCACGGGTGCGAGGCAGGGCCGGTGCGCCGCGGAACCACTTCCCCCTGGCGGTAGAGACCGTTCGATACGGTTTCGTGGCCAACCACGAGCCCAACCGCCGACGCCAGCAGCGCCTGACCGCGCCTTCGCCGTGCTGAGTGACGCTCTCCAGACGATGGGGCCTTCATCGCCACGCTGCAGATGGCTCTGGCCCGCCTCCCATCAGGAGCCTCGCGCCATCCGAACCTCGAGGCTTGTCGCCCTGTCGTGGTCCCTTCGCTAACGGCTGGTGGCATTCGAAGGGACCGTTGACGTTGCCTTCACCCCCTACTGGTCGCTTCGTCTGCCACCATCGCGACGTGGAACGTGCCGCCGGCCCCTTGCCATCGAACCAGCGCAGGATCGAGCGCAAGCGCCGTCGGTCGTCACCACTACCGTTCGCGCTGCGCGGCCTCATCGGCTGCGCCATCTGCGGCCGGCTCATGCAGGGCAGCTACAACCACGGCCTCGCCTATTACCGTTGCCGCTACCCGAGCGAGTACGCCGTCGTCAACGAGGTCGACCACCCCCGCAACGTGTACCTCCGCGAGGACGCCGTCATCGGTCCGCTCGACGGGTGGCTGGCCCGGGTGTTCGACGCGGACAACATCGACGAGACGTTCGACACGCTCCACGCCGCGCGCGAGTCGGGTGACGACGCCGAGGTGGACAAGGCCGAGGTGTACGCGCGGCTCGGGCTCCGCCTCACCTACGATCCCGCCCGACGCGTCGTGATCGCGGAGTCGGAGCCGTGGGCGAAAGTCAGTGTCGGAGAGGGGACTTGAACCCCTACGCCCTTGCGGGCACCAGCCCCTCAAGCTGGCGCGTCTGCCTATTCCGCCACTCCGACCGGCGGCACCCCGGTGTTCGACAGGCGTGCAGGCCGCCCCGAGGTGCCCCGCAATGCTAGCGCGCCGGCCCCGGTCACCCGTCGGGACCGGGGGGTTCCCATCCGGAGCCGGGGCCGGTCCGCTGACACGGCACGACTGGAGCCCCGGGGGGCTCAGTTGCCGGCCGTGACCGGGCTGGTGGGTGGCACCCGAAGCGCCCACACGCCGGGCGACCACAGGAGGTCCGCCGGGTCGACGCTCATCCCCTCGCCGGTGGTGTAGTTCGACCACGCCAGGGCCTCGGGCTCGGCGAACAGGGGCAGCGACACCATGGCCTTCCACAGCATCAGGTCCGCCTGGTTGTACATGGGCGCGGCGCTGACCGGGTTGAGCTGCTGGCCCGCCTTGGTCAGCAGGGCGTTGAGCGTCGGGTCGTCGTAATTGCTCCAGTCCTGCGAGCCGTCCTGCCCCGGCGGCCCGAGCAACGGCGTGTACCGGGCGATGGCCTCGCTCGGGTAGGGCGTGCCACTGGTCGGCAGCAGGGCCATGTCGGCCTGGTCGGCGGCCAGCGCCTCGCCGGCGGCCCTGGCGGACGGCGCCGAGGTGGTGGTCACGTCGATGCCGGCTGCGGTGAGCTGGCGGACCAGCACGCCGGCCGCTGCTGCCGCCCATGCGTCGGCCGAGTCGACCACCAGCCGGATGCTCAGTGGCTTGCCGTCGGGCTGCTGCCACGCGCCCTGCGGGCCGGGCACGTACCCGGCCTGGGTCAACAGGCTGGTGGTCGCCGTCGGCTGGGCCACCAGCGGGTACGGCATGGCCGCGGTCGGCGTCTTCGCCGGGGCCGGCGGGGTGTAGCCGGGCTGGCCCGTCACCTGCACCGGCGGGGGGACCGGCCCCGGGTAGTCCGGCTGGCTCTGCGAGTAGAGGTGGCTGGCGGCCGGGCTGACGGCGGTGTCGACGGGACCGACCACCTCGTTCACCAGCGACTGGCGGTCGATGGCGTGGGCGATGGCCTGGCGCACCCGGAGGTCGGCCGTCACGCCACTGTTCGTGGCGAACTCGAGCTGGAGGAAGGTGGCGGAGATCGTCTCCGCCGAGTCGATGGCCGGGCGGTCGGTGACGTGCTCGAGGAAGGCGGGGTCCACCCACGAGGGCTGCACCACCTGCACCTTCCCGGTCGTGACCCAGTCCGCCAGCTGTCTGGCGCTGCGGGCGACGCGGATCACGATGCGAGCCAGGTCCGGCATCTGACCCCACCACTTCGGGTTGCGGGTCAGGTCGATCCTCCCCGGCCCGACGGAGTCGATCTCGAAGGGCCCGCCGGACAGGTCGATCGCCGGGTCGACGGTGGAGCACCGTGGATCCCATCCCACCCGCTGGAGCACGCTGGCCGGCAGCAGGTCGTGGAACAGCATCTTCCAGTCGGCGAACGGGGTGCTGAAGACCACCGTCACCGTCCGCCCGTGGTTGCTGCCCTTGACCGACTTGATGTCTCGGTACCCGAGGGTGGTCGCGGCGGACGGTGAGCCCGACTCCTCGAGGCCGAAGATGGAGGGCGTGGGCCCGCGTTGCTGCTGCCAGGCAAAGAGGAAGTCGGCGGCGGTGATCGGGGTGCCGTCGGACCACACGGCGTGGGGGTTGATCGTGTAGACGACGGTCTGCGGGTTGGCGCTGACCAGCTCGGCCGCGCTGATGACGGCCGAGTCGTACACCGGCTGCCCACCGGAGCTGGTCACGAAGGCGCTCGGCAGCACCGGCGCCAGTACCAGCCGGTCGGCCTGGGTGGCGCCCGACAGCGTGTTGGGGTTGCAGGAGGTCGGCGCCTGGTCGATCCCCAGGGTCAGGGTGCCGCCGAGGCCCGCCACCCAAGGGTTCGAGAGGGTGGAGCTCGAGGTGGTGGTGCTGGCCATGGCCCGACCGGGTCCAGTGGCGACGGTGACGGCCACCGTCAGGAGGACGATCACCGGGGCCACCGCCCAACACCGCCAGGCCGGATGGCGGCCCGGCGGCCTCACTGCAGTCGGAGGTCCAGGGTGAGGGTGGTGAGGGCGAAGACGATGGCGACGGTCACCGTGATGCGGTCGAGGTTGCGCTCCACGACCGTCGACCCCTGGGCGGCGGCGCCCACGCTGCCGCCGAACATGTCCGACAGGCCCCCTCCCTTACCGCTGTGCATCAGGATGAGGAAGATCAACGCCAGCGCGGCGATGACCTCGACCACGATGTACACCCAGGTGAGCACTGCGTGAGTCTCCTTGCCGCTGTCGTCACCGGCCGGGCGCCCGGGCGCCGGCCTACGAACGGTAGCAGCCGGCAACCCCCCTGACGACGTCGAGGAACCCGGCCGCCTCGAGGCTGGCACCCCCCACCAGGAGACCGTCCACGTCGGGCTCGGCCACCAGCTCGGCGGCGTTCTCCCCGTTGACCGACCCCCCGTACTGGACCCGGACCGATGCCGCCGCATCCTCCCCCGCCAGCTCCGCCACGAGGGCCCGCACGAACACGGCGGCATCCTCGGCGTCCACCGCAGTGGCCGCCCGACCGGTGCCGATGGCCCAAATGGGCTCGTAGGCGACCACCAGGCCGGCGATCTGGTCGACCGGCAGTCCGTCGAGAGCGGCGCGAACCTGGCCGGCCAGGACCGCCTCGGTCCCCCCGGCGTCCCGCTGCTCCTGGGTCTCCCCCACGCAGAGGATCGGGACCATCCCGTGGCGGAGCACTGCCCGGAGGGTGGATGCCACCTGCTCGTCGGCCATCCCGAACAGCTGCCGGCGCTCCGAGTGGCCGACCACCACGTAGCGCACCCCCAGGCGGGCCAGCATCCCGGGCGCAACCTCGCCGGTGAAGGCCCCCCGGTCCTGGTCGTGGCAGTGCTGGGCCCCCAGGGCGACCGGGATGGACTCCCCCTCCACCAGGGTCTGGACGGTTCGAAGGTCGGTGAACGGCGGGTGGATGGAGACCTCCACCGACGCCACGTCGTCCGGTTTGAGGCGAAGGCCCAGGTCACGGACCATGTGGAGGGCCTCGATGTGGTCGTGGTGCATCTTCCAGTTGCCGCTGACCAGCGGCCGGCGGGCGTCGTCGACCGGGGTGTCGGGCGTCACGGGAGGCGTCGGCGCCCGGTCAGGGCCGGGGGGCGTTCGAAGCCGAGCGCAGGGCGGCCAGGCCGGGAAGGTCGCCGTGCTCGACGAACTCGAGCGAGGCGCCGCCCCCGGTCGACAGGAAGTCGACCCGCTCGCTCAGTCCGAGCTGCTCGAGCGCCTTTGCGCTGTCCCCACCCCCCACGACGGTGAACCCGGGCGCGGTGGCCACTGCGTCGGCGACGCGGCGGGTGCCGGCGGCGAAGCGCTCGTCCTCCACCACCCCGAGCGGTCCGTTCCACAGCACCGTGCCGGCGGTCCCGATGGCCTCGGCGAAGGCGTCAGCGGTCTCGGGGCCGATGTCGAGGCCCTGCCACCCGTCCGGGAGCTCCTGGCCCAGGATCTTGGTGTCCCCGCGCGGACCGGTCGCCTCGGGGCCGAAGGTGCCGCCCGGCTCGAGGGCCACCACGTCGGTCGGGAGCAGGACGGTGGCGCCGGAGTGCAGGAGCTTGCGGCACTGCTCGATCCGGCGCACGTCGACGATCGAGCAGCCCACCTCGTGTCCCATGGCCGCCAGGAACGTGAACGCCATGGCGCCGCCGACCGCCAGGACGTCCACCTGCCTGGCCAGCGCCTCGAGCACCCCCAGCTTGTCGGCCACCTTGGCGCCACCGACCACCGCCACGAACGGCCGGGCGGGCGAGTCGAGGAGGAGACCCAGGATCTCCACCTCACGGGCCAGCCGCCGCCCGGCAGCGCTGGGCAGCCGCGCCGGGGGGCCGACCACCGAGGCGTGCGCCCGGTGGGACACCCCGAACGCCTCGTTGACGTAGCAGTCGAAGCCCCGAACCAGGTCGTCGACGAACTTGGGGTCGTTGGCCTTCTCGCCCGGGCTGAACCGGAGGTTCTCCCCCAGCGACACCCCGAGGCAGAGCTCGCCCAGCCGCCGCCGGACCGGCTCCATCGTCCAGCGCGGGTCCGGCCTCCCCTCGGGCCGGCCGAGATGCGAGCAGACCGTGACCCGGGCGCCCTGCTCCTCGAGCCACCGGAGGGTCGGGAGGGCGGTGCGGATGCGGAAGTCGTCGGCCACGACTCGCTCGCCGTCGTGGTCCTCGGCCAGCGGCACGTTGAAGTCGGCCCGGACCAGGACGGCCCGGCCGTCGAGATCGGGCAGGTCCTCGAGGACCGGAAGGCGCCGAACGGGCGACGTGCCCGTTCCCCCCTGCGGCGCCCGGCCGCTCACGTCGACGCCCCCAGCATGCCGACCAGGTCCACCAGCCGGTTCGAGTACCCCCCCTCGTTGTCGTACCAGCCCTCCACCTTCACCAGGGTGAAGTCGTCGGTCACCCGCTGCACCACCGTGAGCCCGGAGTCGAAGGTGCACGCGGCCGGGCTCCCGACGATGTCCGAGGAGACCCGCGGGTCCTCGCTGTACACGAGCACCCGGTCGAGTGGGGCCTTGCCGGCGGCGGCGGCGAAGGCCCCGTTCACCTCCCCGGCGGTCACCTCGCCCCGTACCACCGCAGTGAAGTCGGTGATGGAGCCCACCGGCACCGGCACCCGCAGGGCCGTCCCGTCGAGTCGTCCCTTCATCGACTCGAGCACCAGGTGGGTCGCCCGGGCGGCGCCGGTGCTGGCCGGGACGATGTTGATCGCCGCCGCCCTGGCCCGGCGCAGGTCCTTGTGGGGCAGGTCGAGGAGGTTCTGGTCGTTCGTGTAGGCGTGGATCGTCGTCATCAGGCCGCTCACGATCCCGAAGGCGTCGTCGAGCACCTTGACCATCGGCACGAAGCAGTTCGTGGTGCACGAGGCGTTGGAGACCACCACGTGCCGCGAGGGGTCGTAGTCCCCGTCGTTGACTCCGACGACGAACGTGGCGTCGGCGTCGGGCGAGGGTGCGGAGATCACCACCCGATCGGCACCGCCCTGCAGGTGGGCGGCCGCCTTCTCCCTCGAGGTGAACAGCCCGGTCGACTCCACCACCACCTGCACGCCGAGGTCGCCCCAGCCCAGCGCGGCCGGGTCGCGCTCGGAGAGGACGAACACCCGCTGCTCCCCGATCACCAGCCCGTCGCCGTCCACCTCGACCGGCACCCCCAAGCGGCCCTGGGTCGAGTCGAACCGCAGCAGCTGGGCGTTCGTCGCGGGCGAGGTCAGGTCGTTGACCGCCACCACCTCGATGTCGGCTCCCTGGTCGAGCACCGCCCGCACGAACGAGCGGCCGATCCGGCCGAACCCGTTGATGCCCACCCGTACCGTCATGTCCCCTGTTCCTCCCTATCCCACCGGCGGTTCATGCCAGCAGACCGGAGAGCGCCTCCGCCAGTCTTGCAGGGTCGTGCACCAATCCGTTCTGACCGGCCAGCGGGCGGTCGACCACCGGACGGTCGACCCGGCCCAGCTCGAGCGGGCAGGTGCCGTCCCACAGGACCACGTCGATGTCCACCCCGTGGGCACGCAGGGCCCCGACGTGGGCGGCCACGTCGTAGCCCTCGGTATCGGGGACCTGGGCCCGCAGGTTGCACACCAGGACCTTCTGGGCGCCGGTGGTCGCCAGGGCAGCCGTGATCTCCGGGACCACCAGGGCGGCCAGGACGCTCGTGTAGAGGGACCCGGGGCCGATCGCCACCTGGTCGGCGCCCGCCAGGGCGTCCAACACCTCCCTCGGCGCCTTGGGATCGGCCGGCACCAGGGACACCCGTCGGATCCTCCCGGCGGCCGAAACCGCCACCTGCCCGTTGACGTGGGCCTGGTCGCCGGCGCCCCCGTGGAGCTCCCCCTTCAGCACCACCCGCTCGCTGGTCGCCGGCAGGACCCGCCCGGCGGCCCCCAGCAGGGCTGCCGCCTCGTCGACGCCCGCCACCAGCCCGCCGGCCTCCTCGACCAGGCCGGCCAGCACCAGGTTGCCCAGGGCGTGCCCGGCCAGCTCGCCCTCGTCGAACCGACGCTCGAAGGCCCTCGCCAGCAGCGAAACGGGATCGGCCAGTGCCACCAGGCACTTGCGCATGTCCCCCAGGGCGACCACGTCGAGCAGCTCGCGGAGCCGCCCGCTGGACCCGCCGTCGTCGGCCACCGAGACCACCGCCGTCACCTCGGAGGTGTAGCGGCGAACCGCCCGCAGGGTCACCGCCGTGCCGTGGCCACCCCCCACCGCCACCACCCGCGGTCCCCGGGGGGTCAACGATCCACGTCCCGGTGGAACACGGCCGTGGCCACCCCGTGCTCGGCCAGCCGGGCGGCCAGCGTCTCGGCCAGCACCACGGAGCGGTGCCGGCCCCCGGTGCAGCCCATGGCCACCGTCAGGTAGGACTTGCCCTCGCGGGCGAACGCCGGCACCAGCATGGCCAGCAGGTCCTCGAGCTTGGTGAGGAAGTCCGTGGTGTCCGGGAGGCCGAGCACGTACTCGCGCACCGCCTCGTCGAGGCCGCTCAGCGGGCGCAGCTCGTCCACCCAGTAGGGGTTGGGGAGGAACCGGCAGTCGAACAGCAGGTCGACGTCGAGCGGGATGCCGTGCTTGTAGCCGAAGGAGATGATCGAGGTCTGCATGTGGCTCTCGCCGACCCGCTCGGCGAAGAGCTCGAGGATCCGCTGGCGCAGCTGGTTCACGTTGAGCTCACCGGTGTCGAGGACGATGTCCGCCCGCGTGCGGAGCCCGTCGAGGAGGCGGCGCTCGTCGGCGATCGACTCCTCGACGCCCCGGGCGGCCAACGGGTGCCGGCGGCGGGTGCCCTCGAACCGGCGGACCAGCACGTCGTCGGGGGCGTCGAGGAAGAGGACCCGGACCCCGTGGCGCTTGCGCCGGAGCGTCTCGAGCGCTGCCGGGACGTTCTCGAGCTGCTCACCGCCCCCGCCGCCCCGGCCGATGACCAGCGCGACCCGATCGATCTCCGAGCCGCGCCCGCCGACCAGGTCCGCCACCTTCGTGATCAGCGTGGGAGGCAGGTTGTCGATCACGAACCAGCCGAGGTCCTCCAAGGTGGCCGCCGCGGTCGACCGGCCCGCCCCCGACATCCCTGTGACGACCAAGAACTCGCTCACGGCTCTTCAGTCTCCCGCACCGGGGGCCGCCCCGCCCGCACCCGCACCTGCCGATACCGGGGCGACCGTCCTGGCCGCCGGGCCGTTCGTCGCCGGCGGCGCCACACCGTGCAGCCGTTCGTACAGGGCCCCGGCCACCGCCTCGGGGAGCCACGGCAGGGCGGCGAGGTCGGCGTAGTCGGCCGCCCGGACGGCTCGCACCCCTCCCAGCTCCTCGAGCAACCGCTTGCGCCGCGTGGGCCCCAGTCCGGGGACCCCGTCGAGGGTGCTCGCCGTCATCCTGCTGCCGCGCTGCTGGCGGTGGAAGGTGACGGCGAAGCGGTGGGCCTCGTCCCGCACCCGCTGCAGCAGGTAGAGGGCCTCCGAACCACGGGGGATCCGGATGGGCTCGTCGCGTCCGGGCCGGAACACCTCCTCGAACTGCTTGGCCAGCGCCGCCAGCTCGATCCTGTCGCCGAGCCCGAGGGCGACCACCACCCGCTCGCCCACCGCCAGCTGGCCCTTGCCTCCGTCGAGCACCAGCAGCTGCGGCGGGTAGGCGAAGTGCCGGACGGGCTTGCGCCGGCCGATGTCCTCGAGGGCCTCCTCGTCGCCGTCGTCAGCCTCCCCGCGCCGGGTCGGCACGGTGGTCCCGGGGCGCCCCTCGGCCTCGTCCGCCAGCAGCGCCGTGAGGCGCCGGGTGAGCACCTCCTCCATGGCGGCGTAGTCGTCGTTGCCCGACACCGTGCGGACCTTGAACCGGCGGTAGTCCGACTTCTTCGCCAGGCCGTCCTCAAAGACGACCATCGAGCCCACGTAGTCGGTGCCCTGGAGGTGGCTCATGTCGAAGCACTCGATGCGCAGGGGCGCCTCCCGCAGTCCCAGCGCCGACTGGAGCTCGGTCAGCGCCCTCGAGCGGCTGTTGTGGTCGGACGACCGTCGCATCCGGTGCCGGGCCAGGTCTTCCCTCGCGTTGCGCGTGACCGTCTCTTGGAGCGCCCGCTTGCTCCCGCGTCGGGGCACGGCCACGTCGACCGGGCCGCCGCGGACCGAGGCCAGCCAGTCCCCCAACACGTCCGGGGCGTCCGGCTCGACCGGCACGAGGACCCGCCGCGGCACCTCGGCGCCCGCGGATCCGTAGAGCTGCTCCACCACCCGCCCGACGAACTGGGCCGGCGTCAGGTCCTCCACCTTGTCGGCCACGAAGCCGGCCCGGCCGACCACCCGGCCCCGCCGGACGTGGAACACTTCGACCGCCGCCTCGAGCTCGTCGTCGGCGATCCCCACCACGTCGAGGTCTTCGGGGCGGTCCGACACCATGAGCTGGGTCTCGGCCGCCTTGCGAACTGCGGCCAGCCGGTCCCGGAACCTGGCCGCCCGCTCGAAGTCGAGACCCTCGGCGGCCCCGGTCATCTGCTGGTGGAGGTGGGCGACCACCGGTGCGGTGTCGCCCTCGAGGAACCGCATCAGGTCCTCGACCATGGTCTGGTACTCGTGGTGGTCGACCGCCTCGACGCACGGGCCCGAGCACCGCTCGATGTCGTAGAGCAGGCACGGGCGTCCGAGTCGCTCGTGGCGGCGGAACTTGGTGTCGGTGCACGTGCGCACCGGGAAGCTCCGAAGCAGCAGGTCGAGGGTGTCCCGCAGCGCCCCCACGTGCCCGTACGGGCCGAAGTAGCGCACCCCCTTGCGTTTGCGGCCGCGCACCACCGCCGGCCGTGGCCACTCGTCGCCGACCGTGACGGCCAGCCACGGGTAGCTCTTGTCGTCCTTCAGGCGGACGTTGAAGCGCGGCTTGTGGGCCTGAATGAGGGAGTGCTCGAGGATCAGCGCCTCCACCTCGGTGCCCACCACCACCCACTCGACCCGGTCGGCCATGGCCACCATCTGGGCGGTGCGGGCCGCAAGCGCCGAAGGGTCCTGCCAGTAACTCGGCAGCCGGTGGCGAAGCGACTTGGCCTTGCCCACGTACAGCACCCGGCCCTCGGCATCGAGGAACTGGTACGAGCCCGGGGCGTCCGGGATCGAGCTCGTGGGGGGCTTGGACTGCACCGTTCCCACTCTCGCGCCCCGTCGGGCCCGTTCGTGCGGTCCGCCACCAGGCCGCCTGGCGGTCCCCGGGGCCGGGCGGCGGCCAGGTGCTGGCTGGATGGCGGCCGGGCCGGTTGCCAGGGGGTGGCCGCGTGGTGGCCGGGCCAGGTGCCGGGTGGTGGCTCGGAGGGGGAACGACCCCCTACACTTGGGGCTGCCGGCCTGGTATCCCGGCAACGCACCTCGCTCCGAGGCCGACATACCCGCGGATGGGCGACCAGGCTGTCCCCGCCGGCCAGATCGGAGCGCTCCCCACAGGGGGTTACGACATGATCCGGCTCCAACGGGCGCTTCCTGAGCGCTACACGTCAGCGTCCCCCGACGATCTCGATCGGTGGATCGGCGCCGCCAAGGCGGCTCTGGGCGAGCGGGTCCTCGTCCTCGGCCATCACTACCAACGCGACGAGGTCATGGGCTGGGCGGACGCCCGGGGGGACTCGTTCGCCCTCTCGAGGATCGCCGCCGAGCGGCGGGACGCCGAGTACATCGTGTTCTGCGGCGTCCACTTCATGGCCGAGTCGGCAGACATCCTGACCGGCGACCACCAGCAGGTGGTGCTGCCGGACCTGAACGCCGGCTGCTCCATGGCCGACATGGCCGACATCGACGCCGTCGAGGAGGCCTGGGAGGAGCTGGCACTGACGACCGACGTCGAGCGGATCGTGCCGATCACCTACATGAACTCCTCGGCCGCCCTGAAGGCCTTCGTGGGCCGCCGCGGCGGCTCGGTGTGCACGTCCTCGAACGCTCGGGCGGTCCTGACCTGGGCGCTCAACCCGGCCGGCGACGGCCAGATCCCCCCGCCCGGCGACAGGGTGCTGTTCTTCCCGGACCAGCACCTCGGGCGCAACACCGCTTTCGATCTCGGGTACGACGCCTCGGACATGCGGGTCTGGAACCCCCGTGCGCCCCACGGCGGCCTGAGCGACGTCGACGTCAAGTCGGCCACCCTCCTCCTGTGGAGGGGCCACTGCTCGGTGCACCAGCGGTTCCGCCCCGAACACGTCGCCGCCTTCCGTGAGGACCACCCCGACGGCCTGGTCGTGGTCCACCCCGAATGCGCCCACGACGTGGTCGAGTCGGCCGATCTGGCGGGGTCGACCGACTTCATCATCCGGGCGGTGGACGAAGCCCCAGCGGGGTCGGTGATCGGGGTGGGGACCGAGATCCACCTGGTCAAACGGCTCCACGACGAGCACCCCGACAAGACCGTGGTGTGCCTCGACCCCCTGGTCTGCCCGTGCTCGACCATGTCGAGGATCGACCCTCCGCACCTGGCCTGGGTGCTCGAGGGGCTGGTCGAGGGCGAGGTGCGCAACCGCATCACCGTCGACCCCGACACCGCCGCCTGGGCGAAGGTGGCGCTCGAGCGGATGCTGGCCACGACCTGACCCGCCGCGGGCTGCCACCCGCCAGCCCTGTGACACCGCCCTCCGTCGGGCAACGCACCTCTGACACCGCGCCTCCCGTCGGGCCCCGCCCCAACCCGGCTGCATGGCTCCGAAGGCCGACATCGATGGCTGGACCCGATCGTCGGCGCGGGTGGCGATCCACAACAGGCGGACTTCGCAAGGCCGGTGAGTCACAACCTCCTGACAGTCTTCGACCATGGCGCCGGCCAACGAGCCCACCGACCCGGGACCGGCCCGTCTCGACGCAGATGCAGGAACCCACAGCGGCACCGGTCAGCCGTGCTCCGACTGCCCGCCCGAACAACTGGTCGAAGGCCTGTTGTGCTCGCACCGGGCGATGACCGCCGCCCACCGCCGGCTCCTCGACCTCGTGGCGGAGCTCGACCGCCGTGAAGTCTGGCGAGCGGAGGGCGCGCCGTCGATGGTCTCGTGGCTCATGGCCCGCTGCAAGGTCGCCTACCCGACCGCCAGGGACTGGGTCGAAGCGGCCAGCAACTTGACCGATCTTCCGCACCTGTCCTCTTCCTACGAGCGCGGGGATCTCTCCTTCGACCAGCTGCGCCCGCTCGCGCAGGTGGCGCAGCCCGACACGGACGCCCAGCTGGCGCAGAACGGACCCTGCTGGTCCGCTGCCCAGGCGCAAGACGTGGCCCGGCGGGCCCGCAGGATCAGCGACCAGGAGGCTCGCGGCCAGTTCGAGAGCCGTCGCCTCTGCCTCCGAGCACGTCGAGGCGGCGGCACGATCGAGGGCCAGCTGCCGGCGGACCTTTTCGCCACCGTGCACAGCACGCTCGGCCGACTCGCGTCGGCCTTCGGCAAGGACCCGGTCACCGGTGCCTACGCCCCGTTCCCGCAGCGGCTGGCGGACGCACTGGTGCAGCTGTGCCAAGCCGACCTGTCTGCCCACGGTGACCCCGAGCGGCCGACAGTGGTGCTCCACGCCGATCTCTCGCTGCTCCTCGGCGGGGAGGGCGAAGCCGAGCTCGAGTGTCTCGGTCCCGTGGCCGCCGCCACGGCCCACCGGCTGGCCTGCGACGCCCGGATCACCGTCTCGGCCGAGGACGACGGCTGCTGCCTCGACCTGGGCCGGGCACGACGGGACCCGACGACCGCCCAGCGGCGAGAGATTGCCCGACGGGACCAGGGATGTCGCTTCCCGGGCTGCGGGTATCGCCGGTTCACCCACCCCCACCACATCCGCTGGTGGACCAACGGCGGGGCCACCGATCTGTCGAACCTGGTCACCCTCTGTGTCCGGGACCACCACCGATGCCATGAGGGCGGGTGGAACATCGAGGGCGAGGCCAGCGGGGAGCTGACCTTCGTCGGCCCCGAGGGGCAGCGGATGATCTCCGTACCGTCGCCCACCTGGAAGGGACCGGCAAACCGATTGCGACCGAGAGCGAAATGATCCCGCCCAGATCCGGCGCCACCGTCGGGCGCCGTCACTTCCGCGCGCCCCCTCGCGGCAGCGAGCGGCGATCAGCCGCCGCTGGTGCCGGTCGCCCTCGAAGTCGGTTGACCCGTGGAGGTCCTGTTGCGAGGGACCGCGGTCGTGATGGTTGTCGGGGGCGGGGTGGTGGCCGAGGACGTTCCCG
>DAHUYA010000044.1 GCA_027315445.1 Acidimicrobiaceae bacterium | reverse complement strand
CTCGCCCGGCGCTACGAGGCCCTGAGCCGAGATGGCCGAGCTCGAGGCCATCCTCGACGAGCTCACCGCCCGGGCCAAGGTGATCAGGTGGTCGTTGGAGGCGCAGTACTGGTAGACGGTCGCCAGCGAGACGAGCCGCGGCCGCGACGTCACGCATCTGAATCGCGTCGTAGCCGCCGCGGGCCGCCGCCTCACGGGTCGCCTCGAGCAGCCGCTGGTAGCGCGGGTCGTCGCTCAGGAGCTGGCCGTCAACGCGTCGAGGCGCTCGACCGTCTCGATCCACTGCTCGACCATGCTCATCACGACGTCCCTGGCCGGCCGCACCCGATCGATGCTGCCGACGATCTGGCCCACCGGTGTCCCGGCGAAATCCTTGATGTGGGCCCGGCTGAACCGGGATGCCGCCTCGGCGTAGAGGATGCCCTGCAGCGGCATCGGGAGCGGGTCCGGGGCGTCGGGGCGGTCCCAGGCCGCCGTCCACGCCGTCCGCAGCTGGCGGGCCGGCTTCCCGGTCATGACCCTCGATCGGATGGCGTCGCGGGACGTCGCCGCCAGCATGTTGTCGGTCACCTCCGGAGCCACGTCGGCCTCCTCGGTGAGCAGCCACACCGACCCGGTCCACACGCCCTGGGCGCCGAGTGCCATTGCCGCGGCCATCTGCCGGCCATCGGCGATCCCGCCTGCGGCCAGCACCGGGACGCCTGGTCCCACCGCGTCGATGACCTGCGGCACGAGGACCATCGTCGAGATCTCGCCGCAGTGGCCGCCCGCCTCCGTGCCCTGAGCGACCAGCACGTCGACGCCGAGCGTGGCCTGGCGCTCGGCGTGCTGGCGCGACCCGACGAGAGCGCCGACGAGCAGCCCGGCCTCGTGGCACTGGTCGAGCACGTACTTGGGCGGCGGTCCGAGTGCGTTGACGACCATCTTCACGCCGGGATGGCTGAGCGTGACCGCCAGCTGGTCGGGGCCCTCGGCGTCCACGTTGAGGCCGGCCGCCTTGACGGGTCGCTCGTCGGCGTCCGGGGGACGCGGCGGGACGCCGGCCTCGTCGAGGACCCGGTGCACGAACTGGCGGTGCCCCTCGGGGACCAGCGTCATGAGGTGATCGAGGCTCGCCTCCTCCCCGCCCCCCTGACCGACGTACTTGGCCGGCATGGCGAAGTCGACGCCGTAGGGCCGGCCGCGGACGTGCTCGTCGATCCAATTCAGCTCGAGCTCGAGCCTGGGGGCTTCGTAGGCGAGCGCGCCGAGCACGCCGAAGCCTCCGGCGTTGGTCACTGCGGCCACCACGTCGCGGCAGTGGCTGAACGCGAAGATCGGGAACTCGATCCCGAGCCGGTCGCAGATGGGTGTGCGCATCGCTGATTACCTCCCCGGGACGGGACCGCCGTCGGCGATCTGTACCTGACCGGTCACGTAGCTGGCCGCGTCGGCGACGAGGAACAGGGCGGGCCCGATCATCTCGTTGGCGGTGGCCGTTCGCTCGACCAGGCCGCGGGTCCCGCCCGTGACGAGGCCAGCGCGCCGCGCGAGGTCGAAAAGGTGCGTCGGGGACGCGGGACCGACGCGCGTCCTTTCGCTGGTCGCGTAGCCCATGGAACCGGTTACCCTACACGTCCTGCCGGTAGCTCCGACGGGTCGACCCGGCTTTTGGCCGTCAGCCGTAGCCGGGCGTCGACGGACGATGAGCCGGTGCTCGGACGGAGTGCTCCCCCATCCGGTCGCCAACGGAGATGGCTCGCGACGTTCGAATTCCCTGGAGAGTGCTCGTTCGCGGACGTGGACGGGATATCGCACCACGACCCCGACGGATCGGGGTCACCCCATCTCGGTCCCGCTCCGAAGCAGCACGGGCGCAATGTCTGTCACCGGGTGCCCGCGGGATGGGTGAGCGATCGCGGCCGCGTGCGGGAAGAGCAGCGTCGGTCGATCCGGCCGTCGGTGCCCCCGGAAGCACTGCTCGGTGAGCGACACCATCATGTCGCTCCGAGCCACTCCTCGAATTACGATCGCGAGGCGAGGGACTGCCGGACTTCCAGAGCCCGGTCCGGTCACCGTCGGAGGCGCCCGTCTGCCGCCAGGCGACCGGGCCGACAGCGTAGAGGACCAGATTCCATGGCCGATCGACGACCGGCGGGCGCGCCGTGAACTCGGCGGTGAGCCCCGTGACGACCCCGGTCCTCGTGTTCGACGGGGACTGTGGCTTCTGCACGTCATCGGCCAACTGGGTGAAAGGCAAGTGGCCCGACAGCGGACCGGAAGCGGTTCCGTGGCAAGCCCTGGGGGACGAGGGGTTGGAGCACCTGGGCCTGACCACCGACCAAGTGACCAGGTCGGCATGGTGGGTCGAGCCCGGCGGTGAACGGTTCGCTGCGGAGCTGGCGATTGGCAAGGCTCTTCGTAGCTGTCGTGAGCCCTGGGCTCGGCTGGGCACCGCGCTGCTACTGCCCCCAGGCCGCTGGGTGGGTCGATTGCTCTACCCTCTCGTCGCCCGACATCGACACCGTCTTCCCGGCGGTACGCCGGCGTGCCGAACCGATCGGGATCTCGAGGATGACTGACGGTCCTCCGGCCGACCCTGTGACCGGAGGAGGTGCCCGCGGATCCTTGCGCCTCCGACCGGCGTTGGGATGCCCTGTGGTCCGTCACCCGACGCGTTCGGGACCGACGCGTTCGGGACCAGCGCGTCCGGGACCGACGCGTCCGGGACCAGCCTGACCCGGCCGACCATTTCGCCCAGATCGCCGACGCGTCACTCGCTGAGGTCGGGCCCTACCGGGTCCGGCGTCGCTCGCGATGGCAAGGAGTGGCCTCACCCGATTCGTCGACGAGCGCCCGTAGACGCCCGAGGTCCTTCTGCAGGTCCCTCGTCCGATCGCGGTGTGGAGGGAAGAACGTCGAGATCACCCACTCCATCACTTTCGGAATGCGCACGATGCGGTAGGACTCGGTGACCCGGGTGGCAGCTCCCTCGGCATGCAGAGTGAGCCGCCACTCGACCGAGTCCGGGTACGGACCGCTCGGGACGGTCCGCCAGACCAGCTCACGGGGAGGGTCGGCGACGATGACCTCGTTGAGCCGGGTCCAGCGGAGGCCGCCCCTGCGGTTGCGGCCCCGGAAGCGGGCGCCGGCGACCGGCTCGGTGGCACCCTCCTCCCACCGGCAGCCGCGGCACTCGCCGCTCCACTCGCCCACCCGCGTGACATCGGCCACAACCGCCCACACCGCCTCGGGCGGCCGCTCGATCAAGACCTCGGCCTCGCACGTGTGGCGCATCGCCATGCTCCTCTTCGTACGGTCGCTCTCAGCCCGGCACCCGATCAGTCGCTCCAACTCTACGGTGTCGCCACCACGGGATGGTTGAGGAGCGGGACGGTCTTCACTCGACGCGAGCGCACATGGCAGGGGCGCGCCGGACGACCAGGGGAAGGGGTTCGCGCCACGGAGGCCATGTGCGTCCGGGTGATCACCCCGACCGGCGGCCCCTTCGAAGCCGAGATGGCCTATGCGACCGGTGCCACGGGCCCCGCCGTACTGACGCTGTACGACGTCTCCATGAAGGACGGCTCTCGCATCGACCCCGTCTCCAGCCGCTCGAGCTCAGGGGAGGCCGACCCGGCCTCACCCGGCCGCTTCGGAGGGAGGAGTGGTCGGGAGCCCGGCGGCATCGGGACCCGAACGGCCGGTGAGCAGGCAGGTGGCCGGCATGTGAAGATGGTGCCGACCCGGAGGTGCCATGTCCATCGACGTCCGCACGCGACTGGCGAAGGATGTTCGTGCACTCCCGCGCGACGAGACGCTCGACGCCGTCCTGGCGGATGCGATCGCCGCCCACGGGGACCTGGCGGGCCGCGGGGCCGACCACCAGGCGCTCCCGCCCCTCGGCCTCGACGTCGAGGGCCGTGGTGTCACGCTGCAGGCGGTGTCGGGCACCCTGGCGCTGCGCCCGGACCTCAGCACGGCCGGGGTGATCGCCGTCATGGCGGCCGACGCTCTCTCCGACCTCGTGCAGGACGTGCAGTCGACCATGGGCCTGGCGATGACGGCTCGGGTCAAGATCACCGTCGGGAGCATCAACGACTGGATCGGCTGGGAGCCGGTGCTGCGTGCGCTGCTCGACGGGCGTAAGGTGCACGAGGCCGGAGACGTGACGTTCGTCGATCTCGACGGGGGTGGGCTCGACCTCGACCGGACGTTCACGCTCGACGACGACCGCCGCCTCATGGCCCACTTCCTCCACGAGGCGGGATTCCTCCACCTGCGCGGCGTGTTCGAGGACTCCGAGATGACCGCCCTGAGCGCCGAGGTCGACGAGTGGATGGCGAGGGCCACGCCCGACGACGGCGAGTCGTGGTGGGCGACCGACGAGCACGGGGTGGAACAGCCGGTGCGGGTGCTGTTCTTCGACGAGAAGTCGCCGGTCCTGCGGGCCCTGCTCGACGACCCTCGCTTCCGGTGGATCGGCGACCTCACCGACGACGGGCACCGGCACGGCGGGGGCGCCGAAGGCCTCGTGAAGCCCCTGGGGATCGTCCGCGGCCTGTCCGATCTGCCGTGGCACAAGGACTGCGGCCAGGGGAAGCACTCCTACATGTGCAACCGCTTGACGTGCGGCATCTCGGTGACCGGCGCCGACCGCAGGAGCGGCGCCCTCGGCGTGGTCCCGGGCAGCCACCGGGCCAACACCATGGCGGCCGGGCGCGACCCCCGGCTCGACCTGCGTCCCCGGATGCTCGAGACGCGGACCGGCGACGTCACGTTGCACTGCTCCGACACGCTCCACCGTGCCCACCCCCCGGTCGACCGTCCGCGCAAGGTCGTCTACTCGAGCTTCGGGCTGCCTCCCCTGCCGGGGGACGTGGTGCAGGCCCAGGCGGGTGACGGCCGAGCCGCCCGGGCGGGGCTCAGCGACGCGCAGTCCCGGATCGAGGCCGCCGACAACGAGGCGAGCCCGCAGCGCTACCGGGCCGGCCGCGGGCGCTGAACCGGTTCCTCGCACGCCGGGCCCGGTCGCTCGCCGGGGCGGCTGCGCCCGCCCCGGGTCAATCGTCCTCCCAGCGGCCGAGCTGATCGGACAGCCAGCCGCTCTCCCAGAAATTGGCGCCGCCCTCTCCGAGGAGATGCCGGTGGGCGCCGGCCATGAGCGCCCGGACGCGTGACCGGTCGGCGCCGGCGGTCGCCACCACCTCCCCCAGCCGGATGGCCAGGACGGCATCGCCCCGGGCCAGCGCGGCCTCGGCCCGCTCGAGCGCCGCCTCGGCGCCGGCAGCGTCGACCAGCTCGGCCAGCGCGGCACCGGAGGAGTCCGGGTAGAGCTCGGTGGTCGACTGGAGCTTGAACCACCCGACATAGGTCTCCCAGAGCGTCCGCACCGCCCACGAGACCTTGCCGTAGCCCTGGCCGACACGGAGCTCGGGGGGGAGCCGGATCTGCTCCATGAGCGTCCAGACGTCGATGCCCGCGTTGAACCCCTCGAGGGCACGCCGGTGCACGTACTCGACCGCGTCGTGCAGCCGTTGGAGCGAGGCGTCGATCAGCTCGGCCCCGACGATCGGCTCGTGGCGACCGGTGATCAGCACCTCGGGCCCGAGCTGGCGGACCTTGCGCACGCTCTGCAGGTACGGCTCGACGAACCGGTAGCGGTCGCCCCGGATCGTGTTCAGGTTCGGGAAGTGCGGGAAGAGCGGGCCGAAGAGGTTGCTGACCAGCGCGGCCCGCTGCTCCGGGAGCCACACGACGAGGCTGTCGACGGTCTCGCCCACGGCCGCGAGCAGCTCGATCCGCAGCCCGTCGACGTCGATGCCGAGCCTCTCGTCGAAGGTGACGTCGGGCGTCGGCTCCGACTGGCGCATCGAGACCCCCGGGTTCTGCCCGGCGATCCGTCGGGCGTCCGTGCCCAGCGTGTCGAACCAGATGCCGGCGGTCCGCATGCGCAGGGCGCGGATGCGGGCGTCGTCGGCCTGGCAGGCGCGGTTGTTGGCCTGGGCGACGTAGACGGTTCGCGGCTCCCTGAACAGGTCGACACCGCCGAGATGGTCCACGTGGCCCTGGGTGGTGACGATGTAGTGGGTCGGCCCCGGCCGGATGGCGTCGAAGACCCGCTTGTGGTGCGGTGCCTCGAAGCCCATGCCGGTGTTGACGATCACCCGGCCCCCGTCGGTCAGCAGGAGGTAGGCGGCGGTGGTCCCCCCGGAGCGGAAGATGGCCTCGCCGACGGGGTGGGCCGGGTCGTCGTAGGCCGGGCGGAGGAGCTCCTTCCCCGGGCGGGTGTCGATCAGCTCGTCCACCCGGTCCTCGATGTTCATCGCACCTCGATTCGCACGTCGACGCGCCCGAGGTAGGCCTCGAACCGTGACCGCACCTCGTCGGGCGTCGTGGAGAAGTCGCGGCGCAGGTCGTAGACGACCCGGCCCTCCTTGCCCCTGGGGTGGGCCTCCTGGTAGGCCGCGATCTCGGCCCTGGCCCGGCCGGTGAGCTCGATGCCGGCGCACTGGTAGACCGCCTCGAGCACGGCGGCCTCGTCGGCCATGTAGTCGTGGAACAGCACGTCGACCGTGCGGTCGGAGGGGAGGAGGTGCCGGTCGCGCAGCGAGGCGTCGAGAAGGCGACCGATGCGCTCGGTCCAGTAGTCGCGGTACCACTCGGGCCGGGTCGTACGGTACCCGGTGCGGGCCCCGTAGCAGGCCATGGTGATGGTCGACTGCACCACCGCCACCGGGTCGCGGTGGGTCACCACGAACGTCGCGTCGGGGAAGGTGGCGAGGAGCGGGCCCAGCTGCTCGAGGTGCTGTGGCGACTTGAGCACCCATCGCTCCCGCGGGCGGTGCCACTGCATGATCTGCAGCACCGTCTTCATGTAGGCGTAGTGGGGTGCCTGGTCGTGGGCGAGGTAGTGGTCGCGCCACTTCGGCGCCCGGGCCACCCACTCGAGGTTGTAGCTCGAGAAATCGGGGAGCTGGAGCTCGATCTCCTCGTGCACGTGGTCCGGCTCCATCGGGTGCATGGCCGCCACGAACGGCGCCGCGGCCTGCATCGCCTGCCAGGCCCTGTCGCAGCGGGTCCATCGGGGATCCACGCCGCCGACCTCGGTCGCCTCGTTGGGGTTGGCCACCGGCTCGTAGGCCTCCCACAGGGGCATCGAGCGGAACCGGGTGTCGGCGGCCAGCAGGTTCACCAGGTGGGTGGTGCCCGAACGGGGCAGTCCGACGACGATCACGGGCCGCTCGATCGGGATCTCGAGGATCTCCGGGTGGCGCCGGAGGAGGTCGCGGATCAAGAGGCGGTTGGCCGCGTAGCGTGCGCAGTCGCCGAACATCATCATCCGGCCGATGCCCGTGCGCTCCTCGTCGGCGTCCATCTCGGCCAGCTGCAGCCCGAGTCGCTCGCGGAAGTCGTCCGGCCCGAAGTCGACGAGCCCGGTGCGGGCGACCGCCTCCTCGCGGACCGCGTCGACCGACAGCTCGGTGTGCCTCGACTCGCCGTACTCGATCGCCATGCGCTGGACCTCGTTGAGGACCGGGGAGGCCAGGTCGTCGATGTGGATCTCGCCGGGCACCCGAGTCCGCCTCAGCGGGCGAGATAGCCGCCGTCGACGGCCAGGACCGAGCCGGTGGTGAAGGACGACGCGTCGCTCGACAGGAAGAGGACGGCCGCCGCAACCTCTTCGGGGACGGCCATGCGGGGGACGAACCCGCGGCCGACCTCGGCCTCGAGCAGCCCGGGCAGCCCCTTCATGGGCGCCGTCATCGGGGTGTCGACGAGCCCCGGGGCGACCGCGTTCACCCGGATGCCGTCGGCCGCCCAGTGTGCCGCCAGGTTGCGGGTGAGTGCGAGCAGGGCCGCCTTGGCGGCCGAGTAGCCGGGCACGATGGTCGTCGACCGGAAGGCGGTCATCGACACCAGGTTGACGACGCTGGCCCCGCCGGCCATCGAGCTGGCGGCGAGGGCCCGGCGCGACCCCACGGTGAGGCGCATGGCGCCCTCGACGTTGAGGGCGAGCGCGGCCGAGAACCCGTCGGGGTCCCACTCGTCGCGCCCGTCGGGGAAGTTCGCCCCTGCGTTGTTGACCAGCACGTCGAGACGGTCGAGCCCGGCGGCCAGGGCGTCGACCGCCCCGCGGTCGCGCATCTCGAGCTGGCGGTAGGAGAAGGCCGACAGGTCGCGCTCGTACTCGGCGGCCGAGGCCCGGGTGCCGGTGACGGCGACCGAGGCGCCGGCCCCGGCGAACGCGGTGGCGACGGCGTGGCCGATGCCGCTCGTCCCGCCGGTGACGAGGACCGACGTGCCGCCGAAGTCGAACCGCAGCTTGTTCGTCACCAGTCCCCGTCCATCGTGACCATGACCTTCCCGCAGTCCTTGGACCCCTCGAGGAGGGCCAACCCACGAGGGAACTCGGCGAGCGCCACGGTGTGGGTGATGAGCGTCGAGAGGTCCCGCCGGGCCAGCAGCTCGATGGCGTCCTCGAACCGCGGCGGGTACTCGAACGACCCGCGGATGGTGAACTGCTTCATGAGGACCTGCACGAAGTCGGTGGGCACCGGCTGGTAGTGCAGCCCGACGAGCGACATGCGGCCGCCGAAGCGACCCTTCCGCAGGATCTCCCCGATCACCCGGTCCGACCCGGAGGCCTCGATGAAGACGTCGGTCGCCGGCGTCGGGCCGAACATGAACGGCGCCGTGCCGTGCAGCCGGGAGAGCTCGGCCCACACGTCCACCTCCGAAGGGTCGAGCGCGTGGGCCGCGCCGACCCGGGTCGCCAGCTCGAGGCGCCGGTGGCTGAGGTCGATCGCCGCGACGTCGCCGACCCCGCGATCGGCCAGGGTGGCGATCGCCATGAGCCCGACGGGGCCGCACCCGAAGACGGCCACCCGGTCACCGGGCCCCGCCTCGGCCTGGTTCACCGACTGCATGCCCACCGCGAGCGGTTCGGCCAGGGCCGCCACCTCCAAGGGCATGCCGTCGGGCACGGCGAAGAGCCGCCCTCCTTTGGCCACCCCCCGCACGAGGAGCATCGGCGTGAGCCCGCCCTCGGGGGCACCGCTGCCCATCCGGCCGAACTCCTCGTCAGCCGGGTGGACGATGACACGGTCCCCGGCGGCGGCGCCCGCCACCTCGTCGCCGACCCATTCCACGATCCCGGACATCTCGTGGCCGAGGGCCATCGGCTCTCCTGTGATGCCGCCCATGTGGACGAAGGACACGTCGGTCCCGCAGATGCCGCAGGCGGCGACGCGGACCAGGGCGTCGCGAGGGCCGGGGTCCGGCGGCGGGAGGTCGTCGAGTCGGACGTCGTTCGGGCCATGGACGCGGAGCTGCTTCACCGGCCGGCCACCCCCACGGGGCGGGGGAGGGCTCGGGTCCGGCGTGCCGGGTGCGGGAGCCGGGCGGGCGGGCGGGTGTCGTCGAGCACGATCGTCACGGGCCGGCGATCCCTCCCACCATGTCGGTGCGCAGGATATCGAAACGGGTGGCACGGGTCCGGGGTGCGGGAGCGAGGACGGAGGCGCACCGGGCCCCCCGGGGGGGAGGGTGGAGGGGGGAGGCACGGGAGGCGCGGTGGGCAGTGGGACGCCCGAACGCCCGGCCGCCGGGCCCGACGGCCACAATGGTGCTCCGTGGAGACGGTCGGCCGGCTGCGGCTCGTGGGTGCCGGCCAGGAGCCGGTGGAGCTCCGGCGGACGCTGGCGTCCCACGGGGTCGCCATGTTGGCCCCCCAGCGGGTCGACCTCGAGCGCTGGACCCTCGAGACCACCCTGGTGGTCGACGGCGGGGCGTGCACGCTCCGGGTGCGCCCGAGCGGCCGGCACGCGGTGGTGGAGACCGAGAACCCGCCCGTCGATCCCGCCGCCCGCCGCCGCCTGCTGGCTGCCGCCCGGCACGTCCTCCGCCTCGACGAGGACCTCTCCCCCTTCTACGACCTGGTGGCCGGCGACCCGGCCCTGGGCTGGTCGGTGACCGGCGCCGGGAGGATGCTGCGGAGCCCGACCGTCTTCGAGGACGTGGTCAAGACCATCTGCACGACCAACTGCGCGTGGTCGGCCACCGTCCGCATGACGGACGCCCTGGTCGGCGAGCTCGGTGCGGTGTCCCCGGACGGCCGGCGGGCCTTCCCGACGCCGGCGGCCATGGCGGAGGCCGGAGCGGGCTTCTACCAGGAGGTGGCGAGGGCCGGCTACCGCGGTGCCTACCTGCGGGCGCTCGCCACCGACGTGGCCGAGGGCCGGCTGGACCTCGAGGCACTGACCGACTCGGCGCTCCCCGACGAGGAGGTCGAGCGGCGGCTGCTGGCCCTGCCCGGTGTCGGGCCGTACGCGGCGGCCCACGTCATGCTGATCTCCCTCGGGCGGTACCGCCGGCTGATCCTCGACTCGTGGACCAGGCCGACCTACGCCAAGCTGCACGGGCGGGCGGCGACCGACCGGACCATCGAGCGCCGGTTCCGCCGTTACGGCCGCTACGCAGGGCTGGCCTTCTGGCTCTCCCTCACCCGCGACTGGGTGAGCGAGGGCGACCGGGGCTGACGCCCGGCGCTGACGCCCGGCGCCCGGGCAGGCTGGTGACGGCGCTCCCGGCCGGCTCGGCGTCGGCCACCTCGACGGCCGCCCGCAGGCTGCACGGCCCGTTCGCGTCGACGCAGCTCCCGCCCGCCGGCGCCACGGTGTTGGTGTCGACCGTGGTGTCGACCGTGAACGTCACCGCAGTCGCGGCACCGGCCGGACCGGGGTCGATGCCCGTGGTGACGAAGGTCACCGACCCCAGGGCGAGTGCGACGAGTGACCCGAAAGCCGTGATCCGCCGACATGACCTCTCCCCGGGATCCGGAACCGACCGGAGCCCGAACGGAACGCAGAACGCCGGAATGCAGGTTGCGGGCCTCCCTCCGGTGGCCGTCGCGTGGCGGCCCTCCACAGGTCCTCTTCGAACCCCCGCAGCTTCCCGAACCTCGGGCTGCCCGGGCCCCCATGGCGGAGCCGGCGACGATCGGTCAGCCGGGCACGACGAGAGCCAGGGCGAACCCGTCGTAGCCCTTGCTGCCCACGGTCTGGACGGCCGTGACGCTCACCCGGGGTTCAGCCGCCATCATCTCGAGCACCCGCCGGGTCCCGAGCACGGTGGGGTCGTCGCTGGTGTCGTCGACCACCGTCCCGTTGCGCACCACGTTGTCCACCACGATCAGGCTGCCCGGACGGGTGAGCCGCAGCGCCCAGCCGAAGTAGCCCGGGTTGCCCGGCTTGTCGGCGTCGATGAAGACCAGGTCGAACGGCCCGGTCCCCTCGCCGTGCAGCCCGTCCAGGCTGTCGGCGGCCGCGCCGACCCGGATCTCCACCCGGTCGGCCACGCCGGCCCGGTCGAGGTTCCCCCGGGCGACCTCGGCGTGCCGGGGGTCGATCTCGAGGGTCACCAGCCTGCCGTCAGCCGGCAGCGCCCTGGCCAGCCAGATGGTGCTGTAGCCGCCGAGAGTGCCGATCTCGAGGATCGAGCGGCACCCGGTCACCCGGGCCAGCAGGTGGAGCAGCTTGCCCTGGGCGGGCGAGACGCTGATGGGAGGGAGTCCGGCCCGGCGGCTCTCCTCGAGTGCATCCTGTAGCGCCGGGTCCTCCTGCACCAGCAGCTCGGAGATGTAGTGATCGACGGCGCTCCACTGGTCGAGGCTCATCGGGACATTGTGGCAAGGCAACGTGGCCCGGCCGTTCCTCCCGCCCCCGGGTGTCGGGCGTCCGCGGCCGGCCGCCCGGCCCGCGTCCACGTGCAGGGGGCGCCCCTACCCGGATTCGGCCAGCTCCTCGCGGGCGGGGAGCGGCGGCCGGGTCCAGGCACGCATGCGCCACATGACATTGCCGATGGCACGGGAGTGGATCTGGGAGACCCGCCCCTCGGTCACGCCCAGGACGGCGGCGATCTGGTTGAGCGTGTAGTCCTCGAAGTAGTAGAGCTCCACCACCAGCCGCTCGCGGTCCCGCAACTGCGCGATGGCGTCGTGGAGGACGCGCAGCTCCTCCTTGTACTCGTAGGCAGCCGCCGGGTCCGACGCCCTGTCGGTGTCGGAGTGGGGCAGGTTCTCGTCGAGCTCGGTCACGGTGCCCTGCTGGATCTGGGAGAGCACCCGCTCGATCTCGGTGGTGGTGAGGCCGGTGCGGGCGGCGATCTCGCCATGGGACGGCGTGCGGTGGAGCTCGCTTTCGAGGTCCTCACGCCCCAAGGCGATGGCCCTCGCCTTCGAGCGGACCGAACGAGGGGTCCAGTCGATGGAACGGATCTCGTCCACGATGGCGCCCCGGATCCGCGGCACCGCGAAGGTCTCGAACCGGAAACCGCGGCCGGGGTCGAACCGGTCGACCGCCTCCATCAACCCGAGGACGCCGTAGTCGACCAGGGTGTCGGCATGGACGTGGCTGGGCATCGACGGCAGCAGGCGCGAGACCACGAACCGGACGAGCGGCATGTGGGCCACGATCAGCTCCGCACGGGCGCGTTCGTCCCGTGCCTCGGTGAACTGCCGCCAGAGCTCCGCCGTGTCGGTGGCCCCGGGTCGCCCCTTTGCCGAGTCCCGGTCCCGCGCCGCCGGTGCCGCGGCTCCGCCCCCGGGGAGCAGGCTCAGGGAGGCGGCGGCCGGTTGCCCGGGGCGCCGCCGGCGCTCCCTGGTGGTGTTCGCCGGGCCGGGTGCCGGGGTCTGGTTCGCCGACACGTCACCTACCGCCAACGGGGCACCCCTCCTCCGGCTCCTTGCACCAGTGCGCCCCGGTTCGGCGGCCGCATGCGAACTCTGCTGGCGCCGAACCGGCAGGCTGCAACGGGGGTGACATTATCCATTTGCGTCCGCGAATCGGTGGACCCCTGTCGATTCTGCGCAGAGGAACCGCGGCCAGTATCCCTTCAAGCTTCGCCGCGGGCGTGCCGATCCCTCCCTCCGGGGCCGAACGGCCACCCCTGACGCGGGCCACCCCCGGTGCCAGGTCGAGGAGGCAGTGCGATGATCGTCGTCCACAACGTGCACGGGGAACCGCTCGCCATCAACGGCGAGCTGATCGAGCGCGTCGAAGGCGGCAACGAGACCCACGTCACGCTGGTGAACGGCGTGCGCTACATCGTCAGCGAGACGGTCGACGAGGTCGTGCGCCTCTGCCGGGCGGACCGGGCCGAGGTCCGGTCGATGGCCCAGCGCTTGCTGGCGCTGCCGCTCCCACCGTCCGATGCCGTGCCGTCGGCGGAGGTGGGGCTCCACCTGGTCGAGCAGGGGCAGCCACCGAGCGGCCACGAGGACGTCACATGAAGGATCGCTGGACTTCCATGGCGATCGGTGGCGCCCTGTTCTGCCTGGTCGTCTCGATGGTGATGGACGGGGGGAACCCCGCGGTGCTGTTCAAGCCGTCGCCGATGCTGCTGGTGTTCGGCGGGACCTTCTTCGCGGGCACCGCCGGCTACATGAAGAGCGACGTCAAGTCCATCCGCCCGATCCTGAAGAAGGCGACGAGGGCGAACCCCTCCGACGTGCAGTTGGCGATCGAGGAGATGGTCCGCCTGGCCTCGCTGGCCAAGGGCAGCGGGATCCTGGCCCTCGACAAGGAGTCGGAGAACATCGAGGACCCGTTCCTGCGGCGCGGGGTGCAGCTGGCGGTGGACGGGAACAACTCCGAGGACATCCGCCAGATCCTCGAGAGCGACATCACGGCGGTGCAGGACCGCCACCGGATGGGCGCCAAGGTCTTCTCGGACATGGGCGGCTTCGCCCCCACCCTCGGCATCCTGGGCACGGTCATCGGCCTGATCAACGTGCTGGCCCACCTGAACAGCCCCGGCTCGCTCGGTCCGGCCATCGGCTCGGCCTTCACCGCCACCCTGTGGGGCGTGCTCACCGCCAACCTGGTGTGGCTACCGATCTCCAACCAGCTGAAGCGGGCGAGCGAGCTCGAGCTCCGGGTGAAGATGATGGAGCTCGAGGGCCTGCTGGCCATCCAGGCGGGCGCCACCTCGAGGGTGGTGCGGATGCGGATGGAGTCCTTCCTGCCCGCCTCCTCGCGCGGCGAGCAGGCGGAGGAGAAGAAGGTGGCAGCATGACCCGGGACGACGGGAGGTGCCGTCGGTGAGCTCGCGCCTCAAGCACCATCACGGCGAGGAGGAGGGGAACTCCGAGCGCTGGCTCCTCACCTACGCCGACATGATCACCCTGCTGCTGGCCCTCTTCGTGGTGCTGTTCGCCCTCAGCACCATCAACAACAAGAAGTTCCTCGAGCTGAAGCTGGGGCTGACCAAGACGTTCAGCCAGTCGCCCATCACCTCCAGCGGCAGCAACGGGCTGCTCCAGCAGACGAACCTCACCAGCCATCCGGGCATCAGCCAGCAGCGCTCGGTCATCAACACCGGGCACGCCGCGCCGATCGCCGCCGCCTCGTCGCCCTCGCTCGCCCAGATCAGCCAGCAGATCAACCAGACCCTGCAGCAGCAGGGACTGTCGCAGTACGCCAGCACCTCGGTGAGCACCCGAGCGGTCACCGTGCAGGTGCTGGCCGACAAGGCGTTCTTCGCCGTCGACTCGGCGAACCTCGGTGTGGTGGGGGACCAGGTGGTCGACGCCATCGCCGGGGTCATCCGGGGTGACCCGAACAACGTGGCGGTCGAGGGCTACACCGACAACCAGCCGATCTACGGCGGCCCCTACAGCTCGAACTGGGAGCTGTCGGCCGCCCGGGCGGCCGACGTGACAGAGCGGCTGAGCGCGGTCGACGGGATCCCGATGACCCGGCTGCAGGCGATCGGCTTCGGCCAGACCCACCCGGTCGCCAGCAACGCCACGCCGGCCGGCCAGGCAATGAACCGGCGGATCGACGTGGTCATCCTCGGCCACGGGCGGGTCGGGCCGTGACGGTCGCCCCCGCCTCCGGCACCGCCTCGGCCGAGACCGACGCCGAGCAGAAACCCAAGAGCAAGAAGAAGCTCTTCATCATCATCGGCGTGGTGGTGCTGCTGGCGCTCGTCGGCGTCGTGGCCAAGGGCAAGCTGCTCAAGCCCCACTACGCCCCGGGGAAGGTCCCGGCGGGTGAGGTGTACTCGCTCGGGAGCGTGACGACCAGCCTGGCCGACGGGCACCTGATCCAGACGACCATCGAGCTCCAGCTGACCGTGGTGGCCAGCACCAAGACGGTCGGGCTCAAGCAGCCGCAGCTCCTCAACGCGGCCATCCAGACGCTGGGCGAGCAGACCTACGGCGGGTTGCTGCCAGCGAGCGGCCGGACGGCGTTGAAGGCGGCGCTGCTCAAGGACTTCCAGGGGGTGCTCGGGACTTCCGGCGGAGCGCCCGAGGTGGACGGGGTCTACCTCACCTCCTTCGTTCTGCAGTAGGCGCAGGGCTGGCCGGCAGGGCGCCCAACCGCCCCGCAACCTGGGCGGCGCCGGCGGCGCCGGCGGGGCCGGCGGGGAGAATTTCGCTTCACCGGGGCCGCCGGTCTGCCGATAAGCCCGACGTGGACAGTGTGACCCAGTCGGCTTTCGAGGGCCTGGCCGGCAGCACCGAGCGGCAGATCGCCGCCCTGCGCCGCCTGGCGTTCAAGTTCGAGGTGCAGCAGATGATGCTGTCGGGCGGCCGCAGTATGTGGCTCGACGAGACCCTGGCCGAGCTCGAGGGGGCCATCGCCGAGGTGCAGCAGGCCGACGTGGCCTTCCGGGCCTCGCTCGGGGATGCCGCGGTCGGCCTCTCGCTCTCGCCCGAGTCGACCTTGCGGGAGGTGGCCGGGGCGGCCCCCGAGCCGTGGGGCTACATCTTCGACCAGGGGCGCGACGAGCTCCAGCAGTCCATCGACCGGGTCAGCACGCTCTGCACCGAGAACCGCAAGATGCTCGCCCGGGGTTACCTGGCGACGGGTGCCGCCCTGTCACTGCTCGGCGTCGACACGGGATCCTCCTACCGGCCGGACGGCGCCCCCTCGCGCGCCGAGGGGAGCGCCAACCTGCTCAACGCCAAGGCCTGACCATGGACCCCGCACTCGGCATCGCCGCCTCGAGCCTCGATGCTGCCAACACGGCCATCGCGGTCACGTCGCAGAACATCGCCAACGCCAACACGCCCGGCTACGTCAGCGAGTCGGCGCAGATGGCGGCTATCCCCGGCGGCGGCCTGCTCGGCGTGGGCGACGGCGTGCAGGTCACCGACATCGCCCAGGCCAACAACGCCCTGCTGGCCTCCAACACCTGGCAGGCCCAGGGGGCACTGGCCAACCTCTCGTCGCTGCAGCAGGTGGCCACCGGTATCGAGAACGTCTTCCCGTTGGGCACCGGCACCGTCGGGTCGAGCACCGGGGTCGCCGACACGAGCATCGCCGGCCAGCTGGCCAACTTCTGGTCGGCGTGGGACGGCATCGCCAGCTCTCCGTCGAGCCTGGCGCCGCGGACCCAGGTGGTCGACATGGCCCAGGGGCTGGTGTCGACCCTCAACCAGTCGGCCACCCAGCTGACCCAGTTGTCGAGCAACACCGTGCAGCAGCTCGGGGACCAGGTCAGCCAGGTGAACGCCCTCCTCACCCAGGCCTCCAACCTCAACCAGGCCATCGTCCGCACCGAGGGGGCAGGCGCCAGCGCCAACCAGCTGGTCGACCAGCTGAACAACGTCGTCGGGCAGCTGGCGCAGCTGGTCGGGGCGAACGCCCAGACCCAGCCGAACGGCACCGTCGACGTCACCGTCGGCGGCATCACCCTGGTGCAGGGGTCCCAGGCCGACACGCTGAACGAGTCGGTGAGCGGCGGCACGGCGTCCATCACCGCCCAGCCGGGAGGGGTCACCGTGCCGATCAGTGGCGGCTCGGTCGCCGGGCTGCTGCTCGGGATCAACCAGTACATCCCCCAGTACCAGAACACCCTCAACGGCGTGGCGAACGCCCTCGCCACCACCGTGAACAACCAGTTGGCGGCCGGTTACACCGCCTCGGGGGTCTCGGGGGCCACCGAGCCCCTCTTCGTCGGCAGCGGGGCCGCGGGCATCGCCGTCAACTCGGCGGTGGCCGCCGACCCCACCCTGCTGGCGGCCGCCACCACCACGGGGCCCGCGGCGGCCAACGACGGCAGCAACGCCCAGGCCATGGCCGAGCTCGGCACGGTGCCGACCGGTCCCGACGCCGCCTACCAGAACCTGGTGCAGGGCATCGGGACCCTGACCCAGGGGATCAACTCCCAGGTGGCGTCGCAGACGGCCGTCGCCAACCAGGCCGACCAGGCGCTGCAGGCGGTGAGCGGGGTGGACCAGAACACCCAGCTGACCGACCTGCTGCAGTTCCAGCAGGTGTACCAGGCGTCGGCCAAGCTGCTGAGCATCGTCGACTCCACGGTCCAGTCGTTGTTGGCGGCGGTATGAGCGGCCTCTCGGGCCTCGGGCCGATCGTCATCACCCCGCAGGTGATGACCCAGCAATTCATCGACAACCTCACGGCAGACCAGGCGACGCTGGCCCAGCTCGAGAACCAGATCACGACCGGCGACGCGGTGAACGTCCCCTCGGACAACCCGACCGCCGCCGCCAACATCCTGCAGCTGCAGGCGGCGATCACCAGGGCGAACCAGTACTCGACCAACGCCCAGACCGGCGTCAGCAAGCTGAGCCTGGCCAACTCGACCGTCAACTCGATCCTCAACGTGCTCCAGCAGGTGGAGAGCGCGGTGCAGGGGATCAGCGGGGCCAGCCTGACCGGCAACCCGGCAGCGATCGCCGCCGTGGCCCAGGAGGTCACCTCGGCCCAGTCCCAGCTGGTCAACCTGGCCAACACCCAGTACGCCGGCCAGGCCATCTTCTCGGGCACCGGCGACCCGCAGCAGGCCTACGACCAGAACGGCAACTATCTGGGTGCCGGCAACGCGCCCACCACCACCGTCGCCCCCGGCACCCAGGTGGGGGTGGGGGTGACGGGGCCGGCGATCTTCGGCACCGGCAGCACGGGGCTGCTCGGCAACACCACCGGCAACATGGGGGTGCTGGCCCAGATCGCCCAGGACCTGCAGACCGGGACCCAGGCGTCCATTCAGACGGCCCAGACCACCGGCTTGGCCAACCTGCAGGCGGCCATCCAGGTGGTGCAGAACCAGGCCGCCGTCCTGGGTGCCAACCAGCAGGCCGCGGAGGGTTTCGCCACCCAGGCGACCGGCGCCGTCACCTCACTCACCCAGGAGCTCGGCAACCTCCAGAACGTCAACATGGCGGGTGCCATCACCAACCTGCAGCTGCAGCAGACCTCCTACCAGGCCGCCCTCTACGCCACCTCGCAGCTGCACACCCTCTCACTGGCCCAGTACCTGTGAGGCGACGGACACCCCGACCCGGTGCCACCGCAGGACGATCCCGAAAGGGGATGAACCGTTGACCGCCATGGAAGCGCCCCCGGCGCCCACCCGTCTCCCGTCGCCGGACGAAGGCCTGTCGGCCCCGCCCGCCCCTGTCCCGGCCCCGGGGGGCGACGGGCACCTCCGGGCCCCGTCGCCGGTCGCCGGTCCGCTCGGGATCGAGCTCGCCCGACCGATGATCGGCTGGCCCCTCTCGACTCGCTTCGCGGTGCACGGCCTGGGCCCGGGGTACGAGCCCTACGCCGCCCTGTCCTCGATCGATCAACCCGGGCTCGACTTCGTCGTCGTGCCCCCCGGTGTCCTTTTCGACGACTACGTGATCGAGATCCCGGCCGACGACGTGGAGACTCTCGGGCTGGGCGGGCCCGAGGAGACGGCGGTGCTGGTCCTCGTCACCGGGCGGGGCCGCCCGGTGCCCACGGCAAACCTGATGGGGCCGCTGGTGGTGAACCGCCGGACCATGCGGGGCCTGCAGGTGGTGCTCGACGGCTCGGGCTACGGCTCGGCCATCCCGGTCGACGCCGGGACCGCCCGCCCGGCCTGAGCACGCCGTCGGCCTGAGCACGCCGTCGGCCTGCGCACGCCGTCGGCCTGCGCGCGCCGTCGGCCTGCGCGCACCGCCGGCCTGCGCGCACCGCCGCCCCGGCCGTACCCGCCCCCGGCCGGGTCAGCCGGTCGTGGGGCGTTCGCCGGGGGACAGCGTCGCCAGCTCCTCGGGCGTCCATCCGGCGGCCTCCTGGTTGGCCGCCTGCAGCTCGAGCCAGACCTCCCGGCGGTACACCCGGACCTCGCTGGGCGCCTCGATGCCGAGCCGGGCGTCGACCGCCGAGGTCGAGAACACGGTGATCGACACGTCCCCGGGCAGCGCCGGGAGCTGGATCCCCCAGGTGGGCCGGCCGCTGTCGATCGATGCCAGCACCATGGTCAGGCCGTCGACGGCCACCCGCTCACCCGGGCGACGCTCGACCACCAGCACCACGGGCCCGGGCAGCTCGGGGGTCGTTCCGGCGGTCACCGACACCGCCACGTCGCCGCCGCGGCGCTCGACGGCGACCGGGCCGGCGATCGCCAGCCGGCCCCGGTCGGGCGCCGCGGCGTAGGTGGTCACGGTGACCGGCGCGTGCAGCCCCGGTCCTTCGAGGGTGAGCCAGGCGTGCCGACCCTCGAGCGACGACAGCGACACGGAGAGCCCGCCGTCGAACACCACCGCCTCGTGTAACCGCCTTCGCAGCACCAGCATCCCGACGCCTCCCCGACGACACCGTAGCGACGGCGCGCCCGGTCGCGTGGTCGTCGTGGCTCCGCCCAGGCGCTCCGGCGGCGTCGGTCAGCCGCCCACGGGCGGCCGGCCGCCCCGACGCTCCGTGCCGTGGGGGTCGAGCGGGACGTCGTGGGCGGCCCGGAGCTGGCGCAGGCGCTCCTCGAGCTGGCGCTGACGTGCCTGGCGGCCGTAGGTGTCGATCAGGCCCTCGAGCACCGCACCGCAGGCCCAGCACAGCACCAGGGCGATGGCGAAGCGGACCAGGGCGGCGGTCGGGCTGAGGGCGCCGTCGAAGAGGGCCGGCAGAGCCGGCACCATGAGGCCGATGGCCGCCAGGATGACCAGCTCGGTGTGGCGGACGCCCGGGATCACCCCGGCTCCTCGTCGGCGTCGGGCGACACCAGGCCGGCCACCACTGCCGCCCACCGGGTCGGGGTGGCGGGCCGGCCGTCGAGGGTGGCCACGGGAATGCCGGTCGTGAGCACGGCGGCCGGCGTGGAGGTGTGCGCCACGTCCTCGAGCACGAGGGCGTCGAACCCGCCGAGGGCGGTGGCCCAGCGGACGATGTCCTCCGGCTTGGTGGTAGCGCTGGCAACCCCCCACACCGCCGACGGCCGCATGGCCCGCAGCACGTCCCGGGCCCAGCGGTGGTCGGAGGAGATCAACGGCGCCGTCACCGCCACCAGGCCGACGCGGTCGCGCCGCCAGCCGGGCGAGAGGGCGGCCGCCTCCTCGGGAGTGCGCACGAACAGGTCCGGTTCGATGGTGCGGGCGGCCCGCCACTGCGACGCCAGGGCGATCAGCTCCTCGTCGAGGCCGAGGTCGCTGGCGATCCGCAGGGCCGCGTCCCGGGCCGCCTGACCCGGACCGGCCACGGCGATGAGGCTGCCGACGGTGGTGGGCGGCGCCGAGGGCGGGGGCAGCAGGGCGAACGCCGCCTCCAGGGTCGCCTCGGTGTCGGCGAAGTGCTCCAGGGGCCGCAGCAGGGCCCCGGGGTAGCCGGCGTTGCGCAGCAGGTCGACCACGCTGCCCATCCGGCGCACGGCCGCCGCGGCGGCGAGGACCCGGTGGGTGCCGACCCCCGCCGTGTGCAGCCCCATGGCTCCGAGGTCGCCCCCGGCGCCCCCGGGCTCCGCACCGCCGGCCTCCTCGGCGCCGAGACCGGCGCCCCCGGGAGCGGGCCGGTCCCCGCCCAGCAGGTCGTCGATCGACACGGACTGCCCGTGCAGGCTGGGCTGGTAGAAGCCGGGCTCCTCGCCGAGCGAGCTCGCCACCCCCTCCAACACCTTGTCGAAGGTGGGAGGCGGGGCACCGGTCAGCTCCAGCACGTCCTTGGTGGCGTCGGCCAGGCGCTCGAGCGCCTGGCCGGTGTCGGCCCTTCGCGCCGTGGCGGCGTCGGTCCCGCCCGCCCCGTCCGCGGCGGTCGGGTCCGACCACTCCGCACCGGGCACCGCGGCGCGGAGGGTCCCGGTTGCGCCGAGGATGCCCGTGGCACCGACGCCGGGTGCCACCGCGCCGTCGCCGGACCCGTCGGCGTCGCCGGCCTCGCCAGGGGGCACCGGCTCCACCTCGATGCGGTAGGTGACCTTGGAGAAGAACCCGAGGAAGCCGCCGTGCCGGCGCTCCTCGGGTTCGCTGATCCGTACCGACGGTCCGTGGTCGCTCCAGGCCTGCAGGAGGAGCTGCTCGGGATCGGGGCCCTCATACACCGACCGTTGCATTGACACCGTTCACCACCCCGGTACGCTCCAGCTGTACCTGCCTGCCGATCTCGTTGATCGACAACACGGCCAGCCGCGGCAGGGCCGCAGCGAACAGCCGTGAGACGGACGGACGAAGCGCGGACGCCACGATCAGAACCGGCTCTTTGCCCAGCTTACCGGCCGAATCCACCAGCTGGCGAACTTCGTTGACCAGATGCTCGACCACGAAGGGCTCCACCCCGAGGACCGAGCCGCCGTCCGTCGGCCGCACGGTGTTGGCGAGGGTCTGCTCGAAGGTGGCGTCGAGCGTGATCACCGACACCTGTCCGTCCTGGGCGTGGGCGGCGGTGATCATCGGGCCCAGCGCCGTCCTCGCCGCTTCCACCAGGGTCTCCGCCGTGTGGTTGGGCTGGCGTGCCCGCTCGGTCACCGCCTCGACGATCCGGACGAAGTCGGTGACGGGCACCCCCTCGGCGAGCAGCGAGGAGAGCACCCGGTGGAGGTCGGTCACCGTGACCTGTGCCCCCTTCATCTCCTCGACCACCGCCGGGTCGGTGGCCCGCACGGCGTCGAGGAGGACCTGCACCTGCTGGGACCCGAGCAGCTCGGCGGCGTGCCGCGCCACGATCTCGGCCAGGTGGGTGATGATGGCCGAGGAACGGTCGATCGGGGTGATCCCGGCGGCCACCAGCGCCTGCTCGCGGGCCTCGATGGGGATCCACTTGGCCGGCAGCCCGAAGACCGGCTCGATGGTCGGCTCGCCGGGCAGGGCGTCGATCCCGGCGCCGATGGCGAGCATCCGCCCGGGCGGGGCCTCGCCCCGGGCCACCTCGACCCCGTTGACCTTGATGGCGTAGGTGCTCGCGGGAAGGTTGATGTTGTCCCGGGTGCGCACCGTCGGGATGGCGAACCCCTTCTCCGAGGCGATCTTCCGGCGCAGGCCACGGACGCGGTCGAGCAGGTCCCCCCCCTGGGCGGGGTCGGCCAGCGGCGTGAGGTTGGGCGCCAGCTCGAGCTCGAGGCGTTCCACCCGCATGCTGGCCGCCAGGGCCTGCGGTGTGTCGACACCGT